>NZ_QNRR01000006.1:0-300000 GCF_003315205.1 Roseimicrobium gellanilyticum | reverse complement strand
TACCAGGCCATTGCCGAAGTGGTGTTGCCAGACGCGGTTCACAATCACACGGGCCGTCAGCGGATTGCGGGGATTCGCTATGGCTTCGGCCAGTTGCAGGCGTCCGTCATCGGCATATGAGCGCGAGTCCACTTCAGAGAGCACACTGAGGAAGCGTCGGGGAACAGGAGTGCCGGGGCGCTTCATGTCGCCCCGCACCAGCACGCGTGGATCCATGGGTTTTACGGAAGCCCGCACCGACATGGCGCGCTCCACGGGTGCCGTGGCTTCGAGCGCGCTCAACTTCGTCAGAATGGCGGTGCCAGCTTCCGCTTCACGTCGATGTACGAGGCGCTTCTCGGTGAGGAAACGTGGAATATCCTCCGCGATTTCTTCACGATTGGCAGGCGGCACTGGAGAGTCCGGCCCATAGACCAGGTCGACAATAATTTTGGCCTCGGCTGTTTCTGACTTCAGCGCTTCTTGAATGAGCTGACCGTAAACATCCGCCACAGCCAGCATGTCTGTGGGTGTGGCACCTGAAAAGTAGCGCACAATCCATGGATGGTAGGCGGCGGGAGTACTCCGCATGTTTTCAAAGAGGCTTTGCACCTTCTCTGCAAATCCTTCGCGAGGCAGCGTCATGCACTGATGCCAGAGCTTGAAGAAAGGCTCGCCAGAAGCCTTGCTCTTTTCCAGCAGTGCTTCCCAGCGCGGAGGCGCCTGGTAGAAAAGCAGGCCGGAGGGGGTGTCGAGCGGGATGTAGCCCTCCGTGGTGCGGTGATTCGAAGAAGAACGCACGATGTACCGGAGGTACTCCGTGGCCATGGTGCGGAAATGTGCCTTGGAGTTGGCGAAGCACTGGTCGACATGCGCTTCCCAGTCGCGAAGAAGCTGCTGCCGCTTTTCCAGATAGGGCTTCATCGCTTCGTCGCTGACGTTACCATGTCCAACCTGTGGCAGATCGATGGGTTGCTCCACACTGCCGAGGATGCCCGCGAGGGAATAGTAGTCCGCCGTGGGCACCGGATCGAATTTGTGATCATGGCATCGGGCGCAGGCCAGGGTCATGCCCATGAATCCACGACCCACGACATCGATGCGATCGTCGATCACCAGCATGGGACCATCAGCATTGGAGCGGAATTGCCGGCCCACGGTGAGAAAACCCAGGGCGCGCAAGTCCCCATTGGGAATGCGGTCCGCCGCAAGCTGCTCCAGAATCATGCGATCGAATGGGACATCCGCGTTGAGTGCATCCACCACGTAGTCACGGTAGGTGTGGGCAAAGGGAATGCGGCGCTCGCCGTCGACGGACTGCTCGATGGTGTCCGCGTAGCGCGTGACATCGAGCCAGTGCCTCCCCCAGCGCTGGCCATATTCTGGACGGGCGAGCAATTCATCTACCAGTCGCGTGTATGACTGGGGATCTTGATTTGCGGCAAAGGTTTCTACTTCTTCGAAGGAGGGAGGGACGCCCAGGAGGTCGAAGTACAAACGACGAATCAAGACGCGTGCATCAGCACGAGATGAGGCGCCCAGCCCTTCCTTCTGCAGCCGGGCATGGATGAACGCGTCGATGCTGTTGGAGGCCGCAGAGGCGTTTGCCATGGCAGGAACGGCCGGTGTCTGCATGGGTTGGTAGGCCCAGTGCTTGCGTCCTGCTTCCACGTCGATGCCCTTCTTCGCATGAGTGCTGACGACGCTGCTCACACGGGGATCCGGCGCTCCCATGGACACCCATTTCTCCAGTACAGCGATATCTGCCGCGGGGAGCTTCTCGCGAGGTGGCATCTTCAGGGCATCATCCACGTGGCGCACCGCGCGAATGAGCATGCTTTTCTCAAGGCTTCCCGGCACCAAGGCAGGCCCGCCTTCACCACCCGTTTGCCATCCACTTCTGGAGTCGAGCACCAGACCGCCCTTTGCCTTGCCACCGGTGTGCGAGTGACATTCAAAGCACCGGCGTTCCAGCACGGGCCGCACCTCCTTTTCGAAGAAGGCATCGCCGGAGGCTTGCTCATCTGCCGCGGCAGCCAGAGGTGCGAGGCATGCTCCCACGCCTGCACTCACGCTCCACAACAGCCAGTGATGGATGGTCCTGCGCATGATGCTGCGAAATTATGCCGACGGCAGCTCTCCCGGTGAGGGCAGCCATTCCCTCCAGCCAACGATGTGCTGTCGCGTAATCTTTTCTGCCGCGGCGGGTGTTTCTCCGCGGAAACATTCCAGCATGCGAGTGTGTGCCTCGACCGTCGTCTGGCGCGTGGCATGGGTCTGCGTCTGGTGATTGCGGTGCAGTCGGGAGAGCCAGAGCTCCAACTCAGGCCGCAGCGACTTCCACAGACGCACCAGCCGGGGCTGGAGCGAGGCTTCAAGAATGATCTGGTGAAAGTCGAGGTCCAGCGAGGTCACATCCCGAAGAGTCTTCGCGTGGGATGTTTCCCGGATGTTCTGCTCCAGCAAGCTTGCGTCTCCCTTCAGCTGGGCGGCGGCGAACCTGGCAGAGAGCGGTTCCAGGGCGAGGCGCAGGAGAAAAAGCTCCTCAAAGTCCTGCGGCGTGAGGTCCTTTACATAGGCGCGGCCCGTGGTGCTGAACCCAATGAGCCCTTCACGCTCCAGCATGACCAACGCCTCACGCACTGGCACCCGGCTCACCCCGAGTTGCTTCGCCACCGCCGCCTCTGCGAGTCGTGTGCCGGCAGGCGTGATGCCGTGGATGATGTCCTGCCGCAGGCGCTGGGCAGTTTCATCGGTGAGGGTGCGTGGGGACGTGGGGACGTCGTGAAACATGGGCCGGAGAGGATGGTTGAAACGGTATACCGTTTGGATTGCCCCTCTCTTTCACAACCCGCTATTTTTTCTCCGCAGGGGGCGCCCAGATGGCCACGCCCATGTGGTAACCATCGTGTTCTGGCGCTTTGCGCGAGTAGTAGGCAGTCACGATCTTTCCATCAGCACGCTGCACGCTGGCAGGGTAGCCACAGTCGCCTTCGTCACTGCGCATCACACGAATGGGGGCGCTCCAGGTCTTGCCTTCATCGCTGCTGAACTTGGCGCGTACCCCACGCTGTCCTTGCACACGGACGCCGTAGCTCAGTACGAGACGGCCATCCTTGAGCCGCATGAGGTGGCCATTGATCTCATTGCGAGCGGTCACGCGTTGCGGCGAGCTCCAGGTAACGCCATTGTCCTCGGAGATGAACAGCTCCATGGCATCGATGCGCGCGGCTGCCATCCAGCGCTTGCCGCCGAGTGGGAAGATGTCGGTCTCGTTGTGCTTCGGTCCGATGATGGATACCGCTTTCCAGGTGCGACAGTCGTCCTCACTGCGAAAGTACCAGGACTCGTAGCTGGCGATCTTGAAACTCTTCTCCGGGCTCGCGAGCTTGCCCCGATAGCATGAGGTGTGCAGTGCGCCGTCTTCGCCGACCCAGATATCGCCAAAGGGAATATGGTGGGACCAGCCTGCATCTGTCCCGGGGAATGCGACGCTCTTCGTCCATGTCCTGCCGCCGTCACTGGAGCGCATCACCCAGTTGCTGAGCACGGCGTCGCGAAACGGATCCTGCTTAGGGCGCTCGGGTTGCTTCACATTCGTCCAGCCCGAGCACAGCACGATCAGATCTCCATTCTTGGCGAGACCTGCCGCGTGATTCATGCGGATGGTGTCTGGTTCGTGCTGGGTGATCACGCTGCGTTTCTCCCACCCGGTGCCGTCCTTGCTGGCCCAGCATTCCACATCACCCTCCATCTGTCCGTGGGAGGGTTTGTTGTGCAGCACTGCCACGATGCTTCCGTCCTTCATCAACGTGAGGTTGGGCCAGGCGCATACATCCTTCACTGCGACCACGCGCTGGATGTCAGAGGGCTCTTGCTCCGCGGGCACCGAAGTTTCTTGGGCCATGGACCACACTGAGATATCGAGGCACGACAGGAGGAGGAGGCAGCGCTTCATGTGGGCAATACGCCGCCGGACCTCCATGTTTTCCCGCAAAGATTTCAGGCGAGCAGCTCACGAATCACATGCCCGTGTACATCCGTGAGACGTCGGTCGATGCCATTGTGTCGCACGGTGAGTTTCTCGTGGTCGATGCCCAGGAGATGCAACATCGTCGCATGGATGTCATAGACCAGCGTGGGGTTGGCGCGATCGAGCGGCTTGTAGCCCCACGGATCGCTCTCACCATGGGTGATCCCGCCCTTGATGCCGCCACCGCAAAGCCAGTTCGTGAAGACGTAGGGATTGTGGTCGCGTCCTCTGCCACCTTGAGTGCTGGGCATGCGGCCGAATTCGGTGGTCCAAAGAATGAGGGTGTCCTCCAGCAGGCCGCGTTGCTTCAGGTCGCGGATGAGTGCGCTTACCGCCTTGGCCATGCCCCAGGCGAGAGGTCCGTGATCGCGCTCAATGTCTTCATGCGAGTCCCAGTTGCGCCGGGGGAAGCCATTGTCATTGCCACTCCAGATCTGCACAAAGCGCACCCCGCGCTCGACCAATCTCCGCGCCGCGAGACACTTGCGTCCCATGATGTCCGCCTCTTCCTCGGGATTGATCTCGGATGGCCACGCACTTCCGCCATCGCGAATGCCATACATTTCGCGGATGTACGCGGGCTCGCGGGAGATATCGAGCGCCTCGGGAGCGGCGAGCTGCATCTTGGCAGCCAGTTCATAACTGCGGATGCGCGATTCCAGGCGGGCATCGTCTTCGCGGAGCACGGCGTGCTTCTTGTTCAGCTTCGCGAGCAGGGACAACCCCTCCGCATCGGAGCTCGGGGTGATGTAGCGGCCAGACTTGTGTGGAAAGAGGTCCGAGATGGGAGTCTCCGCGCCGGGGTAGATCACCGTGCCTGCGTGCTGTGAGGGGAGGAAGGCAGCGTCCCAGTTCTTCGGGCCATTGGAAGCAAAGCCGCGATGATCCGGAAGCACGACAAAGGCAGGCAGATTTTCGCTCAGCGACCCAAGGCCATAGCTTACCCACGCGCCCATGCCGGGGAAGCCGGGGAGATTGAATCCCGTGGCCTGGAGTAGGGTGCCTTGCGAATGCACCCCGGTCTTGCCCACCAGATTGTGCACAAAGGCGATGTCATCGATGCAGTCTCCCAGCGGCGCCACAGCATCGCTGATCATCTTTCCGCTGCGTCCATAAGGGCGGAAGTCCCACACTGGTTTCTTCCACGGACCAAGCCCGTTTTGAAATGCCTCGACTTGCTCCCCAAAATCCGACGCTTCTCCGTGGCGCTTCACCAGTTCGGGCTTGTAATCAAAGAGATCGATGTGGCTCGCGGCGCCGGCCATGAAGAGCTGGATGACACGACGCGCCTTGGGCGGGCGAGTGGCTGCGGCTCGAGGTGACGCGGCGAAGAGTCCTTCACTGCCCATCAAGGACGCGAGGGCGATGCCACCGAATCCCTGGGCACAGGTCGAAAGAAGCTCACGGCGTGTGAGGTGTCGTCTGGGATGGGATTGGGGGGCAGTCATGGTGTGAGTCAGTCCACGAAGTTGAACTCATTCAGATTCATGAGAAGGCGGCAGAGGTTGGCAAACCCGTGCTGCCGGACATAGGCAGAGAGTGCCTGCATTTCCTCAGAAGTGGCAGGCCGTCCCAGCGCCAGGGAAACGGCTCGCCGAATCTGTGCTTCAAGAGTGGTCGCTTCGTGCTGGACCCGATTCGCAAAGTGGTCCGCCATGGCCACGGTGAGACCGTTGTTCAGAAGGGCCAGCGCTTGCAGGGGACTGATGGACTCATTGCGCTTGTCCACTCGCATGGAAGGATCCGCACAATCCAGCGTGGTCATGAAGGGCTGCTGCTGGGAGCGCACGATGAAGCGGTAGATGCTTCGCCGATGCGACTTGGGATCGTTGGGGTCGTGCAGGTTGTATTCGTAGTGTGGCGAGTGTTGCGGCTTCTCGATAACAAAGTCCTGGAAACTGGGGCCACCCATGGTGAGGTCGAGCTCTCCAGAGATGGAGAGCACCGTGTCTCTTACACACTCCGCATCCAGCTTGCGCCGGTTCTGTCTCCAGAGGAGTTGATTGTCGCCGTCACGAGACGCCATGATGTGCGAAAAGGGGGACTCCGAAGCCTGGCGATACGTGTGGCTCATGACGATGAGCTTGTGCAGTTGCTTGAGCGAGCCCTGCATATCATCGCGAAAGGAAACGGCCAGCCAGTCCAGAAGCTCCGGGTGGGTCGGCTTCGCTCCCATGCGCCCGAAGTCATTCGGTGTATCCACCAACGCGCGCCCGAAGTGATGCTGCCAGACACGATTCACGATGCTGCGCCAGGTGAGGGGATTGTCGCGAGCGGTGATCCAGTCTGCCAGCGCAGCACGACGTGCGCCTTCAGTGGAGGCATCCGGAAATTGAAAGCGGGCTGCGAGGTGAAATTGGTTCGAGATGGCCGTGATGGATCCTGGCCCCACTTCCTGGGCAGGCGTTTTTACATCTCCACGTTTTAGAAGATAAATGGGTCGCGGCTTGCCACCGCTGGAGCCCGTGCCTGCAAAGGCGCCGGTGCCGTGATGGATGGTCCCTGCGTACACCACATCTGGCTTGGGGAATGTTGCGAGTGCCTTGGTCGTTTCAGTGCGCTTTTGCTTTGTCTCTGCCAGTTCTTCGTGAAGCGCCGTGTCACCAAGTGTCGCCAGCAGTTCCTCTCTTTCTTTTTGAAGGATGGCCAATGCACCGGAGTCATCCACCACTGGCGAAATGGCATCGACCAGATTGGCTTTTCTCCATCGTGGTGGCGCTTCGATGGAATCCAGTGCAGTGACCGAAGCACCTTCCGCCACGTTCTTGCCCGCGGTGTCATGTGCTTGCACCTCTGCGAGCGCGAAGATGTAGTCGTCCTTGCGCGGTGCGAGCTTTGTGGCGGTGACGCGCACATAGCGAGCGGTCGTTCCATTGGCTGGAATGGTGATGGGAGTGGTGCCAGGTGAGGCTGCGTCCTTGTCCTCGTACGAGGCGAGCCGGATCACACTCTTCTGAAAGGCCGGATCATCGGAGGCTTCGACGCGGTAACGCAGCGGAAAACCGAAGCCGGCTCCAATACCATTGAAGTCATCGTAGCAGGGTCGCATTGCAATCCTATCCAGCACGGCACTGTGGCCCAGATCCACCTGCACCCATTTCGTCGCCTCTTGAGCGGATGAGATGGCACTGTGATAGCCGAACTCGGTGCGCAGGTTCCCTTTCCCGAGTTGCCTCGAGGCTTCCATGCGTCTGTCAAGGTTGACCAGTGCCTCCCCTCCCAGACTCTTCAGCTTGTCCTCCAGCCGCTTTTGTTTCTCCGCCAGGGTTTGCTGAGCTGCTTCGAGGTCATTGAACTGCTTTGTCAGCCGATCATCCGCGAAGTATTTCCGGTCCGCGCGATCCAGGGCCGAAAAGACTGCCTGCAGTGCATAGTAGTCTTCCTGGGTGATGGGGTCGAACTTGTGATGGTGGCACTGGGCACACCCGACCGTGAGCGAGGTGAAGGCGCCCATCGCATTCTGCACCATGTCATCGCGGTCGAGGTGACGGGCAATCTTGCCATCGATTTTCGACTCCGGGACCTCGGCGTGACCAATGAGATCCCACGGACCCGCCGCGATGAAACCCAGCGCCACGATGCCATCAACCGTGCCGGGATACAGCACGTCCCCTGCAATCTGTTCCTGCACGAATCGTGCATAGGCGCGGTCTTCATTGAAGGCGCGGATCACATAGTCGCGATAGGGCCACGCGTTAAGGCGGAGCTTGTCCTTGTCATACCCGTGTGTCTCTCCGTAGTGTGCCAGATCCAGCCAGTGTCGTGCCCAGCGTTCACCATAACGCGGGGATGCCAGGAGGCGATCCACGAGTGCTAGGTAGCTTCTTTCCCGCTCGGCAGGGTCTGCGGAAGATTGCTCCCGTGTGAATGCAGCCACTTCCTCAGGCGTGGGCGGCAGGCCGATGAGATCGTAGTTCAAGCGGCGAATCAAGGTGTGCGCGTTCGCTTCGGGCGCAGGCGTGGCGTCGTATTCACGAAGCCTCGTCTGGATGAAGGCATCGATTGCGTTCCTGCTTATGCCGGGTGCGCCCGCTGTGCTCTGCTTTGGCACATCTGGTAGTGTCAGCGGTTTGAACGCCCACCAATCCATCCGGTCCTCCACCTTGGCGGTATCGATACCATCCGGCCACACAGCACCTTCATCCAGCCATCGCTTGATGGTGGCAACCTCCGCCTGGCTCAGTGCGTTTCCCTTCCCCTTGGGAGGCATTTGGACCTTGTCATCCATGCCGCTGATGAAGCGGTAAAGCGGGCTCTCCGTGCTCTTGCCCGTCAGCAGGTTGGGCGCGTGGCCATCGCCACTGGTGAAGGCCTCCTGCCTCACATCCAGCCGGAAGCCGCTCTTCTGTTTGTCTGCGCCGTGACACTCGTAGCAGTGCTTCTCGAAGATAGGCCGCACGTCCCGCACGAATTCCACCGGTGTCGCCGGGAGACTGGTGGACAGGAGTACGAGCAGGCTCGGAATGGCAGGGACGGCACGAAGCATCACCGTCCATTAACGGACTTTCTGCTGCGTTTTCATGCCACGCGTCCGCGTGACAGGTTGCTACCCCCTCCCTTAAACCAACCCTTCCTTCAGCGCCTTCGCGACGGCGCCGGTGCGGGTGTTCACCTCCAGCTTCTCGTAGATGCGGCGCAAGTAGGTATCCACCGTGTGCACGCTGAGTTGCAGGCGATCGGCGATTTCCTTCTTGATGAGACCTTTCACCATGTGCTGGAGGATTTCCTTTTCGCGCTCGCTCAGACCATAGTCCGCCTTCTTGGGCGCCAGCCGCGAAAACATCTCAAGCACGCGCCGCGCGATGCGTGGATTCATCGGAGAACCTCCAGCCAGCGCATCATGGATGGCCTGCACGATGGCATCCGCACCGGCAGTTTTCAGAAGATATCCGGACGCTCCCGCGCAGATGGCTTGGAAGATTTTCTCGTCGTCCTCGAAGACGGTGAGAATAATCACCAGCGTATGCGGACTGCGTTCGCGGAACAGGCGAATGCCCTCCAGCCCGCTCATGCCTGGCAGTCCTACATCCAGCAGGATGACATCGGGCTGTTCCGCTTTGGAATCTGCCAGAGCTTCGAGCGCCCGCTCGCAAGAGTCAAACGCTGCGGAGCAATGCAGCGCAGCCTCCGCATTGAGCACCTTTGCCAACGTTCGCCGGAAGGGAACGTGATCTTCCACAACCCAGATGTGCTTCGTTTCCGTGGACTCCATGTCAGGCAAGCTGTGCGTTGAGGGTGATGGTGGTGCCGCTTCCAGGCACGGTGGCAAGTTCCATGCGTCCGTGCAATGCCTCCGCGCGATGTTTCATGTTCGCCAGTCCGCTGCCATCAGACTTGCGTGCTGCATCAAAGCCGTGGCCGTTGTCGTGAATGCTCAAGTCAAAGGCATGGTCATGCCATGCCACGTTCACGCGCACTTCCGTGGCGTGCGCGTGACGCGCAATGTTGTGCATGGCCTCCTTGAAGAAGAGGAACACATGCCGGTGAAACTCCAGAGGTGCTGCTCGATCCAGGGCGGGCTCTTTCACCTGCACGTCCCAGTCGATGCCGTGAAGTTGGGCGGTGGCACTCTCTCGCAGGGCCTGCATAAGCCGCAGCAGGGAGGGCTCACCCTCCTCTCGCACAAGCCACAAGATGCCACGCATGGACTCCGCTGCCTGCTTCGCGGCGCGTTGCATCTCGTCCAGTGCAGCACGCGTGTCTTCATCGAGATCCTTCTGACGTAGCGCCAGTTCACCGGCGAGGGAGATGCTCCCGAGGTGGCTGCCCACTTCATCATGCAGGTCGCGCGCGATGCGCTCGCGCAAGGCTTCCAGTTCGCGACGCCTTGCCTGACGTCCGCGTTGCATCAGTGCCAGTCCCGTGACCGCGGCAGACATCACCAACGTACCTCCGACCCACAAGGCGCGTTCGTGGGCCAGGGCCAGAGCGGCCGTGCGCCCGGAGTCCAGCTTGATGAGTTCTTCTTCAAGCTTCACCCGCCCGGCGAGTTCCCGGTACCATGAGAGTGGATCCACCAGGCCTCCTTGCGCCACTTCACCATCGACCAGCCGGGTGCGATTCCATGAGCCGGTACTGGTCTCATCGAGGAATGTGACGGGCGCGCCCATCGCGACATTCCTTCCCGAAGACATCACTTCCAATTCCGCCAGGGCGAAGACGAAGTCCTCGTTGCGCTGCCAAAGTTGAGTGGCGGTGAGTCGCACATACCGCCCTTTCAGTTGACTCGTGCGGAAGGTGACCACGTTATCCGCAGGGTTGGCAAAATCCGCGTCCGTGTGATCCGCGATCACCTGCGCGTTGGTGAAGGTGGCATCGTTCGAGGACTCCAGTCGAAAGCGACGCGGAAACCCAAACCCCGGCCGATCTGGAAAATCAGGCGGATGCGCCGGATACAGGCGCACCTCTTCAATCGGTGTGCTGCTGCCCAGATCCACCTGCACCCATTTGGCTGTGTCCGCCAGGGGCGAGATGCCGCTGTGCCAGCCATTACCTGGGGGTCGACTCGGATTGAGTATCGCCGGAATGCCAAGCGCCGTCCAACCATCCACGAGGTGAGTGGCCGACCATGTCGGTGGAGTGTCGAGGGATCTTGTGGAGGTCACGGCCGCGTGCAGCGCGACGTTCACACCTTGAGAGAAGACCATCAGCTCTCCGAGGCAGAACATGTAGCGGTTCTGGCTGCGAAGCTGGCGCGCGAGCCGGTTGGCACTGAAACGCACGTATCTCGCGGTGATGCCTTTGCCATCCGCGACGCATGGCGCCACGCGTGAAGGCTGCTCCTGTCCCGTGCCATCGAAGAGAGTCACGGATTCGGTGAACTCGGCATCCCGCGAAGCATCGATGCGGAAACGTGCAGGCCATCCGTACGGGCCGGCGCCCTCGCTGGTCGCGCCGAAGTATGCCGGAATCACTACCACCTGATCCACGGGCACCTCTTTGCCAAGGTCCACTTGCACCCAGCGGACCGCATCTTCCGTGGAGGAAAAGCTGCTGTGAAATCCCGCATGCTCATGCGCCTGCGGCGGGGGCAGGGGAGGCAATGATGCCAGGCGAGCGTGTGTGAGGCTGCGCCAGTGATCGATGGAGGCGAGGTGCTTGTTGAGCAGGGTCCACACCTCAGCGACCGCTGATGAGGGGGACATCAACAGGAAGAGAATCAGCCAGGGAAACGTGGTGCGGAGGCTCGCCATCTGCAGAGTCACAATACAACCTGCCGGAGAAAGT
This sequence comes from Roseimicrobium gellanilyticum, assembly GCF_003315205.1. NCBI lineage: Bacteria > Pseudomonadati > Verrucomicrobiota > Verrucomicrobiia > Verrucomicrobiales > Verrucomicrobiaceae > Roseimicrobium > Roseimicrobium gellanilyticum. Next base: position 288,761 of record NZ_QNRR01000006.1, on the reverse strand, counting down.
CTTGCCAAGCGGCCACGTACCACCCGCCGTGCCTCTTTTTGTCGAAAGTGCAAAAAAGCCCTTGCCCACCGATTACACTTGTGATTTCATCCCTAATATTACGAGCGTAATCAAAACGTCCTCACGCATGCCCTCGCCCCGTTCCAAGTCTGCCACGACGAAATCCGCCCCCACCATTCCTTCCATCTCCGATGCAGAGTGGGTGGTCATGACGGAATTCTGGCGCCTCGCTGAAGCTACTGCGAAGCAGATCGTCGCGGCCCTGGAGGGGAAGCAGCACTGGAAGCCGCGCACGGTGCAGTCGCTGATCAATCGCTTGGTGCAGAAGCAGGCGCTCGGCTTCCGGCAGGAGGGACGTGAGTACATCTACCGGCCACTCGTGGGGGAAGCACAGTGCGTGCATGAGGCGAGCAAGACTTTTGTAGACCGTGTATTTGGAGGCCGGCTCGCCCCGTTGCTGGCCTGCTTCCTCGAGCGTGAGGAGGTCACGCCGAAGGAAATCGAGGAGATGCGTCGCTTGTTGAAAGGAGATCAGAAATGAACCTGCCAGACTCGCTCACCTCAGGCCTTGTGACCGCAGCCACCTGGGCGTGGAATACCTCGCTCATCATCCTGCTGCCTGCTCTGGTTGTTTTGCTTCTTGGACGTTGGCAGAGTTTTCCGGCGCGCTGGCGCAGTTGGCTCGCTGCCATTGTGGTGGTGCGTTTGCTGTTGCCGTGGGTGCCGGAGGTTTCGTGGAGACCCTCGTTGGAAGTGCCGCTGCAGCATGCGCAGGTGGCCCCATTGACGCAGCGTAGTGAGGTGTCGCTGCCGGTGGAGATGGTCCCCATTCACCAGGGATTGCCTGACGAGGGAGTCGCGGCTGAGCGCGGACATGCGTTAAGTGAAACAACTGCGGTTCATGAAAGGGCCTTCGCCATGCCTTCACTGTGGTCGATGGCGGTGTGGCTCTGGCTCGCAGGCTTGGTGAGCGTCGCTGCATGGATCGTGTATTCGCATGTAGTCTTGCACCATTTGATTTCCCGTCATCGCACACGCACGGACACAGGTCTTTTTCGTGAACTGGAGTGGTGCCAGCAACGCATGGGCGTGGCAAAGGGCTGCGGTCTCTGGACGGTGCGCGGCCTGCCTACCATGGCTGTGCATGGGTGGCTGCGCCCGGTCATTCTGGTGCCGGAGGGCTTGAGCGAGCGATTCAGCGCCGAGGAGATTCGCGGGATGTTCCTGCATGAGCTTGCCCATGTACGCCGTGGCGACCTGATCTGGGGCCGTGTGCTGCTGGCGGTGTGCGCACTGCATTGGTTCAATCCACTTGTGTGGTTGCTGGCCCGCCGCATGCGGGCAGATGCGGAGCTGGAGTGCGACCGCATCGCGCTGGAGAAGCTCAGCCACACGCAGCGTTCGCATTATGGCGAGGCGCTGTTGAAGACTTTGGAAAACAGCCTCGCAAGCGTGCCTGTGCCTGCGGTGCCGTTCTTCCGTCACACCAAGGAAATCCAAACTCGCATCCAAATGATCGCACTGCCCCGCTCCTCTGCTGTGGCCCGCTATGCGGCCCTCTTGATTGTGCCTGCACTGGCCTGCCTCACTTTCACCACTGCCAGCGCAGATCCTGATGGCCAGCCAAGGAGCACGGAAGAAAAGTCCAAGGGTGATGGCGAGCAGGCAAAAACCGGACCTCGTGATGGCGAGGCGAAAAAGGATGGACCTCGGGATGGCGAGGCAAAGTCGACCGGCCCCCGGGATGGCGAGGTCAAAAAAACGGGCCCACGAGACGGTGAAGAGAAAAAATCCGGACCTCGCGATGGGGAGGAAAGGAAGACCGGCGCCCGCGACGGCGAAGGCAAGCGAGAAGGTGTGCGCGACGGGGAAGCCAAGAAGACCGGCCTTCGCGACGGAGAAGGGCAAAAGAAAGGACCCCGCGATGGTGAGGGAAGGAAGGAGGGCATGCGCGACGGGGAAGGCTCCACCAAGCGTGGCGCCCGAGATGGAGAAGCTGCCAAAAGTGGTCGCGATGGGGCTGAAGGTCAGGCCGTGGTGCTGCTCGTGACTGACAAGGGTGAACAGGTGAAGATTGGCAATGAAACCATTCCGGTGGGCAGGCTGCGTGGTTATCTCAGTGAGCATGGCGCCGGGATGACGCTCCAGGTGCAGGCTGATGCGGACGTGCCTGACAAGGCAGTGGCTGAGGTGATTGATGCGGCGCGTGACAACAAGGTGAAGGTGGTGTCGTCCAGAGACGGCAGGGAAGGTCGCGGCACGAAGAGTGCGAGCTCCGAAGAGCGTTAAGGGAGCTGACGCTGCGGCAATGCCGACCGATTTCTTCTCCTCGCACTTCCATGCGCCAAGGATCACCAGCGTTTGCATTGCCGCTGCTTCTTGCAGCGCTTTTCTATGGGAGCGCCGCAGCTTGCGCGGCGCCTCCCACGCGCGACAGCGTCACGCAGGCGCTGAAACGCGCGGTGGCTTTCTATCACCAGAAGGCGGCATCGCACGGTGGTTATGTGTACCGGTATAGTGCGGACTTCACGCTGCGTGAGGCGGAGGGCATTCCTGCTCCGGACACCATCTGGATTCAGCCTCCGGGCACACCGGCGGTGGGAGACGCGTTCCTTGAAGTGTACTTGGCGACGGGCGATGCCACCTGCCTCAAGGCGGCGACGGATGCCGCGCATGCGCTGACACGCACACAGCTTGCCTCCGGAGGCTGGGATTACTCCGGGCACTTTGCCGAAGGCACCCGTACCAAGGTGCTCTACCGCCGTGATGCGAGTGGAAAACTGCTGGACCGTGGCAATTCGCCGAGCGGTGAGTCTGGCTGGCACATCTGGCGTGAGCGCAAGTACAAGGACACGAACTACTCCACACTGGATGATGATGTGACGCAGAGCGCCGTGCGTCTGCTGGTGCGCGTGGATCAGGCGCTCGAGTTCAAGGATGCGGAAATTCACGAGGCCGCCCTCTATGCCCTGGATGCATTGGTGAAGGCGCAGTATCCATGCGGTGCGTGGTCGGCGAGTTTTGACGTCTATCCGGCCACATCTCCAGACGCCACACGCTATCCCGTGAAGCAGGCGTCCTATCCAGCCACGTGGTCGCGCACCTGGACGAAGGACTTCACCGGTTGCTATGTCACGAATGACAACATGCATGCCACGTTGATCCGCACCCTGCTGCTTGCGGGACAGACGTACAAAGAGCAGCGCTACCTCGAGGCGGCGAAGCGTGCCGGTGATTTCCTGCTGCTGGCTCGCATGCCCGAGCCACAGCCGGCCTGGGCGCAGCAGTATGATGCAAATATGCAGCCCGTGTGGAGCCGTGCCTTTGAGCCGCCGGCCATCAGTGGACGCGAGTCTCAAGCCGTGATGTGGTCACTGCTCACGCTGACGGCGGCCACAGGAGAAAAGAAGTATCTGGAGCCCCTGCCCGCCGCCATCAGCTACTTGGGCAAGTCGAAGTTACCGGAGGGCAAGCTGGCACGCTTCTACGAACTTCAGACGAACAAACCGCTGTACTTCAAACGTGGCCCTGGAGGCAAGGGGCACGAGCTCACCTACGACGATGATCGCACCGCCTCGAACTATGGCTGGAAGTGGGAGCCGGAACTCGACGCGATTCAGCGTACCATGCAGCGGCTGCAGGCTGGCGGCGTGGCGCCGGGGTTGTATCAGCTTCCACCGCTCACCACGCCCACGGATGCGGAGGCCGGCGAAATTCTTGCGAGCATGAATGCCGAAGGCGCCTGGGCAGAGGCGAAGGATGATCGGGGCATCATGAGAAATGCAGAAGGGAAGAAGACCAGCCCTCCCGGTGGCGTGCTGCATAGCGAGACTTTTGTGAAGAATGTCCAGCAGCTCTGCCTCTGGCTGAAATCCAAACCACGCTGATATCCATGCATGCGTCCTTGTTTCTGAAGGTGACCAGAGTGGTGACCGTGATCCTTCTGCTGGCGTCATCGTCCACCGTGGCTCGTGATAAAGAAGCGGTGTCGTGGGCCTTCCGCCCGTTGTATCGTCCGGCGACGCCGACGGTGGAGCATGAAACCTGGGTGCGTGATGACTTGGATCGCTTCATCCTCGCGAAGCTCACGGAGAAGAAGATTTTGCCGAATCTGGATGCGGACCGCACGGTCCTGCTGCGGCGTGCCACGTTTGATCTCACGGGTTTGCCACCCACGGAGAAAGAGCTGGAAGATTTCCTGCGGGATCCGGCCAACGATGATCAAGCTTTCGCGAAAGCGGTGGATCGCCTGCTGCAATCGCCGCGTTTTGGCGAGCGCTGGGGCCGCCACTGGCTGGATGTGGTGCGCTATGCGGACAGCGTGGGTCGCACCATGAATGCCGCATTTCCCTTCGCGCGACGGTACCGCGACTATGTGATCGACGCTTTCAACAAGGATAAGCCATACAATCGTTTCATTGCGGAGCAGATTGCAGGAGACCTGCTGCCTGCAGCCACACCGCAGGAGAAGTCGGAGAACACCATCGCCACCGGCATGCTCACCATGGCCTCGCTGGATCTCTCGGATGGCGGCGAGCTCTTCCGCATGGATCAGGTGGACGATCAGATTGATGTCACCACGCGAGCGTTCTTCGGTCTCACCGTGGCTTGCGCACGTTGCCACGATCACAAGACGGATGCCATCACCCAGCACGACTACTACGCGCTCGCGGGCATCTTCTACAGCAGCGAGACCTGGCAGGGTCAACGGCCCAAAGGCGACCTCGGTGCGAATGGCTATGTAGATGTGGATGCCCTGGTGCGCGTGCCCGCAGCGGGACCGATGGTGGCATCAAATAGCAGCAAGGGAAGCGTCGCATCGTCATCCAGTGGTGGCAGCTCTGCGGGAGGTGCTGACGACAGCGGCATGATGGACATGCAGATGAACAACGGGCGGTACCCCGTGTTCTTCCGCTATGATGCCACGCGTGCCATGGGGCTGGCCGAGGGTGAGCCGACGGATTGCCCCATCGCCATCAAAGGTGATGCCTATGATCGGGGGGAAGCGCCCAAGCGAGGTGACTTGCAGATTCCCATGCTGCCAGCGCTGCCGGTCATTTCAGGGAAAGCCAGCGGACGACTGGAACTCGCGAAATGGATTGCCACACCCAATCATCCGCTGACCTCACGCGTCATGGTGAATCGCATCTGGCAGCATCTCTTTGGCCGGGGCATCGTGCGCAGTGTGGATGACTTTGGACGCACCGGGGAGGAGCCCACGCATCCGGAACTGCTGGATCATCTCGCGGTGCGCTTCGTGGAGAATGGCTGGTCCGTGAAGCAGATGATCCGCAGCATCATGCTCAGTCGCACCTATCGCCTCAGCAGCAAGGGTGATGCTGCCAGGGAAGAGCTCGATGGCGCCAACGACTACTTCTGGCGGATGAACCTGAGGCGGCTGGAGATGGAAGCCATTCGTGATTCCATGTTCTTCATGGCAGGTGAACTGAACCTGGAGAGACCGGAGGGAACGCAAGTAGCTGGCTACGGAGGAAAGGGGAAAGAGGCGCGGTTGCGCAGTCTCACCCCGGATGATGAACCCTGCCGCGCCGTGTATCTGCCGGTTTTGCGGTCACTGCTCACTCCGATGCATGAGACATTTGATTTCCCGGATCCCAGCCAGATCAAGGGATTGCGTGAGGTCACTACCGTGGCACCGCAGGCCTTGTTCTTCCTGAATGGGGAACTCTCCGCCTCACTGGCGCGGGCTGCGGCGGAGCGTCTGCTGGAAGAAGAGCACAAGGACGATGCCGCACGTGTGCAAGCCGCCTACGTCCGCATTCTTGGACGCAAGCCGGATGCCTCGGAGATCACAGCGGCCCGCGATATGATGAAGGCACTTGATGCCACAGGCACCGCCCGGTGGAGCATCTTCATCCAGGCGCTCATGAGCAGCGCCGAGTTCCGCTATCTCCTGTAGCACGCTCTGAAATTTCAAATCTCAAATTTGAAATCCACGCCCATGAACACCTGCTCAAACATCTCCCTGGCGACCACGCGTCGTGGCTTCCTGCAGAGCACCAGTGCCGGATTTGGCTGGCTGGCATTTTCTGCGCTCAATGGCTGGCAGCTTCAGGCAGCGGAGCAGAAGGCCGGTTATGTCAATCCCCTCGCACCGAAGAAGCCACATCATGCTCCCAAGGCGAAACGTGTGATCTTCCTCTACATGCAGGGAGGCCCCAGCCATCTCGACACCTTCGACTGGAAGCCGGAGATCGCGGATCGTGAAGGCGGGCCCAGTGGTGCGATTCTGGGCTCTCGCTTCAAGTTCGAGCCCCGCGGCAAGAGTGGCCTCATGATCTCCGAGGCGTTCCCGGAACTCTCGAAGCATGCCGATGAGCTGTGCTTGTTGAATGGTTGCACCACCCGCACGCCTTCGCACCAGCAGGCCACCGTCGCGCTGCATACTGGGAATGAGATGTTCGTGCGTCCTTCGCTGGGCGCGTGGTCGGTCTATGGCCTCGGTACAGAGGCACAGGATCTGCCGGGCTTCATCACCATTGACCCTCCGCATGATCAAGGTGGCGCCATGAACTATGGTTCCGCCTTCCTTCCAGCCACCTACCAGGGCACACGCATCAGCGGAGGCCAGCGCGGCCTGCCCAATCTGGACCCGCTGCTCACCTATGAAAATCAGCGCACTCAGGTGGACTTCATGCAGAAGCTGAATCGTCGCCTGCTCACTCAGCACGATCCTTCCAACCCGGAATTGGAAGGCGTGATCCAATCCATGGAGATGGCCTGCCAGATGCAGACTTCCGTACCGGGCGTGCTCGACCTCTCCAAGGAACCGGATTCCATGAGTGCTCTGTACGGTCTCGACAATGCAGCCACCGAACGCTTTGGCACACAGTGCCTGACGGCGCGACGTCTTGCCGAGAAAGGCGTACGCTTCATTCAGATCACCCACACCGGGTGGGATCATCACAACAACCTGCGGCAGAACCTTGGTAGCCGGGCCGAGTCCATCGACAAGCCCATCTCCGGCCTCATCGCGGATCTGAAGCAGCGGGATATGCTAAAGGACACCCTCATCCTGTGGGGTGGCGAGTTCGGCCGTACGCCCAACGATGACAAGGGTGATGGCAACGGTCGCGGTCACAACGCCACCGGCTTCACCATGTGGATGGCCGGCGGCGGTGTAAAAGGCGGCATGCGCCATGGTGCCACGGATGAGACTGGAAAGGCAGCCGTGGAAGGCAAGATGGACACCCACGATGTCCACGCCACCATCCTGCACCTCCTGGGGCTTGATCACGAAATCCTCACTTACAAGTACGCGGGCCGCGACTTCCGCCTCACGGATGTGCACGGGCGTGTGGCCATGGAGATTGTTTCCTAGAACATGCCGTACCACGCGAAGTCTCCATTCTCTTTGCTGCTTCGCTGCTTTGCGTTAATCCTTCCCGTGGCATTCACGCGAGTGCCACGCGCATGCCCCTCGAGCCCGACTCCCTTACGGAACGCTTCCTCACTTTCATGGAGGTGGAGCGGAATGCGTCACCGCGCACACTGGAGAACTACCGGCACGCGCTGGATACCTTCCGCAAGGATCATCGCGGATTCACCTCATGGGAGGCCCTCGCCGCAGATGATTTCCGGCGCTACCTGTTCGAGCAGATGAAGGCTGAACTGGGCCGCGCCACCATCCGGCTGCACTTCGCGGCCCTTCGTTCCTTCTTCAAGTTTCTCTCACGCCGTTGCGGGCTGGCCAAGAATCCGTTGCTGGAGGTGCAGCTTCCCAAGCAGGAGAAGAAGCTGCCGGTCACGCTCACGGTGAACCAGGTGACCTCCATGCTCGATCTGCCCATGGTCACTCCGAAGGAAAAGCAGGCTCCTGCATGGGCACCCGAGCGCGATGCGGCCATTCTTGAGATGTTCTACAGCACCGGCGTCCGCATCAGTGAACTCGCCGGTATGAACGTGGAGGACGTGGATGTGTACACCGAGACGGTGAAGGTGCTGGGAAAGGGGAGGAAGCAACGTTTCTGTCCCATGGGTGCGCCTGCAGTGACCGCAGTGCAGCGTTACCGCAGCAAGGCGGGGGTGCACGACGGTGCACTCTTCCGCAGCAAGGTGGGGAAACGCATGACGACCCAGGCCATCACCGACATCGTTAAAAAATACTGCCGTCTCGCCGGCGTGCCGGTGAAGGTGACGCCTCACAAGTTTCGTCACAGTTTTGCCACGCACCTGCTAGATAATGGCGCCGACCTCCGGAGTGTTCAGGAACTCCTGGGACATGCCAGCCTGAGCACTACGCAAATCTACACTCATGTGACCACGGAGCGCATGAAGAAGGTCTATGAAGGGGCGCATCCCCGAGCTAACAAAATTTCCTAGGTACAGCTAGGGGTCCCATTTTGGCTGCGTAGCGCATCCAATGGACCGGACGCTGCAACCTTGCACAGGGTATGTGCGTACGTTTTGGTCCCCCCAACCCCTTCCTGATGACACGATTCCCCAAACTCCTCGCGCTCGCAGGGGTGGCCGGTTTGCTCGCCTCTTGCGAGAAGCCAGCCCCTCCGGCATCCGCCCAGACAATTCCCAATGTCACCGTGGCTGTGCCGGTGCAGAAAAGACTCAAGGAATGGGATGAATATGTGGGACGCCTCGCTTCACCCCAGACGGTGCAGCTGCGCGCGCGCGTCTCCGGCTATCTGGACAAAGTCCACGCCAAGGACGGCGCCCAAGTGAAGGCAGGCGATGTCCTCTACACCATCGATCCCCGTTCCTACCGTGCCACCGTGGAGCGTGCCGAGGCGGAACTGGAGAGGGCCCGTACGCGGCAGGAGCTGGCTGCCAGTGAGGCGAGACGCGCTGAGGGGCTCGTGGCTGCAAAGGCAATCTCTGCGGAAGACTTCGAGCAGCGCGTGAACACCCGCCGGGGCGCCGATGCTGAGGTGCGTGCTGCGGCTGCGGCTGTGGAGCTGGCGAAGATTGATCTGGCTCACACCGAAGTACGTGCGCCCATCGCCGGTCGCATCAGTGATGCCCGTGTGCGTGAGGGGAACCTCGTCATAGGTGACGACTCGAACAACTCGACCCTGCTCACCACCATCGTGGCCGTGGACCCCATCTACTGTTACATTGAGGTGGATGAGCGTTCCTCGCTGAAATACCGTGAGCTCTACAAGCAGGGCAAGCGGGCCAGCGCGCTCTTCGGCGAAGTGGAGGCGGAGATGGCGCTCGCGAATGAAGAAGGCTTCCCGCACCGGGGGGTGGTTGACTTCGTGGACAACGAAATCTCCCCGGACACGGGCACCATCCGGTCTCGCTGCGTGTTTCCGAACAAGGACTCACTGATGTCCCCAGGGTACTTCGCTCGTGTGCGTGTACCTGGCAGTGGGGAATACGATGCTTTGCTGGTACGCGACAGCTCCATCGGGAGCGATCAGGGAAGGCCTTTCGTGTTTGTGGTGGATGCGGAGAATGTGGCGCACTACCGCACCATCGAAACCGGCGCGCTGGAGGATGGTCTGCGGATTGTCCGGAACGGTTTGAAGCCCGGGGAGAAAATCGTGATCAACGGCCTCATGGCCGTGCGCAACAGTGGCAAGGTGAATCCCCAGGAGTCGCCCATGCCATGGCCCTTGGAAGGAACTGCCGCGAAGTAACGGACTGCGCCGATCATGAATCTCCCCCGCTTCTTTGTCGACCGTCCCATCTTCGCCGCGGTACTGAGCATCATCATCACCCTGTTGGGTGGTCTTGCGTACTTCGCGTTGCCGGTATCGCAGTATCCAGAGGTGGCTCCGCCCACCGTGGTGGTGGCCGCCACCTATCCCGGCGCCAATGCGCAGACCCTGGCTGAGACTGTGGCTGCCCCACTTGAGCAGGAAATCAACGGGGTGGAGAACATGCTCTACCTCTCCTCCTCCAGCACGAGTGACGGCAGGCTGCAGATCACCATCACCTTCAAACTGGGCACGAACCTGGATCAGGCCCAGGTGCTGGTGCAGAACCGGGTGAATGCGGCCCTGCCACGTCTGCCTGAGGATGTGCGCCGGCTCGGCGTGACCGCGCAGAAGCGCTCGCCGGATCTCACCATGTCCGTGCAGTTCTACTCGCCGGATGAATCGCGCGACACCTTCTACCTGGCGAACTACGTCGCGTTGCAAGTGCAGAACCGTATCGCGAGGCTCCCCGGTGTGGCGGAGGCTTCGACGCTCGGTGGCCTGGACTTCAACATGCGTCTGTGGCTGGACCCGGCCAAGCTCGCCGCGCGCAATCTCACCGCAGGCGACCTCGTGCGTGCGGTACGTGAGCAGAACGTGCAGGTGGCGGCGGGCCAGCTCGGCCAGCAGCCCGCGCCTGCCGGCACGGAGTTCCAGTACACGCTGACGACACGTGGCCGCTTGCTCACTGCAGATGAGTTCGGCGACATCGTGCTGCGCACCGGAGACAATGGTGACGTGATTCGCGTGAGGGACGTGGCACGGGTGGAACTGGGCGCACGTGACTACTCGGTGAAAAGTTATATGGACGGGAAGAACGCCATCTCCCTCCGTGTGTTCCAGCTTCCAGGTAGCAATGCATTGTCCACGGCAGATGCGGTGTATGCCGAGATGAAGAAGATCAAGGAGCGCTTCCCGCCGGGTGTGGACTACCGCATCAACTATGACCCGACGAAGTTCGTGCGGGACTCCATGAAGTCCGTGCTGCACACGCTCCTGGAGGCGGTGCTGCTGGTGGTGCTGGTGGTGATTGTGTTCCTGCAGAACTGGCGCGCCAGTATCATTCCGCTGCTTGCGGTCCCGGTGTCACTCATCGGCACACTGGCCGTGATGCTGGTCTTCGGCTTCTCGCTGAACAACCTCTCGCTCTTCGGACTGGTGCTGGCCATCGGCATCGTGGTGGATGACGCCATCGTGGTGGTGGAGAATGTGGAGCGCTATCTGGCCAAGGGATTCCATGCCCGTGAGGCCACCCTGCGGGCCATGAAGGAAGTGACCGGCCCGGTCGTTGCTGTGGCGCTGGTACTCTGTGCGGTGTTCGTGCCCACGGCATTCCTTGGTGGCATCACCGGCCAGTTCTACCAGCAGTTCGCGCTGACCATTGCCGTATCCACGGTGATCTCCGCGCTGAATTCGCTCACCCTTTCTCCCGCGCTCTGTGCGCTGCTCCTGAAGCATGAGGAGCTCGATGCAAATGGAAAGCCACCGCGGAAAAACTGGTTTTTCCGCGGCTTCAACTATGTCTTCGACAAGCTTTCCGTCTTCTACGGCGGCGCCGTGGCACGGATCATCCGCATGGCGTTCATCATGCTGTTCCTCTACGGGGGACTGATCTACTCCGCGGGATGGCTCTTCAAAAAAGTGCCCACGGGGTTCATTCCCGTGCAGGACATGGGCTACTTCCTCGTGGTTATCCAGCTTCCCGATGGAGCTTCCTTTGACCGCACCGATGCGGTGACGAAACGAATCGACGCCATCGCACGGGAAATTCCCGGTGTAGACCATACCTTCGCCATTGTGGGCTACTCCTCTGTGCTCCAGGCCAACCAGTCGAACGTGGGTGCGGCCTTCATCATTCCCAAGCCCTTCGCCGAGCGAGACGCATCCCAGCACGTGAATGCCCTGATGGCGGAGCTGAAGAAGCGCACCGCAGGCATCCAGGAGGCGCGCGTGCTGATTCTGCCGCCACCACCGCTGCGTGGTCTGGGGAATGCCGGGGGCTTCAAGCTGCAAGTGCAGGACCTCGACAATGCCGGTTTCACGGCTCTCCAGGGCGCGACTCAGAAGCTGGTGGATGCCATCAGCAAGGAGCCGGGCTTCACCTCCATCATCACCGGCTTCCGCTCGAATGCACCCCAGTACTATGTGGACATCGATCGCCAGGCGGCGAAGAACATGGGGGTCTCTCTCAATGATCTGAATGAGACGTTGCAGGTCTACTTGGGGTCCATGTATGTGAATGACTTCAACCTCTTCGGCCGCACGTGGCAGGTTACCGCCCAGGCGGAGCCGCAATACCGTGTGAAGCCCGAAGATGTCACAGCCCTGAAGACGAGAAACCGTGATGGAAACCTCGTGCCTCTAGGAGCGATGGTGAAGGTGACCAAGATTGGCGGCGTCGACCGCGTGCAGCGCTACAACATGTTCACCAGTTCCGACATCAACGGGAACACCGGGCTAGAGGTGAGTTCCGGTGAGATGATTGAGACGGTGAGCCGCCTTGCCAAAGAAAACCTGCCATCCGGATTCGACTTCGAATGGACGGACCTGACGTACCAGCAGATCCTCGCGGGGAACACGATCGTATTCGTCTTCCCGCTGTGCGTGCTCTTCGTCTTCCTGGTGCTCTCTGCCCAGTATGAGAGCTGGCTGCTGCCGCTTGCAGTGATCCTCATCGTGCCCATGTGTCTGCTCAGTGCCATCGGCGGCGTATGGCTGCGCGGGCAGGACAACAACCTCTTCACCCAGATCGGTCTGGTGGTGTTGATTGGTCTGGCGGCGAAGAATGCGATCCTCATCGTGGAGTTTGCGCGACAGAGACAGGATGCCGGCGAGGATCGGTTCAAGGCAGCGGTGGAAGCCTGCCGTCTGCGTTTGCGTCCGATTCTGATGACCAGCTTCGCCTTCATCCTCGGCGTGCTCCCGCTTGTGCTGGCACGTGGTGCCGGTGCGGAGATGCGCCAGGCGCTCGGTACCGCGGTATTCTACGGGATGATCGGGGTGACGTTCTTCGGCCTGATCTTCACACCGGTGTTCTACGTGATCATCGCGAAGTTCATGAAGCGCCGCAATGCGCACGCGGACGCGCATGAGATTGCCGGGGAGATTTCGTGAGCTGGCGACGGGCTTCACCAGTCCGTCAGGCTCTTCTGATCACGAGTGGATCAGCAGCCGTCTTGCGATGGCTGCTGGTGGCGTATAGACTCGCTCGACTGGCAGATGGCGCTTTGCTTCATCTGCCTTTCCGCTGCGCAGCAAGGTGTGAATCTTCGCGACACGTGGGGTGAAGTCCTCGATTTTTTGAATCCAGTCGTCGACGAACTCCCGAATGACATGACGGCTGATGCCCACCTGGATGCTGTACCAGTTGAGTGAAGCCCCACGAAGGTTGCGCTCCGGATCCCACTGCACGTGAACTTCGGAGTTTTGGAATCGCTCATCCCAGTCGGTCTTGGACTTGAACACAGAAGGCTCGTACACGGTGAGGACGGCCTTGCTCAGAGCCTCTTCCCACCCGCTGCGAGATATCGTGACTGCAAGGGTCCGCTCCTGACCGTTTTTACTCCCCCAGTTGCTACGGTGCATGAGCCAGAGAAATGATGGTTTGATCCAGGTCATCCGCTCCATGGAGAATGGCGGTACGAATGTCTGAGCTTTCAATGCCGCATCCGCGATGGCCGGGGAATAGGCCTGGTACATCACGATGTTGTCGCGATCATACGTGGCACGGATTTCATGGGGTGCTGGCATGGTGGTGCGGAATAAGGTCCGTTCTCTGGAGAATGGACTGACTGCCCCAATCGTCACTCTGAAGGGGGAAAGCAAAAGAGCAAGAGTCCGACGGCCTTGCGGATGTAGGTCGCAGGCTGGGCTCGATTGTCAGTGATCGACACGCGGGCTCCTGACGACCTGCCGCTTCTTGTCGAGGTCGGTGCCAGTGAAGGAAGTCAGGCCCCCGTCAAAGACGAGGGTTGCCGTGAGGTCCCGAAACTTGGGGCTGATGACGGTCACCGTGACTTCCCTTGGGCCGGTCGCCTGCCACACGGCGGAAATGCCTTGCTGGTTCCAGTCGCCCAGCTCGAAGTGTCCGTCCTTGCGCAGTTTCATCACGCGGTCCTTTTTTCCGTGCCAGAGCCACCGGGTGCCGCCCAAGTTCTGGGCCAGCAAGGCTCCGTCATCCACGCGTGGGCTCACGGCGATGATGCGATTCTTGTCGAGATCCGTGCCTGTGAAGAGGCTGAGATTCTCGGTGAAAATGAGCGTGGCCGTCAGGTTCTTGAATTTCGCGCTGGTGACCGTGACGGTGACCTCGCGTTCCCCGGAGGCTTGCCAGACGGCACTGATCCCCTGTTGAGCCCAGTCTGCGAGTTGGAAGTTCCCATCCTTGCGGAATTCGAGCACCCTGTCCTTTTTCCCGTGCCAGTACCATTGGGTGCCGCCAAGCAATTTGGTGAGTGCGGGGTGTCCGCCTCCCGGTCCCGGACTGACAGCTATGCGAGGGCTGGGTGCGATGGCTCGCTTCTGGTCCAAATCCTTGCCGGTGAACGAGTTCAGGGAGGTGTCGAAGTCGAGGGTGGCGGTCAGGTTCCTGAACTTTTGACTGACCACGGTCACCGTCACCTGCTTTGGTCCGGTGGCTTTCCAGATGGCGGAGATGCCCTGCTGCTTCCAGTCCTCGAGGTCAAAAGTGCCGTCCTTGCGGAGTTCCAGAACGCGGTCCTCCCGCCCGTGCCAGAACCACCTGGTCCCGCCCAAATCCCTCGCGAGGATTTCGGTGTCATTTCCGGTGCCCGTGGCGGCCGCTACCTGATGCAAGAAGCCTGTGGCGAGTGTGAAACCCGTCACGAGACTGAGGCCTGCCCAAAGTCGTACACAAGTAGGGGGCGCACGCATGAGACCATAATTCACAATCGAAGAAAAACTGCAAGTCTGGGATGTGGGGCCTTCCGGCTCAAATCACTGGGCAAATTGGTTTCGGGCGAACGACTCACCGTTGAAAAATCAGGCCCATAAAGCACGTTTATTGCTTCCGTGGTGTTGATTGAAAACCCAGCCGCGGACGACTTCAAAAATGGCCTTCTCCTTGACCTTCCGGTTGATGCTGACAGGCGGCGTCACGGCCGCCTGCACTGCGTCTTTGTACTCAGCATCCACGAAGCCTGAAGCCGAACCGGTCTTCACAGCGGAGCAGATCACCTTCTTCGAGAAGAACGTGCGCCCGGTGCTGGCGGAGAATTGCTACTCCTGCCACGAAGGACACAAGGCCAAGAGCGGCCTCATGCTCAACTCACGCGCGGGGGTCATGCGCGGCACAGACTACAAGAAGGTCATCATCCCCGGCGACCCTGAGAACAGCGTGCTCATCAAGGCCATCCGCCACGCGGCGGGTGCGGAGCCCATGCCCGCGAAGAAGCCCCAACTCGCGGCGAATCAGATCGAAGCACTCGTGCAGTGGGTGAAGATGGGAGCTCCCTGGCCGAAGGAAGCGGCGGGTGATCATCAGCATGCCTCTTGGGAGGACCACTGGGCCTTCCAGAAGGTCGCGAAGCCGGCCGTCCCGGTGGTCGCCAATCCCAAGCTGAAACCCGCCAACCCGCTGGATGCGTTTGTGGCTGCGAAGCTGGAGAAGGCTGGTCTTGATTTTGCTCCTCAGACCGATCGTGCCATCCTCGGTCGTCGCCTCTACGTGACGCTTACTGGTCTGCCGCCTTCGTTTGAAGAACTGCAGGCATTTGTGAAAGATCCGTCGCCCGATGCGCCGGCGAAGCTCATTGATGACCTTCTCAACTCGCCGCACTATGGCGAGCGCTGGGGCCGCTACTGGCTGGACGTGGCGCGCTACTCCGACACGGAAGGTTATCAGGTCGGTGGCAAGGACTACCGCTTCCCCTACGCCTTCACCTATCGTGACTGGGTGGTGGATTCCTTGAATGCGGACATGCCGTATGATGAGTTCCTGAAGCACCAGATTGCTGCGGATCGCATCGCCGGAGCGGACGCGGGTTCCAAGAATCTCGCTGCCCTCGGGTTCCTGACGGTAGGTGACACTTTCATCTCCAACAAGGACCTGCAGACAGACGACCGCATCGACGTGCTCACGCGTGGCACGCTTGGCCTTACTGTCACGTGCGCGCGTTGCCACGATCACAAGTTCGACCCGATTCCCACGAAGGATTACTATGCGATCTACGGTGTCTTCTCCAGCAGCGAGATCCCGGAGGAATTCCCTGTGATCGGCAAGGCTTCCAGTGAAGTGGAATATGCCGCCTATCGTGGTGAGGTATCGAAGGTGGAGGAGAAGATGACCGTCTTCCGCAAGGAGGTTTTCGATGACATGCGCAAGGCAGATCGCATGCGTGAGTATCTGGCCTTTGCCCAGCAGGCGGTGAAGGAGGACATCAATGGTGAGGCATTCCGCGGCAAGGCAGGTCAGCTCAAGCTGCGTGACCGCGTGGCCTCGCGCTGGCGTGAATTTGTGAAGCGTCACACAGCAACCTCCAAGCCGCACCCGGTGATGATGGCGTGGAAGGAGTTCTCGACGCTGCCGAAGGAAGGCTTTGAGCAGGCTTCCGCAGGGGTGAAGGACAAGCTTACCAAGGAAGGCAGCGCCACGAATGCGGTGATTCGCAACGAACTTGCCAAGCGGCCGGCGCCGAAGTCGATGGACGAGGTGCTGGGCTTGTATGCCGATGTGTTTGTGACCTGCCTTACGGGCAAGGAACCGGACAATGCGGACTGGCAGGCGGTACGCAGCGTGTTGCTGGAGCCGCAGTCCCCCATGGCTGTGCCGGTGGATCAGGTGGATCAGTTCTTCACCCGGAAGGACACGGAGACGATGACCCGCTTCCGCAATGAGATTAAGAAGATCGAGCTGAGTTCCCCCGGAGCGCCTCCTCGCGCGATGGTGATGAATGACAAGGAGAAGCCCAATGACGTGCGCATCTTCATCCGTGGCAACCAGGGTCGCCCCGGAGAGGTGGCGCCGCGTGGGTTCCTGACCTTCCTTGGAGGACAGAAGTTCAGCAAGGGGAGTGGCCGTGAAGAACTGGCGAATGCCATTGCCAGCCGCGACAATCCGCTGACGGCCCGCGTCATGGTGAATCGCGTGTGGTTGCAGCATTTTGGCTCGCCGCTTGTGAGCCAGACCAGCGACTTCGGCGTGCAGACGCCTGCGCCGGTGCAGCTGGATCTGTTGAACTGGCTTTCCGCCAGTTTCATGGAGCAGGGCTGGAGTCTGAAGAACCTGCACCGCGTGATTCTGAACTCGCGCACCTGGCAGCAGAGCGCTGTTTCCACTCCTGACAAGGACCTGAAGGATGCGGATAACACGCTTCTAAGCCGCCAGAGCCGCCAGCGCCTGGACTACGAATCCATGCGAGACGCGATGATCGATGTCACTGGAACGCTCAATCCGGCGAAGATGGGTGGACGTCCCGTGGCACTGAATGCTGCCGATGTGAACTCCCGTCGCAGCCTGTACCTCATCGTGGACCGCTACAATCAGGCGACGGTGCCGGCGATGTTCGACTTCGCGAATCCGGACACGCACAGCCCACAGCGCTACAACACGACCGTGCCGCAGCAGGCGCTCTTCCTCATGAACTCGCCCTTCATGCGGGATCAGTCTGGCAAGCTCGCCGCGAAGCTGCCGCAGGAGGGTAGCACCATCGACTCGCAAACCATCACCGCACTGTATCGCAAGGTCCTCCAGCGTGAGCCGAAGCTGGAGGAGGTGGAGCTGGCCCAGCGCTTCGTGAACGATGCGATGGATCTGCAGGACAAGCCACCCTTCCTCTGGAAGTATGGTGCCGGCAAACCGCAGCGCGATGCCAGCGGGAAGATCACCGGCTACGAGTTCATTCCCTTTGCCACGTACAACGGCACCAAGAGCCGGAAGTGGTGGAGCATGAGCAAGGACATGCCGGATAAGCAGTGGAGCTACACGCAATGGGCGGAAGGCGGCGGCCACCCCGGTAGCCAGCACGCGACCGTGCTCCGCTGGACCTCGCCTTTCGATGGCACCATCCGCATCTCTGGCAGACTGGATCGCGACAACCCGAACGGCAATGGCATCCGTGGCCTCATCATTTCCAACAAGCAGGGCATCCTGGTCAATGATCTGATCGCTCCCAAGTCAGAAAAGAACATGGAAGTTGCCAGCCTTGCAGTGACCCGCGGCGAGGTCATCGACTTCGTGGTCGACTCTGAAAACGGCGACACGAACAGCGACAGCTTCGACTGGCGCCCGGCGATCTACGGCGTGGATGAGGTGAATGGAAAGACCACGTTGCTCACCAAGTCTGACGAAGACTTCAACGATGCCAGCCATTGGCCCATCAAGCGTCCGCGCCCGCAGAACCCTCTTTCCCAGCTCGTCCAAGTTTTGCTGATGAGCAATGAGTTCCAGTTCGTAGACTAAGATAGAATCCCCCATGTCCCATCACGCCCCCAATCTTGAACATCATTTCCTGACCCGCCGCGGATTGCTCTCACGCATCGGCATGGGGTTTGGATCCATGGCGCTGGGCAAGCTCATGCATGAGACTGGTGCCCAGGCCGCGCCGTCCACGGTACAAGATCCGTTTGGTGTGCGTGTTCCGCATTTCGCACCGAAAGCGAAGCGCGTGGTGCATCTCTTCATGAATGGTGGTCCCTCCCATGTGGACACCTTCGACCCGAAGCCGATGCTCACAAAGATGGACGGCAAGACGCTGCCGAACACTCTCAAGACGGAGCGTCCCACGGGAGCAGGTTTCAAGTCACCCTTCACCTTCCAGAAGTATGGGAAGTGCGGTCTTGAGGTCAGCGAGCTCTTTGCAAACACCGCGCAGCATGCTGATGACATGTGCGTCATCCGCTCCATGCACGCGGATGTGCCCAATCACGAGCCGTCGCTCGGCCTGCTGAACTGCGGCGAAAGCCGCCTCAACCGCCCGAGCATGGGCTCGTGGATCACCTACGGCCTGGGTTCAGAAAATCAGAACCTGCCAGGCTACATTGTGATGTGCCCTAATGGCATGCCAGTGCGCCGCTCAAAGAACTGGCAGGCTGCGTTCCTTCCCAGCGTGTATCAAGGCACGTATGTGGACTCGGAAAATCTCGAGGTGGATAAACTCGTGGAGTTCGTGCGCAACACGTCGCTCGACCTGAAGCAGCAGCGTCGCCAGCTCGACCTGCTTCTTGAGTTGAACCAGCGTCACATGATCGAGCGCCAGCGCGACGGTCAACTGGATGCCCGCATCCAGAGCTACGAGCTTGGCTATCGCATGCAGATGGAGGCCAGCGACGCCTTCGACATCATGAAGGAGCCGGAGTCGGTGCGCCAGATGTACGGCATCTTTGGCAAGGGCCGCGAAGCCTTCGCGCGCCAGTGTCTCATCACGCGCCGTCTGCTGGAGCGTGGGGTGCGTTTCCTCCAGCTCTGGACGGGTGAAGGCCAGCCGTGGGATAACCACGATGAGATCCTCGATCACAAGCGCCTTGCGGAACAGACAGACCGCCCGATTGCAGCACTGATGACCGACCTCAAGCAGCGTGGTCTTTTCGATGAAACTCTGATCATCTGGGGTGGAGAATTCGGCCGTACGCCATCCGTTGAGCTGCCGACTCCGGGATCCAATGCCGGCAAGCAGCGTGGTCGCGACCACAACCACTGGGGCTTCACCACCTGGATGGCCGGTGGCGGCGTGAAGGGCGGCACCATCTATGGCGCCACGGATGAGTTCGGCTTCCAGGCCGTCGAGAAGCCGATGCATGTTCGCGACCTGCACGCCACGATTCTGCATCTGCTTGGGTTCGACCATGAGCGCTTCACCTACCGCTACGCGGGCCTCGACTACCGTCTCACAGGCGTGGAAGACGGTCCGAAGGTGATCAAGGACCTGATCGCGTAAGGCGTGTGATGCCTTCGTGGCGTCTAGAGTTATTTGAGTTGGGTGCTGCGAGTAGCAGCACTCAACCGCGACCAACGGTCGCAGCCACAGCCTGAGTCCTGCGTCACGGGAGCAACGCCCTGGCAGCCACTGTGGCTGCGACCGTTGGTCGCGGTGTGGCACATCTTCCCTCAGCCACGCGGGTTCATGATGAAGTGCGTTGCTTGAGCTGTACTTCCAACTCGGCGATGCGCGCTTTGAGTGGCGCCACTGTCTTTGCCACTTCATCAGCGGTGTAGCGCGGCGTGATGAATTTGGGACAATTCCAGTCGTAGGATAGCACCTTGATGACAAAGATCCGCTCCACCTTGGAGGCATGACCACCGGGCGGTTTGATCTTCTCTACCAAGTCCGGATGCTCCCTCGCGTCCAGCGCCTTGGCATGTCCAAGGATCTTCAACCGTGAGCGTGACGGGTAGTCCATCAGGAACAGATTCACGCGGTCATTCACGGCGAGGCTTCCCACGCTGATCATCTGCCGGTTGCCTCCGTGGTCCGCGAACATGAGTTCGTTGGGACCGGTGACGCGTAGGAATCCCTTGGTCCCGCCGCGATGTTGGAGGTAGGGCCAGCCATTCTCGGTGATGGTAGCCATGTAGAAGGAGTCCCGGCTCTGGATGAAATCCACTTCAGCTTCAGTGAAGGCATCACTCTCCGGCTCGGTATCAAACGTGGGGTAGGTGCGTCCGTAGTAGTGGCGCTCCGCCTCCAGGACAGCGGGCGTGAGCACGGTATGCATGAAACGGTCGGCCATATTTACTTTGGGGTTGTATGTGCCCAAAGTGCATCCGGCAGAGAGGGATGGGTAATGCCGGTTCGTCGTTGCCGGTATGCTGAAAATGCATAACCATGGGGACATGATCGACCGTATCCGCGCGCTGCTCATGGTGATTGAGGAAGGCAGCGTGAACCGCGCTGCATTACGGCTGCGCATCACCCAGCCTGCCCTGAGCCGCCAGATGAAGGCGCTGGAAAACGAGGTGGGCGGGAGGTTGCTGGAGCGGGAGGCGAGCGGTGTGTCTCCCACGGCACTTGGCCACGCCGTGGTGAAGTCCATGCGTCCCGTGGTGAAGGCATATGATGCGGCGCTGGCAAACCTGCGCCGGGAGGCGCGGGGGGAGCGATCGGAGCTGCGGGTGGGTTACCTCATTTCTGCGGCGCAATCCGTGCTCACGCCCGCGCTGTCACGGCTGCGCAAAACACACCCTGACCTGAAGCTGAAATTGCATGACACTTCTCCACGTGAGCAGATCGATGGTCTGCGAGCGGGCGAGCTTGATGTCGCGCTCATCGGCCAGGAGGGGGCGGTCGCGGCAGGGGACTTTCATCATGCCAGGCTTCGCTCCTTCGGTGTCTGCGTCGCCATGGCCGACAGGGATCCTCTCGCGCAGCGGAAGGCTGTATCGCTCAGAGAGTTGAAGGGCCGTGACTTCATAGGCGTGGACGAGGAGCAGATGCCGGGGCGGAATCGCTGGATGTCGGAGGTGTGCAAGGCCGCAGGTTTCAAAGCCCGCTTTCTCGTTACCGTGGATGGCATCACCAACGTGCTCTCGCAGGTGGCTTCAGAATCCGCCGTGACCCTCCTGCCGGATTACTTCCTCAAGTCCCAGCATCCGGGCGTGACCTTCGTACCCGTCACGGATGAGCGGGCGCGGTGGGACTTCATCGTTCTCTGGCAGCGCGGTCGTGCCCCCGCTTCGACACGGGCGCTGGTGGACGCTCTTAACGAGGTGACGGCTGGCTGAAGGTCCACTGGTCGCCCAGCGACATTGACAGTACCGCCCTTTCAGCCCAGGACACGTCTCACGGCCGACGCCATCGCGAGCCCAATGCTCGTGTGCTGATCCGCTTCGAAGTGAAGTCCATCCCAATCGCTGGCCTTCGCGTGTGGCTGGATGTTCAGAAACGCACAACCATGCTGCTGGGCGATGGCTTCGTACAGCACGGGGAATCGCCGGGTCTTCTCCATGGCGTCGACAAACTTCTCGGCGATATCCGGCACGCGTGAAAAGTCGCCAACGAGTGCTGGGCTGACGAGCAGAATGCGTGGCGCGCCTGCCTTCGGTCCGCTTTCGCTCTGCTTGATCAGCTTCACGAGTTGTCCGGCTCCCGCGGCGATTTCGCTTGGGGGGAGGTTGTACATCACCTTGAGATCGTTGGTCCCGAGCATGAGCACCACAAGGTCGATGGGTTTGTGAGATTCCAGGCAGGCGGGTAGATAGGCGCGTCCGTTGCGATGCTGGATGACCGGATCATCGAGTACGGTCGTGCGGCCATTCATGCCCTCCTCAATGACGCGATGCCCCTCCCCTAGTTCACGGGCGAGCACCCCGGTCCACCGCACATCGTGGGGATGGCGGATGGCGTAGGGAGTGCCGGCAGAGGCAACGGGATCATAGCCCCACGTGTTTGAGTCGCCGTAGCAAAGAATCGTCTTCATCAATCAGTCGCGTCAGCACTACGCAAGGCAGGGGCCGAAGCAATGTGAATCTTTGCGGGAGGGACCCGGGACTGCTGGGCCAGGAACACTGAGGCCGGATAGAATGCCCCCTTTCAGACGGTTATTCCTCCCTCAGAGTGCACGGCTCACGTACATCTCTAATCCTTCTTGCTTGCAGCGTCGCGGTGCCGACGCTGCTGGCGGAGGCTCCGTCTTTTCACCAGCCGCCCTTTCCTCCGGAAAATGGAGCAGGGCGGACATGGGCGGAAAAGTATGCGGAACGGAAGGAGCAGTGGTGCTTTCAACCCGTCACGGATCCGGCGCCTCCTGCGGTGAAGGATGCCATGTGGCCCGTGAATGCTCTGGATCGCTTCATCGTTGCACGGCTGGAGTCGGAGGGACTGAAGCCTTCGGCGCAGGCAGCGCCTGAGGTCCTGGCGCGTCGACTCAGCTTCGCGCTCACCGGGCTGCCTCCTGAGGAGTCTCTGCATGGGCTGCCATTTGAAGTGCAAGTGGAGCGCCTGCTGGCTTCACCGGCGTTCGGGGAGCACTGGGCACGGCATTGGATGGATGTAGCGCGTTATGCGGAGACCTTTGGCTCTGAGCATGACTACTTGAATCCCTACGCGTGGCGTTATCGCGACTACCTCGTGCGCGCATTCAATGAGGATCTGCCGTACGACCGGTTCGTCCGTGAGCAGGTTGCCGGGGATCTGTTGGATACCCCACGCATGAATGCGGCGTTGGGCATCAATGAATCTCTCCTGGGCACCGCCTACCAGCGCATGTCCGAGTTTTACGCCACACCGGTGGATGTGATGCGTGAGCAAGCCTCAGTCATCGACTGGCAGATCGAGAATCTCAGCCGCGCTTTCATGGGCCTCACAATCTCCTGTGCGCGCTGCCACGACCACAAGTTTGACCCTATTTCGACGGCGGATTTCTACGCGCTCTATGGTGTCTTTGCCGGCGCGCGTCCGGTGCTGAATATCATTGATGAACCCACATCTTTGACACGGCATGACGACAAGCTCGCAATGCTGAAGAATGCCATCCGCGATGAACTGTGTGCGCAGTGGTTGAAGGACGGGATTGATGGTGATGCCCTGCGTGCCGTGCTCATGAAAGCAGCGGGGAACTCCGATCTTGCAGAACTGAATGGCATGCGTGGGAGGCTGACGGCTGCGGTGGTGCCATCACGTGACTTGGCGCCGGAAAAGTGGCGCCACTCCGGGCCCGGTTTGCCGGAAGGCCCCGCAACTGCTGGAACGCTTTCACTGCATGCGACAGGCCCCGCACTGGTGCGAGCGGTCCAACCTGCTGGATACTATTCTGATGCGGTGTCCGAGCGTCATGGCGGTTCGCTGCGCTCACCGGAGTTTGTTCTCGCGAAGCAGAATGTGAGCGTGCTCGCATCTGGCACGGGCAAGGCGAGGCTCCGTCTGGTGGTGGAGGGTTGCCAGGGCGACATCGTCCTCTTCGCTCCAGCAAACAAGGATCTCAACGATGCTGTGCCACGATGGTACACCATGCGGTTGAAGCAGCAGTGGTTGGGCCGTCGTGCTCATGTGGAGGTGATGACGCGTGATGATCTGCCGACTGTTGGCAATGTGAAAGACGCAGTGAAGTGGGCAGCATCCTCCAATGGCAGATCTTCATTTGGCGTCCTGGATGTTGCTTTGCACGAGGATGGCCAGCCGCTCGCATGGCGCGGAGCATTGCCTGTGGCTCTGATGCAAAAGGTCGATGAGCCCTGGGACGCGTATGTGAGGCGCTTTGAAGGTGCGGTGCATGATGCCATGACCTGTTGGAAGAGCGGCAATCTCGACGATGCCCAGGCACGATTGCTCCAGGGGTTGCTGGATGAGAAATTGCTTCAGAACTCCTTCCAGCAGGGGAGTGTGCTGGAGGGGCTGGTGCGAGAGTATCGCGAGCTGGAGAATGCCATTCCCAACGCCCTGCGTGCGCCGGGTGTGCAGGATGATGGCAGCGGTAACGATACACCCATCTTTGTCCGGGGCGATCCTCTGACGCCGGGCGAAATGGTGCCGCGCCGCATGCCCGAGGTGCTGGGAGGACGCATGCTGACGGACGCGCGAGGTGATCGCCATGCGCTGGCTGTGGAGCTCACCCGGCGTGACAATCCACTCACGGCGCGAGTCATGGTGAACCGTATCTGGCATCATCTCTTCGGACGCGGGCTGGTGGGCAGCACGGACAATTTCGGGCGCATGGGTGACAAGCCGACGCATCCGGAGTTGCTGGATCATCTGGCCACAAAGTTCATGGAGGAAGGTTGGTCCGTGAAGAAACTGGTGCGCTACATTGTCGCCAGCAGCACCTGGCAGACCAGCAGTGAGCCGTCTCCCGATGCCCTTATGAAGGATCCGGGGAATCTGCTGCTCTCACACGCGCATGTGCGCCGGCTGCCAGCGGAATCCATTCGCGATGCCATGCTGCATACGGCTGGGAATCTCAGCCTGCACCAGGGCGGTCCGAGTGAGCACTTCCACTACCGCACTGCGGTGGATCCGGACAAGCAGCCGCCTTCTGGACCGCTGGATGGGCGTGGCCGACGCAGTCTCTACCTCGAGGTGCGAAGGAATTTCCTGAGTGACTTTCTGACCGTCTTCGATTTTCCCCGTCCAAACAATCCCACAGGCAATCGCAGCGTTACGAATGTTCCAGCACAGAGCATCACGTTGATGAACGACCCCTTTGTGCTGCATCAGGCACAGGTATGGGCGCGTCGCGTGGAGGCTTTGCCCGTCGGCAACGAACAACGTGTGGTCCTGATGTATCAGGAAGCATTCGGCCGTGCTCCCACTGGCGGGGAGCTGGGTCGTGCCATGAACTTTTTGGCAGTGCGTGCCGTGCAGCCTGTAGCCAAGGCAGATGAGAGTGTCGGCAAGAGAAATGCGGAGGGCGGTGATGTGGCGTGGAGGGACCTCGCTCACGCGCTTTTCAACATGAAGGAGTTCATCTTCATTCCATGAATCCTTACATCAATCGCAGGCAGCTTCTCCAGCATGGCGCGCATGGATTTGGCTGGCTGGCATTGAATGCCATGCTGGCCGGGACCGCCCAGGCGCAGAAGCCGCACTTCAAGCCGCGTGCAAAGCATGCCATCCTGCTGTTCATGGATGGAGGCGTGTCGCATGTAGACAGCTTCGATCCCAAGCCGCTGCTGAAGAAAGAGAACGGCCTGCCCTTCAAAATGAAGATCGAGGCCACGCAGTTCGATGCCAATGGCCATGTGCTTGCCAGTCCCTGGAGTTTCAAACCATATGGGAAATCCGGTATTCCGGTGAGCGATTTGTTTCCGTGTACCGGTTCGGTCATCGATGACATCTGTGTCATTCGCTCCATGAAGGTGGACTTCCCGGAGCACGCGCAGGCCACCCTCATGCTGCACTGCGGGCATCCGCTACAGGGGCGACCGAGCATGGGTTCGTGGTTGAGTTATGGGTTGGGCACGGAGAATCAGAACCTGCCCGCGTATGCCGTGGTCAGTGGTGGCATGGTGCCGCTTGGCGGAGTGGAGAATTTTGGGAGTGGCTTCCTGCCTGCCACACATCAGGCCTCCACGTTTGATGCCTTCAGTGGCGGCGAAGCGATTCCCAACATCACGCCACGTGAAGCTGTCACGCGTCAGATCGGCAAGCTGGATTTCGTGGCCACATCCGATCAGGCGTTTCTCAAATCCCTGGGGCATGCAGATCCCGCCGTGGATGCCGCGATACGAAACTACGAGACCGCCTTCGCCATGCAGTCGGCTGTGCCGGAGCTCACGGATCTGCGTGGTGAAACAGAAATCACCAGAAAGCTCTACGGCCTGGATTCAGCGGACAAGTTGAAGTCCCAATATGGACGCCAGCTCCTGCTCGCACGTCGCATGGTGGAGAGAGGCGTCCGCTGCGTGGAGGTGGGGTATGTGCGCGGCATCCGTAATGTCGCGCCATGGGACCAGCATGGTTCCCTGATGCAGCACCATGCGCAGAATGCTTACATTGTGGACCAGGCCATCGCTGCATTGCTGACAGATCTAAAGTCACGCGGACTGCTGGACAGCACGCTGGTGATTTGGGCGGGTGAATTTGGGCGGACGCCCTTCGCGCAGGGCGCGGATGGACGTGATCACAATCCGCAGGGCTTTACCATCTGGATGGCCGGTGGTGGAGTGAAGGGGGGCATGACCTACGGCGCCACGGACGAGTATGGCTACAGGGCGGTGGAGGACGTTGTCACCATGCCTGATCTGCATGCCACGATCCTGCATCTCATGGGCATCAATCACAAGAAGCTCACCTTTGAGCATGGTGGCCGGGACTATCGCCTCACGGATGTGCATGGTGAGGTGTTGCAAAAGATTGTGGCTTGAGCACGCCCTCCCCTCTGGCGTTGTGGGATGCGAGCAGTGCTGGCGCTCAATCCTTCAACAGCAGAATCGGGCTCACGTACTTTTCCGTGCGGATGGCAAAGGATTCGCCCGCCTTGCATTCCCGGGAGAAGAAGACCCATCCATGGTCTCCGCCATTGCCCCGGGCTGTTGCGCTTTCACGGACTTCCAGCCATCCGACTTCATCTTGGATTGGGTGATGACTTCATTTTTCCATGGGCCATCGTTCCCACCTCCACCCCAGCGATCAGAGCAGCCTAGATAGACGGTGCCATCTGAGGTCACCTTGAAGCGCAGGACACCGACATAGCGGGTCTTGTCTCTCGAAAACTGATACCCGGCAAAGCGCTCCGGAACATCTTCCCATGTGAACTTGTCCGTATCGCCGTGTATGGGCTCGCCTTTCCTGAAGGGCGCCATCTGCACATTCTCGATCTCGACCTTTGCCTGGCGGGATTCTGCTGGCTTGGGCGCATCAGCCGGTTGTTTCTGGGCTACTTCCTTGAGGCGTTCTTGCACGCTCGATGCTCCATCCAGGTCGCCCTTCTTGGTCAGGTCCTTCAGGTAATTGGACAGCACCGTCGCGTACATGGCGTAGTACGGCTGGCTCTTCTTGTCCTTGTCAGACTCCAGCCTGGCGAGTGCTCCTTCGTATTTTTCCCGCAACTGGGCCAGGGTTGGTGGCGGAGGTTCAGTGGAGGCAGGTTTTGCCGCAGGGTCGGCATTGATGCGTTTGATCTCATCGCGCAGGGCGAGGGAGTCGCCCAGATTGGCAGCCTTGGTGGAAGCGGCCAGTGCCTGTTCCAGCGCCGTGATGTAGCTGGCGCGCAATTTGGCGGCTGCGGCCGCATGAGCGGTCAGTACTTCGCGGTCCAGCGTCTCAGTAAACTGGGTATGCAGTTCACCCAGGCGCTGGGCTGGCGTCGGATCATTGGCCCGGGTCAAACATGTTGGGGCCAGGGTCAGCGCCGCAATCGCGACGAGGGTCCGGCATCCTATCGTGAAAGGCGCGGACTTCCACACGGTGGAGCGATGGGTAGCACACATGGCAGTGTTGTTTTGGACGACGTCAGAAGTACAGACGCGAGCCCGGGGGAGTGCTCACTCAACAGTGGGAAATTGCATCACGCAGGTCGTGACCCGTCAAGGCTGCTTTTTCACAACGCCTTGCAGAATCTGCGCACGGCGGCCTACTTCCGCTGATCCTTCACGCAGTCGGCATCCGCTGCTACCGCGCTGCCGGTTTCTTCCACGGGGTGGAGGAACAGGTAACGCCACACGTCTTCGTGGATGAACTTGCCATCGGCACCCTTCACGGCGCTGCCTCCGGGCACCACGCAGCCGTGGGCCTTCTTGGCATCATTCTTCACATCGGCATCCGTGATGAGCCGGCGGGTGCTGCCGTAGGGCGCCTTTTCCTTGTCCACGTTCACAATGGGGCCGAACTGATGCAGGCCCAGCAGCTCCCAGGAGCGGCAGTAGTGGTCGCCCGTCCAGCCGCCATCGAGCACATGGCTGAAGCCGAAGAAGCGATTCTTCGGTGTGGCGGAGGGCAGGGCCTGCCAGGTTTCAAGCTGGTCGCGCGGTCCGCAGAACATCACCACGCGGTCCACCTTTTGATGAAGTGCGAAGCGGGCTGAAGTGGTGGCGCCATGGGACGCTCCGGAGATGATCACCTTGTCCCAGCGCAGGCCCTTGCCGTCCTCCGTGAGGAACTGTTCCCATTTCCCCTGGGGGTTCTTTTGTGACAGCCACTTCACAAACTGATAGGCGCGCTCCATCATGCCGTCAGCCTTGGGAATGGTGACTGCTGGGGTGAAGTCTTCTCCGGTGGAGGCTTCGAGCCGGATTTTGCCCAGGTACTTGTCATCATCACCAGCGAGTTTGGAGAGCTTGCCGAACCAGCCGTTGGCGTAGTGCACCTGGATGGCGTGCATGCCGTAGCTGGAGACACGGTCAAACAGCTGTCCGTTGTAGCCCATGAGCCAGATGACCAGCTTTCCTTTCGGCGCCACTCGCGTGTCCACCACGGCCTTCTCGGTGTCACTGGGTTTGCCGTTCTTGGTGAAAACGAAATCGATTTCCGGATGCTCCTTCGCGTTCGAATCAATCTCGCTGGCCCGGGCGGTCAGCTCGTAGCGCTGGGGATTGGGGTCGTTGTAGGGAGTTGCTGCAGAAGTGGCAGGCAGGATTGCCGCACAGGCGAAAAGCGAAAGGAGACGGGCGGGAACGAGAGAATGCATGAGATTGGGTGAATAGAGACAGGCGGGAGGGGAGCTGCCTTTCAAGGAATTCACCTCCACATGCCGCCTGGCTGGCGTACACTGCTCTGAAATGAACTCCGCCCCGCTCCGATTTTTGTTGAGTTTCCCTGTCATTGCGGCGCTCATCCTTGGAGGCGTCATCGCCTGGACCTGGATGGATGGGCATGTGGCCCGCTCGGCAGCTCTCATCTTGCTGCCGGTTCTGTGGTTGGCGCTCACTGCTACGTGGTGGGTGTTGCGAGGAAAAGGCAGGCGTCTGGCGAGGCTGGGTGTGGTGGTGCTGGCAGGGGTATTGCTGGCTGCCGCAATTGCCTTCACCGTGCGTCGTGAAGGCTCCGCGGATGGCACGGCGTTTCCGAAATTCACCTGGCGCTGGACGAAGCCGGGTGTGGTCGATCTGCCTGCCCTTGCGGAAACTCAGGCTGCGAAAGGCGATATCGGTCCCGTGCCGGCGGGCGTGGCAGACTTCACGCGGTTCATGGGAGTGAATGGTGATGGCGTCATTCCTGATGCCGGCATCCAGACAGATTGGAAGACGCATGCGCCGCGTGAACTGTGGAGAATCCCCATCGGCCTTGGGTGGCCGGGATTTGCCGTGGCGGGGCGGCGTGCCATCACCCAGGAGCAGCGCGGCGAGGAAGAGTATGTGAGCTGCTACGACATCACCAACGGCTCGTTGTTATGGTCACACAAGGATCAAGCGAGGTTTTCCGAAGGCATGGGTGGTGATGGACCTCGGGCCACCCCGACCCTCGATCTGGAGAAGAAACTGGTCTACTCCCTCGGGGCGACGGGAATCCTCAACTGTCTGGAACTCGACACCGGCAAGCTGGTGTGGAGCCGGAACATTCTCAGCGAATCCGGTACGGAGAATCTCGTCTGGGCCAAGAGCATTGCGCCGCTGCTCGTGGGTGATCTGGTGGTGGTGAGTGGGGGTACGGGTGCGCCGACACTGCTCGCAATGAGGAGGGACAGCGGTGAAATCGTTTGGAAGGCTGGTGTGGATGGCGCGAGCTACAGCTCGCCGGTGGTGCGTACTCTGGGAGGCAAAGAACAGATCGTCAGTGTCAACGCCAGCTCCGTGACTGGTCATGACATTGCAACGGGCGAGGTGCTTTGGAACTTTGACTGGCCGCCCAATGCGTATGCGAAGGTTGGCCAGCCCATTCTCGTGGGAACGGATCGACTGCTCGTGACCGCGAGCTACGGCATGAAGAGCCACCTGCTGCAGATCACGAGGAATGATGGTGGCAAGTTCGCCTGCGCAGTGGTGTGGACGAGCACGACGCCGCGCACGAAGTTCAGCAGCGCCGCGGTGATTGGGAATCACGCCTATGCCCTGGATGAGGGTACCCTGGCCTGTGTGAATCTCGCGGATGGGGAGCGTGTGTGGCGTGAAGGCAGGTATGGATTTGGCCAGCACCTTGTCGTGGGAGATCATCTTCTAGTTCAAACGGAGCCGGGCGATGTTGTTTTGGTGAAGGCCAATCCGGAGAAGCTGGAAGAAGTCGGCAGGATCAAGGCGCTGAGCTCAAAGACCTGGAATCCACCCACACTCGCGGGGCGCTACCTGCTGGTGCGCAATGATCGCGAGGCGGTGTGCTACGAGATTCCATCAAAGTTGTGAAGAGAGGCGACGAGTAGCAAGGGGCGGCGACTGCAGTCGCCGTTGAGGGTGGTTTGCCCGTACAGGTTTCCTTCGGCGGCTAAAGCCGAAGTTCCCAGGAGATGCACCGCCATGGCGAAAAGATTTCGTCAGTTGCGTCACAATCACTGGCCACTTCAAATGAAGTGAGTCCAGATATGAAACATTCCTTCCTCAAAACCCTCGCCATTCTCATCCTTGCTGGAACCAGTATCAGCAGTGCTGCTGCTGAGGGCCCGCTGCCCTTCGAAGTGAAGGTCGGTGACCAGACTGCCACGCACAAAGCCGGCGAACCCTTCGCCCAGATCGAGAAGCCCGTCGCTGCGGATGCCGCCATCTCCATTGGCAACAAAGCCGAGATGACCATCATCAACGCACACAAGACCGCTGCGGACGGCACCACGCCCGACCCGAGCTCCCAGCCCGCCATCATCATTCTTCAGGGAACGAATGCCGGAAAGCTTGACCAGACCATGGACAAACAGAAACTGTCCCCGGGCAAGTACCTCCTGAGCATCACCTCCGGCGAGAACACTGCCACCATCAAATTTGAAGTGAAGTAACTCTCATTTCACCATCCCAAGAAACAAATCACATCCACATCAAGTCCAATCAGCCAATGAAAACTCTTACCATCCTTGCCCTCATGACCACCCTTGCCGCCTCCGCCGTTGCTGCTGACAAGATCGGCTTCACCCCATCCGACA
Source organism: Roseimicrobium gellanilyticum (assembly GCF_003315205.1). Lineage (NCBI taxonomy): Bacteria > Pseudomonadati > Verrucomicrobiota > Verrucomicrobiia > Verrucomicrobiales > Verrucomicrobiaceae > Roseimicrobium > Roseimicrobium gellanilyticum. The sequence goes on along the minus strand of NZ_QNRR01000006.1, from coordinate 257,697 downwards.
CTCCCGCCACGGTCCTGAAGCGCAACGAAGGCCAGAAGGCGGAGATCCGCCTGAAGTCCGGCGAGAAGATTTCCGGCAAGGTCACCGCCGTCGGCGAAAAGGCGGTGCATATCTCCGAACTGACCGGCCAGGAATTCTATGACGCGGTCATCAGCCTGGATGACGTGAGCGCCGTCATCATCCGCGTGAAGTAACTTCCTCCGGTTCCATCACCGGTATCTTGCAGCGGCAGCCCCAAAAGGCTGCCGCTTTTTGCTGTGCAGCAATTGCGGGTTAGTCTCAATCTCATTTATATATTGCACGTGAGACCCAGTCGCAGTAATGCCAGCGGCCTCGTGGTACTCCCACCACGCCTCCCTCTCGGGGCAGCCACCAGGCTGGCAACCAACCAACAACACACCCACCAATGACCCTCAGACGTCGAAGCTGCGCTGCTGCGTCCCTGCTTGTGCTCGGGACCACCGCCTTCTCCCAAACTCCCGCGCCTCCTGCACCTGCTCCCACGGGTGGTGGCGTGACCCTCGCTCCCGTGACCGTGACTGCAGAGGCCGTCACCCCTTACTCAGCCCCTGTTTCCAACACCGGCGGTTTGAAAATGGATGTGCCGCTCCTCGAAACGCCCCAGGCCATTTCGGTGATTTCTGAGGCCGCCATCAAAGACCAGGGCGTCCCCAAGCTGGAAAAGATCCTGCGCAATGTGGCTGGCGTGACTCCCGGCGGCTACTACCAGGACTGGGACTACTACCGCCTGCGTGGCTTTGACGCTTCCTTCGAGACCTACCGCGACGGCCTGAAGGGCGACTATGGTCTGAACTCCGAGCTCTACGGAGTGGAGCGCGTGGAAGTGGTGAAAGGCCCGGCCTCCACCCTGTACGGACAAGGTCCTCTGGGCGGTCTGATCAACCTCGTGAGCAAGAAGCCCTCCCGTGAGCGCGGCTTCTCCGGTGAAGTTGGCGTGGCCGGCGGCATGTGGGATCACTACGAGGGTTTCTTCGATGTGAACATCCCCATCGTCACCCCGGTGGCTCCTGTGGCTGCCTCGGGCAAAGATGCGAAGAATGTGGTGGCCGGCAGCCCCGGCACAGACACGGGTGTGTATGCGCGCCTGGTGGGTCTGTATCGTAATCAGGGTTCCTTCGTGGACTACGCGGATGCTGAGCGCATCTACGTGGCTCCCTCGCTCACATGGGACATCGGTCCGGATACTTCCATCACGTTCCTGGCGGACTACACTCATGACACCAATACCGTGGGCATGCCCCTGCCGGCCTCCGGCACGGTGAGGCCGAATCCCAATGGCAACATCGACATCCGCCGCTTCATCGGCTACCCCGGCAAGTCGAACGACATCGAGCAGGACATCTACCGCATCGGCTACCAGTTCCGTCACAATTTCAGTGACTCACTGAGCCTGCGTCAGAACCTGAGCTACACCTACATCGACCAGAAGTGGAACTCGATCGTCTACCCAAGCTCGCTGAGCGCGGATGGCCGCGTCCTCTCCGCCTATCCCTACATCTACGATGACCAGAACAACCGTTTTGGCGTGGATACCGCGATCGATGTGAAGTTTGCGACGGGCTCTATCGATCACACGCTGACGGTGGGTGTGGATTACTTCCGTGAGGCCTATGAGAACATGGCCAAGCAGATCAACTATGATGACCCCGGACAGTACGTGTTGATCGACCTGTACCGCCCCTCGTACCACAATATCGTGAAGCCCTCGCTCACCTCGTACGACGAGGATGACACGGACTCCCTGGGCTTCTACTTCCAGGATCACGCGAAGCTCACCGACCAGTTCACCGTTACCTTCGGTGGGCGCTATGATCTGCATTGGGCAGTGGACGATCGCCAGGAAGCCTTCACTCCGAAGGTCGGTCTGACCTACGAGTTCGTACCCGGCGTGGCCGCTTATGCGAACTACAGCCGTTCCTTCCAGCCGCAGTCCTTCAACACGGATGCCTCAGGCAAGCCGGTGGATCCGGAAGAGGGTGAGAACTGGGAAGCTGGTGTGAAGTACAATCTGGCGGATGGCCGGATCACCGGGATGGTTTCCGTGTTCCAACTCACGCGTGAGAACGTCGCCACCTCGAACCTGTCCACGCCGGATCCGTTCGACTCCTCGGTGGCTGGTGAACAACGCTCCCGTGGTGTGGAGTTCGAAATCGGCGCTGAACTCGCCCCTGGCCTCAACTTCGTTGCCGCATACACCTACCTCGACACCGAGGTGACGGAAGACAACGACATTCCCGTGGGCACCCGCCTGCAGGGTGTGCCGGAACATGCCGCCAGCGCCTGGCTGAAGTACACCGTGCAGGATGGTCCGCTCAAGGGCTTCGGCATCGGTGTGGGTGGCACCTATGTGGGCGACAAGTCGGGTGACATCAATGACACCTTCACGATTCCCTCCTATGCGCTCCTCGACGCGGCTCTGTACTATGAGCGCGAAGACTTCCGCATTCAGGTGAACTTCAACAACATCACGGACAAGCGGCACTTCACCGGCTCCTATGACGAGGTCTACGTCCTCCCGGGCGAGCCCTTCAACGTGAGCGCCAGCGTGACCTGGAAGTTTTGATGCTCTCACTCATGCAGTGCATCAATTGGTAGGTGAGCACGTGGCAGGCGGAGTACGCCTGCCACGTGTTTTTCTTTGCGCACACAAATCTTTTTCCAATCTCCCACAACATCCATGAAACTGAAACCACTTGGTTGCGCTGCCCTTCTCGTCATGGGAAGTGCTGCGCACGCCCAGACCACGACCGCACCGGCCCCCGCCGCTGAGCAGACTCTCGCTCCCATCACCGTCACGGCAGATGCGGAAAACACGACGTACAATGCGCCCACCAGCACGGTAAGCGGATTGAAGACAGACACTCCGCTTTTGGAAACACCCCAGGCCATTTCGGTAGTGCCCCAAGCGGTGATCAAGGATCAGGCCGCACGCGACCTCGGTGATGTGATCAAGAACGTCGCGGGTGTGACCCCGGGCGGCTACTACTCCGAGTGGGACTACTACCGCATCCGCGGCTTTGATGCGGCCTTCACCACCTATCAGGATGGCCTGCGTGGTGACTATGATGGCATTGGCGCGGAAACGTTCGGCCTCGAGCGTGTGGAAGTGATCAAGGGACCTGCCTCCACCCTGTACGGTCAGGCGCCTCTCGGTGGCATCGTGAACCTCGTGAGCAAGCGTCCGCGTCGTGAGTTCGGCGGCGAGATCGGCTTCACCGGTGGTACGTGGGACTTCTATGAGGGCACCATCGATATCAATGTTCCTCTGCTCACGCCTGGCGCTCCCGTGACTCCGGCTCCTTTGGGCAAAGGTGCGAAGGCGGTGCAACCCATCGCCGTCTCCACCAGTGATGACCTCGGCATCTACTTCCGTCTCGCCGCGCTGTATCGTGACAAGGGTTCCTTCGTGGACTACTACGACTACGAGCGCATCTACATCGCTCCGTCGCTGACGTTTGAATGGGGTGACGACACCTCACTCACCTTCCTCACGAGCTATTTGAGAGATGATGGCCTGTTCTCCATGCCGCTTCCCGCGCGTGGCACCGTGCTGCCGAATCCGAATGGAGAGATCCCTGTGAGCCGTTTCATCGGCGTCCCCGGCAAGTCAGGTCTGCTCAACCTTGATACCCTCCGTCTCGGGTATGAGTTCAAGCATCGCTTCAATGACTCCCTCTCGATTCGCCAGAACCTTGCTTACTATCGTGTGGAGCAGCATTGGAATGACATCCTGTACAACTCCGTTCTCGATGACGACCTTCGCACGCTGTATGCGAATCCCTACGACTACAATCGTGGCCTCTACCAGCGCTTCATGGTGGACACCGCGGTCGATTTCCTCTTCGACACGGGCTCGATCAAGCACTCGCTGACTCTTGGCACGGACTACTACTATTCCAATCAGAAGGCCCGGTACACCGAGATCAACTATGACGACTTCCCCGGTTCGTACGTCGCCATCGATCTCTTCAAGCCGAACTACAACGTCTCCATCCCGCAGCCGACCATCGCCGGTTCATTCCTGAAGAAGGAGCACAATGTGGGCATCTACCTGCAGGACCACATGAAGCTCACGGACAAGCTGACCTTCACCGTCGGCGGTCGTTACGAGTACCTCTGGCTGGATGACTCCGGCTCCTACGGCAGCATCCCCGCGGATGCCACGGACGATGCCTTCACGCCGAAGGCGGGCATCACGTATGAGTTCGTCCCCGGCGTCGCCGCCTATGCGAACTACAGCCGCTCTTACGCTCCCCAGTGGGGCTCCCGCGATGAAACCGGCGCACCCATCGCTCCAGAAGAAGGCGAGAACTGGGAAGGCGGCGTGAAGTACGACCTCCTTGATGGCCGTCTCACCGGCATGATCTCCGTGTTCCAACTGACGCGTGAGAACGTCGCCACCAGCAACCTTGCCACCCCGGATCCGTCGGATGCCACCGTGAGTGGTGAACAGCGCAGCCGTGGTTTCGAATTCGAAACCGCCGCCGAGCTTCTGCCCGGTCTGCAACTGATCGCCGCCTACACGTATCTCGATGCCGAAGTGACGGAAGATAACGACATCCCCGTGGGCACTCCGCTGCTCGGCGTGCCGGATCACACCGTCACCGCATGGCTGAAGTACACCGTGCAGGATGGTCCGCTGAAGGGCTTCGGCGTGGGCGTGGGTGGCCGCTACTACAGCAGCCAGTCCGGCGACACCTACCACACCTTCGACCTGCCCAGCTACGGATTGGTGGACACCGCCCTCTTCTATGAGCGCGAGAACTACCGCATCCAGGTGAACTTCAACAACGTGTTCGACAAGCGCCACTTCGTCGGTTCCTACGACGAACTCTACGTGCTCCCCGGCGAGCCTTTCAACGTGAGCGCCAGCGTCACCTGGAAGTTCTAGAGCGAGACAGTTTCAGTGCCAGTGTATCCCGGTTGGTGACCTGGGGCAGGTGGAGACACCTGCCCCAGGTCCTTGTAGCTTACGGACTTGATGAGCGGCTTGCTTAGAATTGCGGCGTTGCACATGCTTAAGCCGGTGTTCGGCGGGAGCAGTTGGTGATGTTCAAAAAATCAGATCCTTCAGCTGTTTGCCGGTAGGCCATCCCGCTAAATCAACGTGTTTGTCAGGCCCCACTTGACTTTCACCCGGGATGGAAAAACTTTTTGTCCACAAAAATGGAACAAATTGAACTGCTCTCTGAGTTGCAAACTTCGCGACCGTTAGCGCAGTTCTGGCAAGGTGTGTCGAAGTTTGTCGCATACCATCTGGAGCCTGTGGCGGGACTCTCTGAGGAGGCATTTGATTCCTATGGAGGCAAGTCCATCTCAGATCCTATTGTAGGGTACAGTCACCTTCTTCCTTGGGAAGTTGCGATCGTGGACACACGGTTGTTCCAGCGACTTAGAGGCATTACCCAGCTTGGATTGGCCAAACTGGTGTATCCTGCTCTAGCATACAGCAGGTTCGAGCATACCCTCGGGGTGCTCGCGAGGTCGATGGAAATGGTCAATCGATTAAAGTACATCGATTCAGTGGCCAAATACCCTAAGATGCCGGTGGGTGCGACTATTGATGACTTTCTGACACCAGTCCGCCTCGCAGCATTGTTCCATGACATAGGACATTGTCTTTTCAGTCACGTATCCGAGCGGATCTTATGGAATCTTCAAGGCTCGGACCGTTACCCTTCTTCACAGCAAATATTGAAAGAATTTCAGACATTCTTTCGCAGGCCGAAAATGCTTGCCCCTGCAGAGGTCTTGTCCATCGCAATTCTGACCTGCGAGCCCATGCGGTCTTTTCTGCGAAAACTGGATATTAAAGAAGGAGGGAGAGACAATATTATCGCTCGGTGGGTGTGCGACGCAGCTCACTTTATCGCAGGAATGCCAGTCCCTGGACGACCAAACACAGTCTTTTTAGCACAGGTAATAAGTGGTGGGCTCGACGCGGACAAACTGGACTATATGCCTCGAGAGGCGCACTATGCAAACTTACCTCTATCCGTAGACTTGGGGCGGATCATCGATAAGATCAATGTCTTTGAGTGCAAGGGTGAAAGTTTGCCTGAGGGACTTAGACACCTGAAGGAATGCTTCGATGATCAAGGTCTGCTTGTGTTCGGCATGTCGAAGGGAGGACAATTTGCCTTCGAGGAATTCTGTCTCGCTCGAGTGTCGTTGTATGACAAGATCTACCTTCACCAGAAGGTTAGAGCGGCTGAAGCTCAGTTGGGGTCTTATTTGGCGCGAATCCCTTCGAAAGTGCGCGAGTATGATCAACTGCACAGTTGGCTATGGTTAAGCGAATCGGGAGTGGCTCAGCCGGATTCTCTTTTGCCACGTGAAGTGAAGGTTGAAAGTTATAAAGAAATGGAGATTAAGTACTCCGATTTCGGGGTCACCAAACTGCGCGATCGTGCGCTAGTTCGACGAGCTTTTGCATTCGGACCTAGCAATAGTCTCTCGGACCCGCTGCCCAGCACTGATCAGCATACGGCACCAACTCGCTCAATGAGTTTGTTTCAAGTTATGAAGAATGGAGCGGATGGCTACACGCTGTTGATTCTCGCTGAGTTGCGCAAAATTGTGGCAGCCTTGGACGCCTCGACTCCGATTCACGAGGACGATCTCAGGGATATTCTACTGGATGTCCCAGAGTATGAGCGTGTGCAACAAGGGCAAAACTCGCTGTACATAGAACACCCAGCGAGCTTGCCCATTCGGTGGACACTGCCAATCGACCAAGTAGTTCACTACTACCTTCAGAATCGGGCTCTCGGTTATTTGTTTGCGCCTTCGCAACTTTGTGCGCTCGTGCTGCTGGCAGCGGAACGCGTGATCTGGGATGAATTCGCTCTTCAATACGCGCAAGAAGGCTATGTTGCGTCATCTGTGATTTCCAATGCGGAACGCATCAGGCAACAGTTGGACAAAAATAACTACTATGTCGGTGCAAGGCGCCTCAAGCCGCTGTCGCCCTTTTTAAAGTTGATGGCTACAAACGAGAAAATTGCCTCCATTACAGCTAAATTGAGAGCCTTCTGCCCCCCTGGAAAGTTACCGGTAACGGTAGCTGATGTGACTGCCTTCGTGGGGCAGTTTCCTCAGGAATTGCAACCGTCTGCATTGATGCTCTGCGATAGATTTGAAATTGTGTACCCTATTCAGGTGGGAAAGCTGGTTTCCGAGGTCTTTCACGATGCAAGTGACCAGTTGTCTGGAAAGGTGGCAATTGTTCCTTTGGGAAATCTCGCCGACAGCGCCAATCACTTGATCTACTCGTGGAAGAACAACGCCGATGAAAAAATCAGAACTGTAGGCAATAAAGTTACTATGTTAGCTGATAGCGTTGTCAGAACTTCGGAAACGATAATCCTTTTTGACGACAATATCAACTCTGGATATCAAGCGCTAAACATTCTGGCTGAATGGCTCGAGGTCGATCTTCCGGAGAATGTGAAACTGGCTGAGCACCACGTTGACCCTCTTGGTAAAGTCGCACAGAAACGCCTGAAGCAAATTAACCTGATATTTGTATTTGGAGTGGGTCGTGAACAGAGTGAACAAGAATTTCGGGCCGCATTGCATCTGGTGGGTGTGGACTCCGATCGGGTAAAAGTGACAATGGGTCGGTGCCTCAGAAGTGAGGAGCGCATTCTTTCTGGATCCGGATCCATCTTGGAAGAGGCAAAACGGCTGCAGTTGAAGAGCTATCTATCAAAGGTCGGTGCCCAAATACTTTTGCCCGACGTCTATGAAGCTGCTGCTCCAGGTGAGAAGGAGTTGATGAGAAATGCGGCCAAACGAAGAGCCCTCGGAGACCACGAGACCGAAGGAACAATCCTGTTTCCTTACAATACTCCATCAATGACGATTGCCGCCTTCTGGTGCACGGGAATGTTCGAGGGACAGAAGTGGATTCCCTTGTTTGAAAGGCGGCGAAACATTCGTCTGGACGGAGCAGTTGTAGGCGAAAGTAGTTAGTTTGATGTGCGGGCACCAAGGCCTGGAATGTGGAGGCAGTGAACTGCTATGGCTTGCTTGACGGTGGTGAGTTGCCTTTGTTGCTTCTCCCCGCATCTGCGGCAGAGTTGATCCGCTCGTGTCACCAGCGTGGGTGTGCGATGAGGACCATGCAGGTGCCTCACCAGTTCCGCGACGACCACAGGATCCATGCCTGCTGCCGTGACATACAACGGCCGCTGACTCGTCCCTCGCAACACCGCGTGGGCATCGGTCGAGCCGCGGTAGGCTGTCTTGGCGATGCCGATGACGGGCACTTTCCGCAGCAACGTTTCATACAGATGAGCACCCAAGCCCATGTTGCCCTGATCGAGCCACACGTTTCCGTCGATGACCAGATGGTCCACGGGTGGGCAGGCCTGCAGCACCGCCAGCAGGCAGGGAAGTTCACGCTTGAAGAAGTTTCCTGGCTCGTAGGCCGCGATGTGGTAAACTCGGACCACTTTCTCCAAGGTGGGGCTTGAGGCCGTCAAGTCGTCGCAGACTACCGCAGCCGCATAAGCGATATCACCTTGATAGTGAACATCCAGAAAGGCGATCATGGATGGATGCGGGGAGTGGATGGTCTGGTGGGGAATCGTTCAATCCCTACTGCGGATCTCTCAGCATCAACCCCTAGCTCCATTTTGCGAACGAAATTAGAATGATTCTTGATCTCATTCCAATCGAGCGTACCCTGTTTCCCCAACCACCTTGCTCACCCTGGTTGCCCATGAAAGCTCCTCTGCCCGACCACGAAGAACCTACCATGCCAACGGACCTGCGCATGACGCCGCAGCGTAGCATTGTGCATGAGGTATTGCGTGCCTCCCACGACCACCCCACGGCCACGGATGTCTTCATCCGCGCGAAGGACCGGATGCCCGGTATCTCACTGGCGACGGTGTACAACTGCCTGGATACGTTGGTAGAGCACAAGCTGGTGCGTCAGGTGAATCTGGAGCGTAGCTCCACCCGGTTCTGTGCGAATCTGAACGATCACGTGCATTTCCACTGTGAGCAGTGCGGGGCTGTCGCAGACGCGCAGCCGCTCGACATGATCGAGGCGCCCAAGCTCTGGAGACTGCCCAAGGGCAGTCGCGTGACCAAGCTCGACGTCGCCATCCGCGGTCTCTGCCCCGAGTGCGCCAAGAAAAAGCCCACGCCCTGACCGCCGCCGTACCCAATCTCAAATTTCAAATCTGTAATCTCGAATCACTAGATGAGCCTGAACATCCAAGACCTCCACGCCAGCATCCCTGACCGCCAGATCCTCAAAGGTTTCTCCCTCGAAGTGAAGCCCGGTGAAGTCCATGCGATCATGGGACCCAACGGCTCTGGCAAGAGCACGTTGAGCAAGGTGCTGTGCGGCCATGAGGAATATGCCGTGGACAGCGGCACGGTGACCTTGGACGGGCAGGATGTGCTCTCCATGGCGGTCGATGAGCGCGCGCGCGCCGGCCTGTTCCTGGCCTTCCAGTATCCCTTTGAGATTCCCGGCGTGAGCAACGCCAACTTCATCCGCGCCGCCCTGCAGGCCCGCCTGCCGAAGGGTGAGGAACTCGACGCAGTGGCCTTCTACAAGAGGCTCTACTCCCGCATGGACCAGCTCGAGATGAGCCGCACCTTCACCTCCCGCAGTGTGAATGAAGGCTTCTCCGGCGGTGAGAAGAAGCGCAATGAAATCCTGCAGCTCATGATGCTGGAGCCGAAGTACGCCGTACTCGATGAGACGGACAGCGGCCTGGACATTGATGCGCTCAAGATCGTCTCCCGTGGCGTGAATGCCATGCGCTCCGCGGACCGTGGCTTCCTCGTCATCACGCACTACCAGCGCCTGCTGGACTACATCAAGCCCGACATCGTCCACGTGATGATCGACGGGCGTATCGCCCACAGCGGCGGCCCCGAACTTGCTCTCCAGCTTGAGGAGAAGGGTTACGACTGGGCCAAGGAAGAACTCGCTGCTGCGGCTGCCTGAACGAACCCCCGAACTTTCTGCATTCCATGAGTACCGAGACTGAGGAAATCGCCGACATCAAGGTCGACACGATTGGGGACTTCTACTTTCCCGAGAACCACGTCTATGACGCGGGCTTTGGTCTGTCTGAGAAGACCATCGACTACATCTGCGACGTGAAGAACGACCCCGAGTGGGTACGTGAATTCCGCAAGAAGGCGCTACAGGTCTTCAATGAAAAGCCCATGCCTACGCACTGGGCCACGAAGGACCTGGAGAACATTCACTTCGATGAGTTCCGCTACTACCTCGCGGGCGATCGCAAGCCGAAGCGCTCCTGGGATGAAGTGCCGGAGGAAATCAAGCGCACGTTCGACCGTCTGGGCATTCCCGAGCAGGAACGCAAGTACCTCGCTGGCGTGGAGGCCCAATATGACTCCGAGGCTGCCTACTCGAACATCAAGGCTGCCGTGGAAGAGCAGGGCGTGATCTTCGTGAACAGCACGGAAGGTCTGCAGAAGCACCCCGAAATCTTCCGCAAGTGGTTCGGCAAGGTCATCCCGACCGGTGACAACAAGTTCAGCGCGCTGAACAGCGCCGTCTTCAGCGGCGGCTCCTTCATCTACATCCCGCCGGGCGTGAAGGTGAAGCATCCCCTACAGGCGTACTTCCGCATCAACAGCGAACAGTTCGGCCAATTCGAGCGCACGCTCATCATCGCGGATGAAGGCGCCGAGGTCATGTACATGGAAGGCTGTACCGCGCCGAAGTTTGAAACGGCCACGCTGCACAGCGCCGTAGTGGAACTCGTGGCCATGAAGGACGCGAAGATCCAGTACGTGACGGTGCAGAACTGGAGCAGCAACGTCTTCAACCTTGTGACCAAGCGCGGCCTTGCGCATGAGAACGCGGAGATCCGCTGGATCGACTGCAACATCGGCAGCCGTCTCACCATGAAGTATCCCGGCGTGGTGATGAAGGGTCGCAAGGCACGTGGCGAGGTGATCAGCATCGCCCTCGCGAACACCGGCCAGCATCAGGACACCGGCGCGAAGATGATTCACGCCGCGGATGAGACCACCAGCAATGTGATCTCCAAGTCCATCTCCATCGGCCAGGGGCGCTCGACCTACCGTGGTCTGGTGCACATCCCGAAGCATCTCAAGGGCTGCAAGAACAACACCGAGTGCGATGCGCTGCTGATCAACAGCCGCAGCCGCACGGACACGTATCCCGCCATCAGCGTGCGCGGCAACCAGCATGCCACCCAGCATGAGGCCAGCGTGAGCCAGGTGAGCGCGGAGCAGCTCTTCTACATGCAGCAGCGCGGTCTCTCCGAGGCGGAGGCGATGAGCCTTTCCGTGAACGGCTTCATCAATGACCTCGTGCGTGAGTTCCCCATGGAATACAGCGTCGAGCTGAAGCGCCTCATCGACCTGGAAATGGAAGGCAGCGTGGGCTGACCACGCAGGACCCGCAACCTCACTCGCGATACTCGATACGACTTTTTTCAATGTCCACCGCTCTCATGTCCGCCCCTGCCACTGTTGCCACCTGGTTCAGCAAACTCCAATACCAGGCGGGCGAACGGTTCGCTGCCATGCCTTCGCCCATCCGTACCGATGAGCACTGGCGCTATGGCTCCGTCAAGCAGGCGGAAGCCATGCTCGCCATCGAGTCGGTCGCTGCCCTCAGTGATGCGGACAAGGGCCGTGCGCTCAGCGAGTCCACCTCCACGCTGGAGGCCGCGGTACGGCTCATCTTTGCCAATGATGAACTGCTGAATCCCGAGGCTCTGGGCTCACTGCCGGAAGGCGTGACCCTGGTGCCGCTGCTCGAGGCGGCCTCGCGCATGCCGGAGCTGATGCAGGAGCATTTCATGGCCCGCGAGACGTCGCTGGGCGGCATCAAGTTCTCCCAGATGCACCAGGCCCGCACCCGTGCCGGCATCGTGCTGCATGTGGCGAAGGGTGTGCAGATGGAGAAACCCATTGAGGTTTTCCACTGGATTGGCGGACGCGGCTCCGTGTTCCCGCACACGCTCATCGTGAGCGAGCCGAATTCGCAAATCACCGTGCTGGAGCACCAGCGCTCGCTCGATGACGAGGAACAGGGCGTGGTGGCCGTGACGGACCTCCATGCGCGCGATGGCGCGAAAATCATCTACGGAGTGGTGCAGGATCTGAATCTGAAGAGCCGCGCCGTGCACCTCACCAGCGCCAGCGTGCACAAGGCCGCCACCGCGACCGCTTTGCTCATGAACCTGGGCGCGGCCTGGGTGCGCAATGAGAGCGTCTCCCGCATGGAAGGCGCCGGTGCTGAGAGCTACATGCTCGGCGTCTCCTCCCCGCATGACACGCAAGAGGTCGACCAGCGCACCTTTCAGCATCACGCGGCTCCGCGTGCGAAATCCGACCTGCTGTACAAGAACGTGCTGGATGACCAGGCTCGCACCGTCTTCTCGGGCCTCATCTTCGTGGATGAGGGCGCGCACTACACAGACGCCTACCAGACCTGCCGCAACCTGCTCAACAGCGACACCTGCGAGGCGAACTCCATGCCCGGTCTGGAAATCAATGCCGACCAGGTGAAGTGCAGCCACGGATCCACCAGTTCCCCGGTGGACAAGGACGAGCTTTTCTACCTCATGGCGCGTGGGATTCCTGACCAGGCTTCCCGCACGCTGATCACACTTGGCTTCCTGGAGGACGTGTTCACCCGCCTGAATCACGAGGCGCTCCAGACGGCTGTGTGCCAGCGACTTGAAGAAAAATTCGCCGTACCGTTCTGAGGCGCGATTAAGCGTATGAAGAAATCCGTGTGCTGGTGGGAAACTGCCAGCTTGCACGGCACGCGCCTTGCGCTCCTTTTGAGGCCATGCTTTCCATCCCGCGCTGTTCCGGCATTCTCCTCCATCCCACGTCCTTGCCGGGGCGCTTCGGCATCGGGGAGATCGGTCGGGGCGCGGAACTGTGGCTGGAGGCCCTGCATCGCATGGGTCAGCGTGCCTGGCAGGTGCTGCCGCTCGGACCCACGGGCTACGGGAACTCGCCGTACCAGTCGTTGTCCAGCTACGCGGGGAATCCGCTGCTCATCAGCCTGGATTCGCTGGTGAAGGACGGCGTGGTTCGACCTTCAGACCTCGCGGTGTTGCCTGAGTTTCCAGATGATCACGTGGACTTCGGCGCCGTGCTGGAGATTCGCACGGCCTTCCTGAAGAATGCCGCGCACAAGTTCATCAAGCAGTGCAGCGCCAGCCCGCTGCTGCAGCGCGCCTTTGAGACCTTCTGCCAGCGTGAATCGGAGTGGTTGGATGACTGGTCCATGTTCATCGCCCTGAAGGGAGAATACGATCTCCGTCCCTGGACCGAATGGCCCAAGGGCATCGCCCTGCGCGACGAGGTGGCCATGGCCGAGGTGATGGCCGGGCTGGAGGAGGAGATCGAGGCGGCGAAGGTGCTACAGTTCTTCTTCCACCGTCAGTGGAACAAGCTCCGCCTGCGTGCGAAGGAACTCGACATCAGCATCATCGGGGACATCCCCATCTTCGCCGCGCATGACAGCGCGGATGTGTGGGCGAATCGCGGTCTCTTCCACCTGGATGAGCATGGCAATCCCACCGTGGTGGCCGGCGTGCCGCCGGACTACTTTGCCGCGACCGGCCAGCGCTGGGGCAATCCGCTCTACGATTGGGAGAAGCACCAGAAGACCAACTTCGCCTGGTGGAAGTCCCGCCTGCGCAAGACGCTCTCACTGGTGGACATCGTTCGCATTGACCACTTCCGCGGGTTCGCCGCCTACTGGGAGATTCCCGCCTCGGAAGCCACGGCAGTGAATGGCCAGTGGGTGGAAGCGCCAGGGGATGCACTCTTCGAGGCCTTCAAGGAAGACCTCGGCGAGGTGCCCATCATTGCGGAAGACCTCGGCCTCATCACGCCCGACGTGGTGGCCCTGCGCGACCGTCATGAGCTGCCCGGCATGCGGGTGATGCAGTTCGCCTTTGGCGCGGATGCCCTCGCGGAGGACTACATCCCGGAGAACTATCCGGACAACAGCGTCGCCTACACTGGCACCCACGACAACGATACCATGGTGGGGTACTTCAACAGCGGTGAGGACGAGCATACCACCCGCACCGCCGAGATGGTGGAGAAGGAGCGTGCGAACATCCTCGGATACACGAAGACGGACGGTACGCAGATCCACTGGGACTTCATTGAACACGTCTGGGCGAGCAAGGCGCGGTTGGCCATCTGCCCACTACAGGATGTTCTCGGCCTCGGCAGCGAGGCCCGCATGAACATCCCTGGCAAAAGCGGCGAGTTCTGGACCTGGCGCTTTGAGTGGAAGGACCTCACGACGGACCTGGAGTGGCGCCTGAAGCGCGTGACGCTGCGGCATGGCCGGGCAGCGAATGTGGGGTGAATGAATCGGCTGTTATAGCAGGGCACTCCAATTTCAACTCACCTCGGGAATGGTGACGGATTCACAAACCCTTCGAAATCGTCTTGGTCGGCTGGATCCCGACGATGACGAGTTTGAACTTCAAGCCGATGAGCTTGTAATGGCGCTAGGGCCGGAGCTTGGTGGCTCGGTGTGTCAGCCGTTCCTGGAATTTTTTGAGGCGCATCCGCTGTCGTATGCTGGGGCTCCGGGCACCTTTGTTCATCACATCGAGACCTTCTATCCGTCATACATTCCGGCATTGGTTCAGTCAGTCACGCGGCGTCCATCATTAAATGGCATTTTGCTCATGAACCGCGTGCTGAACTCCCCGGACTGTGGCAAACAGACGAGGGAAGAGTTCCTCCGTCTGCTTCAGGCCGTTGCTGCAAGCGAGACCTACGAGAAAGAGTTGGTTGAGCTCGCGGCCCGCTACCTGAGCCGACATACCTGAGGGGGGCATGGAAACCGGAGCGCGTTTTTCAGCATCCACCGCCCGCTTTCAGTCGCATCTTTTCATGACCCATCCCAAGAAAGGGCGGTGGCGAACGTTTCTTCCTGACAAGCTGTCTCCCGTTTTCCCACCATGAAACTCAAGGTACTTCTCGCACTCTTTATGTCCGCCATCGTTTCTGCAACGGCTGTCGCTGCCGACGAAAAATCTGCTCCTGCCAAGACAGAGGAGGCCATCCTCGGGGGTGGCTGCTTCTGGTGCACGGAAGGCTGCTACCTGCCCATCAAGGGCGTGGTGAAGGTGATCAGCGGCTACTCCGGTGGCCATGTGGAAAACCCCACCTATGAACAGGTCTGCACCAAGACCACCGGTCATGCCGAGGTGATCAAGGTCGTCTTCGACCCCACGGTGGTGAGCTACAAGGATCTCGTGGATCTCTTCTGGTACGCCCATGATCCCACCACGCTCAACCGCCAGGGCAATGACTCCGGCCCGCAGTATCGCTCCGTGATCTACTACACGAATGACGCGCAGAAGAAGATCGCCGAGGCGTCAGTGAAGGAGCACCAGAAGGAGTTCAAGGACCCCATCGTCACCGAGATCGCACCGCTGAAGAACTTCTACGCCGCGGAAGATTATCACCAGGATTTCGCGAACAAGAATCCGAACCAGGGTTATGTCTGCGCCGTCGTGAAGCCCAAGGTGGAGAAGTTTACCAAAAAGCTGAAGGAGCTTTCCAAGGGCAAATAAGCCCGGCCTGAGGCATGGCTGAATCAGAGGGCGGGCAACCCAACCAAACATCCGGGCAAACACCGGACCCGCCCTCAGCCGTGCTGAGCGCCATCGTGGCGTTCGGCATGTGGGGCACGCTTCCCATCTATTGGAAGCTGGTCCAGCGTTTCGGCTCGGACGTCGTGGTGCTCCAGCGTCTGGTGTGGACGGTGGTGTGGGTACTGCCCCTGCTTGCCATCACGAAAAATTGGCGTGCCTGGGTGGAGGCGATGAAGACGCCAGCCCTGCTGCGCGCGCATGGTCTCTCCGCCGCGTTGCTCACCGTGAACTGGTCGCTCTTCATTTGGGCGAACCAGCACGGGCACATTGTTGAGGCGAGCCTTGGTTACTTTCTTAATCCCCTGCTCAATGTGGCTATTGGCCGCGTGCTGCTGGGGGAGAATATTTCTCGCTGGCGCATCGTGAGCATCGTACTCGCGGCAGCCGGAGTGCTGCTGCAGGTGATTCTGGTGGGGCGTCTGCCGTGGATTGCCCTCGCGCTGGCTCTCACGTTTGCGGCCTATGGATTGGCGAGGCGGAAGTCGCCTCTGGGCTCGCTGACAGGTCTGGCGATGGAGTCCGTGATCGTGCTGCCCTTGGCACTCGGCGGGTTGGTGTGGATTGCTTCAGAAAGCCGGCCACTGGCGGCCACCGGAAGCGCGGGGGACTGGTTCCTCATGTTCCTCGCCGGCGCGTGCACCGCTGCACCTCTGTTGACTTTTGCCCATGCGGCGCGGCATCTGCGTTTCAGTACGCTGGGTCTGCTGCAATTCATCGCACCCACGGGCCAGTTCTTGATTGGCGCTCTGATGTACAAGGAGCCTGTGACGCTCGGCGTGATGGTCTCCTTTGCCTGCATCTGGGCGGGTGTGGCGGTGTTTTGTGTGGAGGCGGCGCTGGGGAGGAAGAAGGAAGGTGCAAAAACTTGAGTCAGCGGCAAACGAAGTGGTTCGCAGGGAGCGGCACTAGCCTAGTGCCGTCATATGTGGCGTGGTAGTGACGAATCGCGAAGAAGCCTCTCTCGAGCATCCAAAGAGAGGCTCCGCACCCCCATTTGCCTACCACCGGCACTAAGGCTAGTGCCGCTCCCTGCGAAACAGCCCCTCCGTTCGCCTCACGCCGCATCCGGCCTGAGGTACACCCACGTTGCGCCCCAGCCACCGCTTTGTTCACCTGCAGGCCACTGCCATGACTCGACTTCGGGCAGCTTGTTCAGCAGGTGATGCACTCCTGTACGCAAGGTTCCCGTGCCTTTCCCATGCACCACGCGCACGGCGAGGATGCCGTGGCGGATGCACTCCGCAAAATAGTCCGGCAGCAGGTCGCCGATTTCATTCGGGCGGAAGGTGTGCAGATCCAGCGTGTCCGTGATCGGAATCTTCACCGGTTCATCCGGATTGGGATCTAGCGGATCTTGATCGGCGAGGTGCATGGCCGGTCAGGCAGGGATGTCTTGCGTGCGATGCTCCTATTGTCTGAAACGTGTCACAAAGTGCAACCATAAAGGTATTGCCTGAGGACTTCTGCTCGGAATGATGAAGCTGTTGAAGACGTTCGCCTCACACTTGCTGTGTATCGCCCTGGCACTCTGTCACTTCGAAATGACACCCGCCGATGCTGCTGAGCCCACTTTAAAAGCGGTGATTCTTCAGGGTGCTTCCGGCATCTACACCATTCCCCAATGGAAGAAGGACTGGCCAGGCTGCGCCTTTGAAGGTGGAATCAAGGATGGCCGCGTTTCTGTTGTGGAGCGTGATGGTGCGAAGAGCCTGCGTATCGCGTACGCCCCCGGCCAGATCGGTCCCGAGAATGGTGGCGCGGGTTGGCGCTGGCCCATCGGCACGCATCAGAGCGCCGAGCTGCGCTACACGGTGCGCTTCAGCAAGGACTTCGACTGGGTGAAGGGCGGCAAACTCCCTGGCCTGTGTGGTGGTCCTGACAATGTCAGCGGCGGACGTCCTGCCACCGGCACCAACGGCTTCTCCGCCCGCCTCATGTGGCGTCGTGATGGTCGTGGTGAAGCCTACATCTATCACAAGAACCAGCCTGAAAACTACGGCCACAGCTTTCCCTTCCCTGAAGACTTCCGCTTTCCCACGGACACGCCCATTCATGTGCGGCTTGCCGTAACCATGAACACCATCGGCAAGCGCGACGGTACTCTCCGTGTGTGGATCGCCCTAAGTGACCAAACAGAAAAGCTCATGGTCGAGCGCACCGACATGGAATGGCGCACCGTGGACACCTTCGGCGTGGACTCCCTCTACTTCGAAACCTTCCACGGTGGAGGCGATGCCACATGGGCGCCGAAGAAGGCGTGCTGGGCGGATTTCACCGGTATCAAAGTCGAGTCGAAATGAAAACGCCCGGCCATTTCTGACCGGGCGTCTCGTGATTCATTGAACGCGTTTGTATCGCTTACGCATTCGCCCGCAGAATCTGCGCGAGCACGTAGGGCAGGATGCCGCCGGCGCGGTAGTAGTCGATTTCCACGGGGGTATCCAAGCGGACGACTACGGGGATGTCGAGGGTGGTGCCGTCGGCTTTGTGGACGCGGAGGGTGGCTTCGCTCTGGGGCTTGATGCTGTTGCTCACGCCGAGGAGGTCGAAGGTGGCGTCGGAGAGGTCCTTCACCTTTTCGTAATCCTCCTTGTTCACGAAGTTGCAGGGGAGCACGCCCATGCCCACGAGGTTGGAACGGTGGATGCGCTCGAAGGACTTCGTGATCACGGCCTTCACACCGAGGAGGCGGGTGCCCTTGGCGGCCCAGTCGCGGCTGGAGCCCATGCCGTAGTCTTCGGCACCGATGACGATGGTCGGCGTGCCGGCGGCCTTGTACTTCTCTGCCGCGTCGAAGATGGACATCTCCGTGCCTTCGGGCTGCAGGATGGTATCGCCGCCTTCCTTGCCGCCGAGCATCAGGTTCTTGATGCGGACGTTGGCGAAGGTGCCGCGGGTCATGATGCGGTCATTGCCGCGGCGTGAACCGTAGCTGTTGAAGTCGGACTGCTCCACGCCGTGCTCCAGGAGGAAGCGGCCGGCAGGGCTGTTCTTCTTGATGGCGCCAGCGGGGCTGATGTGGTCCGTGGTGACGGAGTCGCCGAAGATGCCGAGAGGACGAGCGCCCTTGATTTCCACGATGTCGCTGGGCTCCATCGAGAAGTCCTCGAAGAAGGGCGGGTGCTGGATGTAGGTGCTGTCCGCATCCCAGCCGTAGACGAGGCCGGTAGTGCCGGCGATTTCGTTCCACTTGGGATTCTGGCTGGCGAAGTCGGTGTAGAGCTTGCGGAAGACGTCCGGGGAAAGCGCGGACTGCATGGCGTCGCGGATCTCCGCGAGGGAAGGCCAGATGTCCTTGAGGAACACATCCTTGCCGTCTGAGCTCTTGCCGAGGGCGTCCTTGCTCAGGTCGATGTCCACCGTGCCGGCGATGGCATAAGCCACGACGAGGGGAGGGGACATGAGGAAGTTCGCCTTGATGCTCTGGTGCACGCGGGCTTCGAAGTTGCGGTTGCCGCTCAGCACGCTGGCCGCGACCACGTCTTCGGCCTTCACCACGTCTTCGATACCGGCATCAAGAGGGCCGGAGTTGCCGATGCAGGTGGTGCAGCCGTAGCCCACGGTCTGGAAGCCGAGCTTGTCGAGCTCCACCTGCAGGCCAGTCTTGGTGAGATAATCCGTCACCACGCGGGAGCCTGGTCCGAGGGAGGTCTTCACACTGGGCTTGATGGTCAGGCCGAGCGCGTTGGCCTTCTTCGCGAGGAGACCCGCGCCGAGCATGACGCTCGGGTTGCTGGTGTTCGTGCAGCTCGTGATGGCGGCGATGAGCACGGAACCATCCTGGATGGTGTCCTTGATGCCGTCCTTGCTGTCGACGACGACTTCGGCCTCCTTGAAGGCGTTGCCGTTCTTGCCGTAGCCGCCGGCCTTCACGTCGCTCTTGAGGAGGTCGCGGAACTTTGACTTCACGTTCGGCAGCTCGATGCGGTCCTGCGGACGCTTCGGTCCGGCCACGCTGGGCTGCACGGTGCTGAGGTCGAGTTCGAGTTCGCTGGTGAAGTCCACCTGGCCCTTGTCCGGAATGCCGAACATGCCCTGGGCGGTGTAGTAGTTCTTGAAGGTGGTGCAGAGTTCCTCGCTGCGGCCGGTGCCACGGAGGTAGTTCACGCACTCTTCGTCGACGGGGAAGAAGCCCATGGTTGCGCCGTACTCGGGGGCCATGTTGGCAATCGTTGCGCGGTCAGGCAGCGGCAGGCTCACGGCGCCGGGGCCGTAGAACTCGACGAACTTGCCCACCACGCCGTGCTTGCGCAGCATTTGCGTGCAGTGCAGGGCCAGGTCGGTGGCGGTCACGCCTTCGCGCAGGGCGCCGGTGAGGTACACGCCCACCACTTCAGGCACGAGGAAGGTCACGGGCTGGCCGAGCATGCCGGCTTCCGCTTCAATGCCACCCACGCCCCAGGCCACGACGCCGAGGCCGTTAATCATGGTCGTGTGGGAGTCGGTGCCCACGAGGGTATCCGGATAATACACCCCATCCTTTTCCAGTACACCCTTGGCGAGGTACTCAAGGTTCACCTGGTGCACGATGCCGATGCCGGGAGGCACCACCTTGAACGTGTCGAAGGCCTGCTCACCCCACTTGAGGAACTGATAACGCTCACGGTTGCGCTCGAACTCAAGAGCCAGGTTGCGATCCAGCGCAGCCTGCGTGCCCGCGAAGTCCACCTGCACGGAGTGGTCCACCACGAGATCCACCGGCACGAGCGGTTCGATCATCTTGGGGTTCTTCTTCATGCCGTCCACGGCGGAGCGCATGGCGGCGAGGTCCACGAGAAGAGGTACCCCGGTGAAGTCCTGCAGCACGATGCGCGCGACGGTGAAGGGGATTTCGTAATCGCCAGGAGCCTTGGCATTCCAGTTGGCGAGGTTCTGCACATCCTTCTCCATCACCTTCTTGCCATCCAGATTGCGCACCAGAGACTCGAGCACGATTCGGATGCTGACGGGCAGGCGGGAAATCTTGCCGATGCCTTGTGCCTCCAGTTCGGGGAGAGAAAAATATTTGCCGTCCGTGCCGGACCCGGTCTTGAAAGTACGCTGAACGTTGAGAGCCATGGAAATGAAGCAGGTGAGGGTCAGCACTGTAAGCAGAAGCCGGGCCGAGGCAAGGGCGGGCGCGGAACATTGCAACGCCAGCTCCCCGGCCGGGCCGCCTGTGGTGAATGGGCAGACCTATAAAGGCTACGATTGCCGGGCTCGGGGAGGGGCGCTCGATTGTAGGCACCAGACAAGAGCCCGTCCGGAGCCCTTACGGCGCACCAGTCCAATCTCTTCCTCCAGCCTGCGAGTCCATTCGGGGCAAGGACGGTCATAGGGCAGCGCCAGAGAATCCCGTAGCTCCACCCAGGTGGCTCCATGGCGGCTCAGTTTCAGGCGCTGGTGGATGGCTCCTTTGAACTCGTCGTAGCTCATGATTGCGGCCTGGTGGTTTGTAGCGGGTAGCGCATTGCCACAGAAGGGCGACGTTTTGAGATGCTACAGGGTCACACCTAGCAGGCCGAAGGCAGGTGCCGCAGCAAGCATGTGACGGTCGCTGGTGTGAATGGCGAGAAAGCCTTTCTCTGCAGCGCATGTCAAATGGAGAGCGTCTGCGGACCGTAGAAATAGGTTGGACGAAAGGGTGCGCATGCGCTTCGCGGCGGTGGTTAGCAGGGCTTCATCCACCGGCTGCCATTGCCAGAGACCCTGGGCAGAATCGAGCTCAAAACTGATCGCACAACAAGGCAAATCCCTTCGCATCCACTACATTCTCTCGATACTTGCGGTGAAACACCGCAAGCACTTCTGCTTTGCCCAACAGCAGGCATGCGATATTTGGATGTTGCCGGGCAAAGCTGATCACCTTTGGGCTATCAGGTTCTGCCAGATAGAATTTGGCGATGTAGCAAGAATCGAAGTAGATCATCGCTCATCGCGCATTTCCGAAACTGCTTTGCTGCTGTCGGTGCCTCCCGAAAGGCTGGCCTGTAGGTCAGCAAATCCGGGTAAAACCTTTCTTGTTAGGAAAGGGTTCGAGGTATTCGGCTCGGGGGGGATGGGTACAATTTTGGCGACCGCGTGGCCATTGTCCGTGATCAAGACATCCTCACGGGCGGCTGCTTTCCGGACCCAAAGGTCCGTGTGCTCGTGAAGCTCGTGGATGGAAATTGCCACCATTACGAGGCACTATGCCACACGGCCTGAAGAGAAGCAATGTCACAGACCTCGCCATTGCCTACCCCCGGCAATGCCCGTACAGAACCAGTTTTCCATGTCCACTGCTCCCCACATCGTCATCCTCACTGGAGCCGGCATTTCTGCGGAATCCGGGGTGCCGACTTTCCGTGATGCCAACGGTCTGTGGGAGAATCACCGCATCGAGGAGGTCGCCACGCTGGAGGCCTTTGGGCGCAACCGGGCACTTGTGCATCGCTTTTACAACCTCCGCCGTGCAGCCTTGGCCACAGTGGAGCCGAACCCGGCCCATGTCGCGCTGGCCAAGCTTCAGAGGGAGTATCCCGGGCGAGTCACCCTGATTACCCAGAATGTGGATGACCTCCATGAGCGCGGTGGCAGCCGGGAGGTGATTCACATGCACGGTGAACTTCTCAAGGCCCGCTGCGCACATTGCGATGACGTGATTTCTTGGGGCCTGGATCTGAATGAGACTCTGCAGTGCGGCGCTTGCCGTCGCACCGGGTGGATGCGTCCACACATTGTGTGGTTTGGAGAGGTGCCGATGCGCATGGAGGAGATTCAGTCCGTGCTGAATGAGGTGGATATCTTCATAGCCGTCGGCACATCGGGTCACGTCTACCCGGCGGCGGGCTTCGTGCAGGTCGCCAAATTCGCGGGAGCGCGTACCATAGAAGTGAACATGGACGTGACGGCGATGTCCGATGCGTTCCAAGAACACCTTGTCGGCAAGGCGGGGAAAAAAGTTCCTGCACTCGTGGAGGAACTCCTGGGAAATGCCCGAGGTTGAGGCGTCCCTGCATTTGCTTTGCCCGCCGTCCGATGCATGATGCCAAACGTAAAGAGTAGCCCGATCCCGATGGAAGCCCTTCGATTGCCAGGCCGCGCCTTCTTGAATTTCCTGACCTACATGGGTCAACTGATGGCTCTGCTGATGGACCTTGGCGGCGCCGTGCGCACGGGTGTGTGGCGGATGAAACTGGTGGCGCAGCAGATTGTGTCCATTGGCTTCGGTTCTCAGGTGGTGGTGGTGGTGACCGGAGCGTTCACGGGGGCAGTCTTCACGGCTCAGACATACTTCAAATTCAAGGACTTCGGAGTGGAGTCCGGGGTGGGCGGCATTGTTTCCATCGCGATGTGCCGCGAACTGGGGCCTGTGCTGGCGGGACTCATGGTGACCGGGCGCGTGGGAGCCGCGATGGCGGCGGAGATCGGAACGATGAAGGTGACTGAGCAAATCGACGCGCTGCGCGCCATGGCGGTGCATCCGGTGGACTATCTCGTGCTGCCGCGATTTATTGCCATGATGGTCTCCATGCCGCTGCTCATCGCGGAGTGCATCGTGTTCGGCCTGGTCGCTTCCTATCTGGTCACGGTCATGGGCTTTGCGGTGCCGCATGCGTGGTTCATCACCCACATCACGGAGCACACGAATATGGAGGATGTGAGCTGCGGCATGATCAAGGGCTTCATCTTTGGGATTCTCATCACCATCATTTCCTGTCACCAAGGGCTGATGGCGGAGAATGGCGCGGTGGGAGTGGGCAAGGGAACGACGAGCGCTGTGGTGTTCTCTTCCCTGGCGCTTCTCATCGTGAATTTTTTCATGAGCATCCTGCTGAACTATTTCTTCCCGCTCGGCACGCCGATGTAGCTGGTCTGTCTCCATGGCACTTTCCCCCGATTCCAAGCCCTTCATCGAAGTCCGAGGCCTTAAGAAAAAAATAGGCAAGCAGGAGATTCTTCGTGGCGTGAACCTCGATGTCTATCGCGGGGAGACGCTGGTGCTCATCGGTCCCAGCGGCGAGGGCAAGAGCGTGCTGTTGAAGCACCTCATCGGCCTCATGAAGCCGGACGAGGGTACCATCAAGATCGATGGTACCAGCCTCACCGGCCTGCGCGAACGCCAACTCGCTCCGTTGCGCAAGCAGATTGGCATCCTCTTTCAGAACGCGGCTCTCTTCGACAGCCTCACGCTGGAGCAGAATGTGGCTTTCCCCCTGCATGAGGCGGGTGTGAAGGACCAGAAGGAAATCACAGACCGCGTGCACGAGGCGCTTGATGTGGTCGAGCTGGCCAACCACAAGCAGAAGATGCCGGTCAATCTCTCCGGGGGCATGCGCAAGCGCGCCGGCATTGCACGGGCCATCATCTCGCGCCCGGCGTGCGTGCTTTATGATGAGCCCACTTCAGGCCTGGACCCAATCGTCTCGGATGTGATCGACCAGATGATCATGCGCCTGCAGAAGCGCTATCACATGACGGCCATTGTCGTGACGCACGACATGAAGAGTGTTTTCAAGATCTCCAACCGGGTGGCGATGCTGAAGGGCGGGGTGATTCACTTCCTGGGGACGCCGGACGAACTCCGACACTGCCCGGCGCAGGACGTGCAGGATTTCATCGAGGGAAAATCGGACATCGAGGGATGAACTGGGGTACATTACAGAATTCGGTTTTGCCGATTCAGCAGAAGCTCTT
The DNA here is from genome assembly GCF_003315205.1 of Roseimicrobium gellanilyticum. Taxonomy (NCBI): domain Bacteria; kingdom Pseudomonadati; phylum Verrucomicrobiota; class Verrucomicrobiia; order Verrucomicrobiales; family Verrucomicrobiaceae; genus Roseimicrobium; species Roseimicrobium gellanilyticum. Next base: position 233,335 of record NZ_QNRR01000006.1, on the reverse strand, counting down.
GCCCGTTGTCTCCCCCTCGGGCACGCTTCCTCCACGCTGTCCTCATCGCCTGCCCGGCATTTAGCAATTCAGGACCAACAACATGGAAGAACGCGACAAGAAAACCGAGCTGCTGGTGGGGCTGTTCCTCACCATCGGCCTGCTGCTGATTGCACTGTTGGTGCTCCAGTTCGGCAGTGTCCGGGAGCTTTTCAAGACCTCTTATGAAATCGTGGTGCCATTCCCGGATGGGACAGGCATTCGCGACGGTACGCCTGTGCGCTTGGGCGGTTCCAAAGTGGGCAAGGTGCCCCGTCAGCCCGTGTTGGATGCGGATTTCAAGGGGGTGCTCATCACGCTGGAGATCTATGACTCGGTGAAAATTCCCAAGGACGCCAAGTTCGGCATCGGTACGGCGGGCCTTCTGGGAGATTCCTTCATTGAAATCCGGACGACGGGATCCAAGGAGCAGACCTACATCGAACCCGGCACCGAGCTTCCCAAGGAGAACGTGGTGGGCGCCACCGGCCTTGGTGCGTTGCAGGATTCTGCCAAGGACCTGGGCAAGCAGGCGGAAGACGTGCTCGCTGAAATCAAACTCGCGGTGAAGGACCTCCGGGTGTCGCTCGACAAGATCAACGGCAAGGCACTGGGAGATGACAACATGAAGGAACTGAAGGAATCCTTTGCCCACCTCAACAGTGTCCTGAAGCGTCTGGACGAAAAGACGCTGGGCGAGGAGACCAGCAAGGACGTGAAGGAAGCCGTGGCCTCGTTCAAGGAGGCTGCCAAGTCCATGCAGCTGGCAGCCCAGAAGTTTGATCCGATCGTCACCAAGCTTGGCAACGCCTCAGGCAAAATCGAATCTGCAGCTGGCAAGGCGGACACGGTGATGGGAAATGCGGACAAGGCGATCAAGTCCATCGATGAGGCTGCGGTATCCCTGGGCAAGGTGGGCACGGATCTGCGCAAGGGGGAGGGGTTGTTGCCTGCCCTTATTCATGACCGTTCCTTGAAGAACGAGTTCTCGATGCTCATCAGCAATCTCCGGCAGAAGGGCATTCTCTGGTACAAGGACAAGGCGGGGGAACAGCAGGTGAAGCCGTCCCAGACCCAGCCACAACAGCAGCCCCAACCCCAGAAGCCTGAGAAGCGCTCGGGGCTTTTCCGCCGGTGAAGTAGTGGACCCGCGGCGAGATTTGAATCTTGTTTCCCCATCTCATTACTTGAAACTTGCGGGTGACCCCGTCACATTCGCGCGTGCAAGTACCCTGGTCCATCAAGCTCGCGCGGGCGCTCTTTCTGACGCTCGCGGTTGTCCTTGGCGGTGCTATCGCCGCAGGCTTTCATGCAGAGATATGGGTTGGCACGTTGATTGGCCTGGTGGTGGGCGGATTCTTCGTGCTGGTGGACTCGCTCCTGGCTCAGTTCACCTTCCGTGAATTCTCCTTTGGCACGTTTGGCCTCCTGGTGGGTCTCTTTTGTGCGTGGCTTGTCACCAAGATCGGCATCATGGATCTGCCGTGGTTCCGCAGCTTGGAGGATCCGGAATCCATCCGCAGTGTGGTGGAGATCTGCCTGTACCTGATCTTCGGTTTCCTCGGAATCACCCTCGCGCTGCGTAGTGATCGTGACCAGTTTTCCTTCATCATCCCTTACGTGCGCTTTCGCAGGGATGCCTCCGAAGGCGAGCCCATGCTGCTGGACACGAATGTAATCATCGATGGGCGTGTGCCGCAGGTGTACGAAACGGGATTCCTCTCGGGCAACCTGGTCGTGCCACGCTTTGTACTCGATGAGTTGCAGCGTATGGCCGACTCCCGCGATCCGATGAAGAGCTCGCGAGGAAAGAGGGGCTTGGATTCAGTGCAGAAGCTGCGCGATACCAAGGGGATCGAGCTCACCATCCACGAGTCTCCACCGGGCACGGTTGAAGCTGGCCCGGTGGATGCCCTGCTGGTGACACTGGCCCATGAACTGAATGCCCGCCTGCTCACCAATGATGTGAATCTCGGGAAAGTCGCCCGTGTGCGCAATGTGACGGTGTTGAATCTCAATGACCTCGCCAGAGCTCTCCAGCCAGAAGTGGGCGCCGGTGATGAACTGGACATCAGCCTGGTGAAGTCAGGCAAGGAGAAGCACCAGGCCGTGGGCTATCTGCCGGATGGCGCGATGATTGTGGTGAACTATGCGTCCCAGTTCATCGGGGACACGGTGGCCATTGTGGTGAGCGGTGTCACGCACACCTCCGCCGGCCGTCTTATCTTTGCCGACTTGAAACAGGCTCGGGTCGTCCAGTAGGTTTGGACTTGGGGGTCGGTGGTACGCCTGCCTTGTGGGAGCGCACGGTGATTTCGCGCTGGGTCAGATCTCGCAGGATGGAGATCACGTGAGGGCGCAGGCGGTCGAATTCCTCGCGCTGCTCCGGGGTGAGTTCCCGGGCGATGTCCTCCGAGGTCTTCTGCGCGACATTCACGAGGCGCTCATAGGATTCTCCGCCAATGTCGCGGATGCGCATGTCCGCACTTTCTACGATGGGACGGAGGCGCTGCTTCTGCTCAGGGGTGATCTTGAGGCGCCGCTCCATGTCCGCGAGCCGGGCATTCACCCACATGTCCTGAGGCTGGGGACGGGTGAAGATGCGGTGGAGGGCCACCACCGTGCCGATGCATCCGGTGCCCACGCCGGCACCGAAGATGGCCATGAGGCCCAGGATCATTTTCCAGTGGCGGAAGAGTCTCATAGGGTCAGCAACGAATCAAACCAACCGCCTGCCAAGGCTGTCTCCCCGGTGAAGATGCCGAGCAGCGTGTCGTAGCTGAGGGCCGCGCTGCCCAGCAGGATGAGTACCGCCACGGCGAGCCCGCGCATCGTGAGCCATTCCAGCAAGGCGACTGATGCCTCGCGTGGAAGGGTCTTCCACTGCGCCACCACGCGTGTGGCGAAGCCGAGGGGAGCTTCCGCATCGGGCTCTGGAGCCTGCGAGGCCTTGTAGACCAGGCTCACCCAGGGCCGATCGGGGTCATGATCGCGGAGATGTTTCATGAGGCGGGAGAGGGAGAAGGAGTAAACGCGGACTCGAGTGCGGCGAAGGCTTTTCTCAGTTTACGCCGGGCACGGAAGGCGCGCACCTTCACAAGAGTGGCGCTCCATCCGGTCGCAGATTGCACATCTGCCACGGAACGACCTTCCATGTCCATCATCGTCAGGACGAGGCGGTCCGCCGGCTTCAGGGTTTCCAGGAGCTTGTGGGCGAGTTCACGTGCGCCCACGGTATCACCAGCTCCAGTATCGGCCTCATCATGCAGGACGTGGTCCAGCATTTCCGCCTCGGTTTCGCTGAGGTCGGACCAGCGCAGCTCGGGTCGGCGTTTCTGGTGGCGCAGGGCGTCCAGGCAGGTGGTGACGGCCACGCGCGAGACCCAGTGCTCAAAGGGCATCTGGGCCCGCCATTGCTCGATGCGGGCAAACATTTTCATGAACACCTCCTGGGCGAGATCCTCTTCACTGCTGCGGCGCGGGAGGTGGGCTCTGACGATGCGAAGGACCAGCGGGTAGAGGCGCTCCACCAGGGTCTTTGCCGAGCGTTCGCACCGCTCGTCACGTACCCTTGCCACCAGGTCGGAAAGATCGGGGCTGGAGGGGGGAGGGGCTGACATGGACGCGGCAAGGGCACATGATCAACGACGCCCCGCCTGTGTCCGCGGTTACACTTTGCCACCGAAGGCGAAACGCCGTGCCAATCGCGGCGTGTGGGGGCTATTCCTCCCCCTCGCGATGCACCTGGAGAATGCGCTGGAGAGCGTCGAGAAACTCCTCCGCGTTCTCCATGGGGAGCATGATGGTGTCCCTGCGGCCACGTACATCCTCCGTGATCTTGATGAAGCGACCCCGGTCGTTTTCCTTCAGGTCGAGAAAGAAGATTTTTCTTTCTCCAACGATCTTCTCACTATGCAGCGGGGGCGCGCCGCGCGGGTGCTGCTGATCATCACCACCGAATCCAAACATGCTCATCGTTCCTCCTGTTGCTGCTGCTGCGGGCTCCTGATATGCCGGGTTTGGGTGGAGTTTAGGGGGCGTGTGCTCCCATTGTCAACTTTTTCGGCACATCCCGTCGGGCTGGAAATGCCTTATCCCAGTGATCCCGCAGCGTGGAGGGCAGCAACTAGCGGGCGAAAATCTCGTCCGCCTTGAAGAAGCGTTTGAGCTCGGCTTCGGCGTTCTCGGGGGAGTCGGAGGCGTGGGCCACGTTGACCATCATGTCGCCGCCGTAGTCACCGCGGATGGTGCCCTTGTCCGCCTTGCGGGAGTCCGTGGGTCCAAGGAGGGTGCGCACGCGCTCGATGACATTATCCCCGCTGAGGGCGAGGGCGATCACCGGTACGCTCTTCATGAAGTTGGCCACTTCGGGGAAGAAGGGCTTGTCCGCAATGTGGGAGTAGTGATCCTTGAGCACCTCGTCCGTGAGCTGGATCATCTTCATGCCGCGAATGACGAATCCGGCGCTTTCAAAACGCTTGAGCACTTCGCCGCAGAGGCCTTTGGAGACACAGTCGGGCTTGAGGAGGATGAGGGTCGTTTGCGCGGACATGGGGCGGGGTGTTTAGGTCAAGCCCGTGGGGTAGTCAAGAAGTGGCCGCAGGATTCCTGCGAACTCTCTGCCAGGAGTCATTTTACTTTGCGTATGCGGCGCAGCGGTTGCTCCAGCCTGCGAGCCAGCGTTTTTCGCCCCTTTCGGCGGGACTGTTGGCCACGCGACGGGCCAGCACCTGCTGGGAGGACTTTGCAAAAGCGGCGGGGGCGCTGGCTGCATCTGCCGGGCGCATGTTGATGAGAACTTGGAGAAGGCCCCAGCCCTCACCCTTGTAGCGCTCCTTGGGATTCAGGCCTTCGCCTTTGAAGTTTACATAGTCAATGAGGGCAAAATTTCCCGCCGCCGTCTGGCGCAGGAAGGCGATGTTCCGCTCGACCAGGGCCCCATTCTTTCCGGCTGCCTGCACCAGGCGGGGAGCGGCCTGATCGAGCCGCGCGATGATGAACAAGGTCTGCTCGCTGATCGTTGAGGCGAGCAATTTCCGGAGATCCTTCTGCCGGCTGCCTTCACGGTCCCTGGCAAAGGCGGCTTGATTGGGCCACGGACAGTCTTTGGTGGAGAGCAGCCATGCGGGCAAATTCACGCCTCGCTGGCGAAACCATTGCACGAGCTTGGGAAAGCTTTCCTCAAAGGGACCGTCCACGCCCTCCGGATACCAGATGAAATGACCGATGCCGAGGGAGGCGAAGTTCTCACCCGAGTTCCAGCTTGTCAGTCCTTCGACGGTGCCAGCACATTCATTCTGCCAGATACGCTTCCCAATACGCTGCAGGTCGGCGTCGTTCAGAGCGTGTGCATAAGAGCCAAAACTAACGACGCTTAGAAGAAACAAGAGGGTGTATCGAAACCAACTAAGGGGGAGGAGGTTCATGCGTTGTGGTGTGGTCGCGGTGGAGCCCGGGCACAGTCGAGAGGCCGGCACAAGCCAATCGCGTATGAGGGATTTTCCGGATGCCGTGCAAATGACAACTAAGCCTTAATTGAGGCACGTTTGCGTTGCCTCGGAAAAAAACCATACCTAAATTTAATAAATATTGCAGTCCCGCTGACTCTAAATCATGCCTTATCTGGCTTTCAACCTCAACAACGGTAACGAATTCATCTTCGACCTCGAAGATGCGCGACTCTCTTTAGGGAGGAACAGCCGCAACGAAATCGTCATCGACAGCTCCCAAATCTCCAGCTTTCACGCGGAACTGACGCGTCGACCTGATGGCAGCTATGAGGTGATTGATCTCAAGTCGTCGAACGGGACCTTTGTGAATGGCAAGCGCGTTGAGCGTGCGGTACTGCGCCCGGGTGACAAGGTTCGCTTTGGTGGACTCGAGGCAAAATTCAAGGATTCCCAGGACACGGAGAACGGCCAGCCGAGAGGCAGCGGCAAATCCGTGGAAGAGAAGAAGCGTGAAGCCCAGCAGAGTGGCGCACCCGAGTCAAAGACCGAGGCGGTGCAGCTCACGGAGCGTGCGGCTTCCGTCAGGAACGGAGGCGGCAAGGGACATCAGGCTGCCATGGCGGCTACCAGTGCCGTGCCGGTACTGCGCGATAGCAAAATGCCGTTTTCCGCACCTGCGTCGTCGGGTGCCGCCCGCTTCGGCAGTCCACCCGCCAAGCCGGCGAACCGTGAGGAAGACGGTGTTCCTGCGACCGCTCCCATCACCTTCGAGCCAGCCGCGCCCTCCTCCCTTAGCATGGCTCCTCCCGTTGGGTTGAGTGACGCTCCGCTCACGTTTGCGGCACCGCAGGGCTTGTCTGCCATGCCGCCGCCTGCGTCGCTCTCGGCAGCCCCGCCGCTCCCTGCGCCGCCGCCCGCGCCACCGCAAGCCCCTCCTCAACTCGCACCGCAGCCCGCTCCGCAGCAGCCTTCCATGAGGACGGCTGGCGGGCGTCAGGCGCCGTCCACCGCCACGAGTGCCGTGCCCACACTCAAGGCGACGCGTTCCGTGCGCGTAGGTCTTGGGGCGATGTCTTTCAAGCCGCCGCAACTTCAGTCCCTTGATCGCAGCACAGACACTGCGGCCGGCGATCCCAAGAATCAGGCGATCGTGCCGCCTGCGGCTCGATCCAACAAAAACGGTGGTGGCCGGCCGGCCCCTGCCATGAAGGACACGAGTGTGGTGCCCACGCTCAAGTCCACCCGCGGCGTACGTGTGGGTGCCGGAGCCATGCCGGCTGCTTTTGCCAGTCCTCCGGTGCAGGGCATGCCGCCCGTGGCACCGATTGATCCGACTCCGACTCCGACTCCTGCTCCGGTTCCCGTGCCTCCTGGCCCGGCGGGTGTGAATGTGCAGCCGCTGGTGCTGGACGCTCCGCAGGGCTTCCTCACACCACCGTTGCCTCCGGGCTCCATGTCAACCGGTGCAGCCGCGCCGCCAGCCCCGGCCCCGGCCCCGACACCGCCAGCCGCTCCGGTCCCAGCGCCCGTAGATGCACGTGCGGAATCAGAGGAAGTGGTGCACGCGAGGATGCAGTTCGCCGAGGTGCAGCGGGAGCTCAATCAGTCTCTTGTGGAGCTGAATGCCGTGCAGGCCCAGATTGCCGAGCACCGTGCCGCGGAAATGCGCACGCGCGAACGTGCCGGTCGTGAAGGCCAGGAAGCGGAAGCCTATCTCGCGAAGCTGGCCCGTGATATCCGCGAAGCGGAGGAGAAGATCTCTGTGATGGCTCGTGACGTGTCCACGCGCGAGAGCAATGATGCTGCACTGGCTGCGGCTGCTGCCTCCCGTGTGGATGATCTCAACAGGTCCGTGGGCACCATGCAGTCCCGGCAGAAGGATCTGGAGGAGAACATTGCCGGTCTCTTCAACGAGCGTACTGCAAGGGAAAGAGATCTGGCTGAAGTCAACGCACGCCTCGCCGCGGCCCGTGAAGAAGTTGAGACCGCGAGGAAGCTCCAGCAGACCGTGGCTGAACAGACACGCGAGGCGGAGACGCGTCTGCGTGACGCTGCCACGAAGGCCAATCAATCGCAGGAAGCTCATGGCATGACGGAGGAGCGCGTTCGCGCGCTTCAGGCGGAACTGGCCGCTGCCCAGGAACGGCTCCAGTCGATGCGGAACGAGTCTGACCAGGCTGCCAAGGCGCTGGAGGAGCGGAAGGGCGCGACGGAGCTGGCCATCAGTCAGCGTGAAGAGCAATTGCGTGTGCTCGACATGCGCGTGGCTGAGCACGAAGCGAAGCGGAACGCTGCCGAGACCCGCCTGATGGAGCTTGCCGGTACGGACAACCGTCTCGCCTCTGCGAATGAAGCACTCAAACTGATCCAGGAGCAGCAAACGGCTGCTGAAGTTGCCCTTGCGCGCCTGCGCACGCAGCAGGATCAGGAGAGGACGGAGATGGCCCAGACGGCTGAGAAGCTGGCTTCTGTGATCGTGCAGCAGACCAAAGCCTCCACCCAAATGGAGACGGTCCAGAGGGAACTGACCGACCGCGAAGCAAAGCTGGCCGTGGCCAAGGATGCGATTGCCCAGGCGGAAGCTGCGGCGGCAGCGCGCCAGATGGAACTGGAAAAAGCTTTTGCCGAGAAGCAGGCCTCCTTGGAAAAGGCTGCCGCCGAGCGCGAGCAACAGGCGCGTGATGCCGAGGGGAAGGTCCAGTCGATGGACGCGGTCCTTGCGGCACTCACGGGAAGAATCAACGAACTCCGCGAACTGGAGAAGGTGCTGGTGGAGACCAGACCCCGACTGGAGGCCGTGGAGGCCCGGCGCAACGAGGCGGAGGCATCGCTGACTTCGCTTTCCGCGCAGATGCATGAGCGCACCCGCGAATTGAGCGAGGTGGCAGGGCGAGTGAGCGCGCAGGAAAGCGTGCTGAAGGAGATTGCGGCTCGCGAACAGGAGGCGCAGGCAGCCCTGCAGACTGTCCGCAAGGAGAACGAAGCCGAGCGTGCCCGCCTGGAAGAACTGCGTGCGACCACGGCAGAGGGTGAAAAGGCGCTGGGGGCAAGACGAGCAGAACTCGAGCGCGTCGTGTCGGACATGGAAAGCGCCGCGCGTTCCTCCGAAGAACGTCTCGAGCAGTTGCGCCGTCAGGAAGAGGAGGTCATGCGCAAGCTGTCCGACCTCGCCTCCACGGATACGAAGCTTCAAGATTCTGCGAAGACGGTGCAGGCTCTGGAAGAGCAGCGAGCCCGTGTTCAGGAGCAGATTGCGACCCTCAGTGTGCAGCGCGAAGAGCGCGAGCAGGAAATTTCCGCCTCCGCCGAGAAGGGCGCTGCGCAGCATCTCCTGGTGCTGACACTCTCCCGTCAGCGTGCTGGTCTGGAAGAGAATGTGGCAGAGCTGACCACGGCGACCGAGAAGACCCGCAAGCTGCTGGCAGATATCGAGGCCAAGAAGACTGAGACCGAGACCAAACTCGCGACTCGCACCACCGAGGCAGAGAAGGCGCTTGCCGAGATGGAGCAGAAGGTCGCTTCCGAGAAGAAGGCCTTCGAAGAGTTCAAGACGAAGCGCGAGGAAATCGACAAGCAGCTCGCCTCGCTGAAGGACACCGAGAGCAAGATCGCTTCCGCGCGTGACCTCCTTGCTGCGACCAACAAGGGCCAGGAGGATGCTGAGGCCAAACTCAAGCTGGCGCTGGAAGGCGCGAAATTGGAGCAGCAGAAGCAGGAGGGACTCGCGGCGAAGACGGCGGAGTTGCAGCGCTCCATCGAGACCCACAAGCAGCAACAGGAATTCCTGCAGGAGAACATTGCCAAGCTGTCCCAGGATTCCAGCGCGCAGTTTGCGCTGATCGGAGAGAATCAGGCTGCAGCAAGAGAGGCGGGTCGTGTGCTCGCGCTGAAGCAAACAGAGCTGGCCAGTGTCGAAGACCAGCTCGCCATTGCCTCCAGAAAGCGGCTGGAGCTTGAGAGTCAGATCGCGGAGTTCCGCGACATTGAGCAGAAGGTTGCCGGAGCCAAGGAAGCGTTCCAGACGCTCGAACGCCAAGCGGCAGAAGAGACGCAGCGACTTGCGGCGGCCACGCAGGAGAAGACGCAACTCGATCAAGCCCTGGTTGCCGCCAAGCAGGAGATGGAAGGCCAGCGCACGCAGCTCGACGCTCTGCGCCAGCAACAGGAGCAGGCGAAGCGCGAGATCGAAGTCGCGAAGCAGCTCGCCGAAGCTGAGAACCATCGTGCCGTCGGCATCCGCGAGGAGATGGCGCAGGTGGGTGCCGCGATTGCAGCGCGCCAGGCGGACGTCGCCGCGACCGAGAAGAAGCTCGAGGCGGTGCAGGCCAAGCTGGTGCCGGCAGAGAAGCGCCTTGCTGACCTGCAGGATCTCGAAAACCGGGTGCGCGAAGCACAGGCCGCCCTCAAGGCCACCGAGCAGCTTCGCACAGGGGAAGAACGCAACATTGCCGATCTCGAGAAGCAGCGTGAAAAGCTGCGCCGCGACATTGCCGGTCTGACGACCCAGGAGACCGTGGACCGCGCCAAGGCGGATGAGCAATCCCGTCGTGCGAAGGCGGAGGAAGCGCGAGTTGCGGAAGCCACGAAGCAATTCGAGCGGGTGTCCATTGCCATCCAGCAGATGGATGCGAAGCGCGCCGAGGTCGAGAGCCGTGTGTTGGCTGCACAGGAGGAAGAGAAGGCTGTGCGCGCAGGCATTCCCGCAGTCACCGCGGAGATGGCCAAGGTGCGTGAAGAGCTCCAAGCCATCCAGACCGAGCGTGCACGTGAGGAGTCGAAGGTGAAGATGCTGAACGATGAGTTCGCAGCGACCACCGCCCGCCATGAAGCCGTCACTGCAAAGTGCGCGGAACTGGAGCAGTCGCGTGTGGCTGTGGAGCAGGAAATGGCGGCTGTGCGAGCCCAGCAAGAGCAGGCCACTGTGCGCATGGCCTCCCTGAAAGCAGAAGAGGAAGAGCTCAAGGCCAGCACCGCCGCGGCGCGCGCGCGCCACGAGGAACGGGAAGCTGCCGCCGCAGCGCGTCTTGCCGAGATGGAGAAGGCTTTCGAGAACCTGCGTCAGCAGGAGGAAGCCCTGGTCAACACCTTGCAAAATCATCGTCGACAGCTCCAGGAAGAGGAATCAGCGGGCGAAGCTCTGCGGCAGAAGTTTGCAGCAGCGGAGTCGCGCTACTCTGAACTTTTCCGCAACGGCGACAAGATCCTCTCCATCAACGAAGCACTCGAGCTTGCGGAAGAACGCAGGCGCGAGATGAATCGCGGCCTTGCCGGCATGGCCGAGCAGGAGCTGGGTCTGCAGGTGCGGCTTACCGCGCTGGAGGAGAGCATCAAACGGGACACGCGGCGCGAGGAAGAACTGCGTCGCGAACGTGAGCAGGCTGAAGAGGAGAACCGCCGCATGGTGGAGCGCCTGCGTGGTGAGTTCGATGGGATGAAGCAGCTCTTCAGTGATCAGCTCAAGCGTGAGGAGACGTCGCTGGCTTCGAGGATGAAGGAGCGCATCGCGGATATGCAGCAGAAACATGACATCCTTTCGCGAGGTCTGTCTGCTGCCGCGGATGAGCAGACCGTCATCTTGTTTGCCAACGATCTTATCAAAAGACTGGACCTTATAGACATTCTGATTCAGCGCTACACGGGCACGGGTCAGGACGGAGTGGAGCAGCAGCTTCGCACGTTGAGGGCGTCCTTCGCAGATATTCTTTCCCAGCATGGCATCGCTGAGTTCCGCGTGGATTCAGGCACTGAGGTCGATGTGGCTCTCCGTCAGCGCATTGCCGTGGTGGAGAACGTCACCGGTGAGCAGCGGCCGCGTGTCGTAGAGAGTTACCGCCCTGGCTTCGTCTATTCTCCTGATGGCGCCCGGGAAATGATTCTACGCAAGGTCGAGGTCAAGACTTCGAGCGAATAATGGCTCATACCGCTTCGGTTGCTTGTCTTGATCTGCGAATCCTGCTAAGGATCTTCAGTTCAACCCTCGAATCATGGCGGAATTTGTCGGCATCGACCTCGGCACCACATTGTCTGGTCTGGCTTATCTCAAGCCGGATGGACATCCTGAAATCGTCCCCAATGCAGACGGAGAACGGCTAACGCCCTCAGTCGTCTACTTTGATGCGCATGAGGAGGTGAAGCTGGTGGGCAGTTCCGCTCGCGATGGCGGGGATCCCAACCGTACGATCTACCAGATCAAGCGGCACATGGATGACCCGGATTATTTCGTGGAGATCGACGGGAAGAAGTGGACGCCTGCGGAAGTCTCCGCGCTGATTCTGAGCAAGCTCAAGCGTGAGTGCTCGCGCATTGTGGGTGACATCAAGGAGGCGGTGATCACAGTGCCGGCGAACTTCAATGAGCTGGCACGCAAGAGCACCATTGCTGCGAGCGAGATGGCCGGCATGAAGGTGCGGCGCCTGGTGAATGAACCAACCGCCGCCGCGGTGTACTACGCACACAGCCAGGGGGTGCGTGGCAAGGTGCTGGTATTTGATCTGGGCGGAGGCACGCTGGATGTGACGATTCTCGAGGTGGATGGCGACGGCTTCCGCATCATGACCAGTGAAGGCGCCCGCCACCTCGGAGGTTCAAACTTTGACGAACAGCTTCTGGATCTCTATGCGGATGAGTATCGCAAGCAGACCAGCGCCGAGCTCTTCACGGATGAACGCCAGCGCCGCCGTGTGCTGAATGCGGCCGAGGATGCGAAGAAGATGCTCAGCAAGCTGCAGCGCGTGAATGACACCATCGGCAACGATGTGAATGGCATTGCGCGCATCGACTTCACCAGGGATCAGTTTGAGAGGCTTGTGACAAAGCTGCTCACCCGCGCCATCATGCTGGTGGAGCAGGCGCTCGCAGGGGTGAATCTGAAGCCCAGGGACATCGATCACGTCGTGCTGGTGGGAGGTTCCACCCGCATCCCGAAGGTGAAGATCGCGCTGGAACGTTTCTTTGGCAAGGCGCCCAAGTCTTGCGGCAATGTGGATGAAGCCGTGGCCCTGGGCGCGGCGCTCTTCGCAAGGAAGTCCGCGCGCGTGCGCGAAGTGTGCAATGCCAGCTATGGCACCCTGGCTTACATCGTGAATCAAACCACGGGTGAGGAGGGGGTGAAGAACTCGATCGTCATCCCGAAGAACACACCCATCCCCTGCTCGCACACGCAGATCTACATCACCTCCGATGCCAACGAGCGTTTCATTGAGGTGGACATCACGCAAGGTGAAGATGAGGACCCGCGCTTCGTGGATGTGATTGGCAAGATCACGCTCGAAGTGCCACCGAATCGTCCTGCGGGATGCGAGGTGGCAGTGACCTATAGCTACGATGAAAACCAGCGTGTGCGCGCCCTCGTGGTAGACAAAGAAAGCGGTCGCTCCCAGGAAATCGCCGTGACCTACAAGGGCGCCGGCATCCTCACGGATGAGGAGCTGGAGAACCGCGGCTCCATGCTGCGGCAACTGCGCATTGAGTAGCGAGAACTTTTGAAACCCTCCCCCAGCATGTTCGAGAAGCTCAAGACCATCTTCAAAACCAAGGAGGCTCCTGCGGAGAAGCCAGCCCAGTCGCGCAATGGCAGCAATGGGGATAGTGTCCTCTCCAAGGTGACCAGCGTGGGACGTGAGAAATCATCCCGCGCACCCGTGCCGCTGGCACCTACTGAAGGAGAGGCAAAGAAATCGGCGCCGGCTGCTCCTGAGAGTCCCACACCGGCACCAGCGCCCGCTCAACCGCAGGCACTGCAACCTAAGGCCCCGGCGCAACCGGTGGGGCCGTCGCCTGAGGAGATTTGCGGTGTCACTGCGAAGATGAGCAAGGACGAGGTCCGGACGCGTCTGGCCTTCCTGTACAAACGCTACAACCGAGCCACCAGCAGCCTCAACGCCAAGCTCCGTGCTGAGGCGAACGATGTGCTGGATGCCGTGGTGGCCGTGCGGGAGAAGGTCTTTGGGCCGATTTGAGGACGAGGCGCTTTCAGAAGCCCGGCGGTTTCTGGGTTGTCTCCACGATAAACTCCAACTTGGCACCTCCCACGCCCAGGGCCGCGCGCAGTGGCGAGGCAGGATCGTAGGTGTTTTTCGGAGCTTCAGCTCTTGGATCGGCGGGCACCACGAACCCAAAGGTGCGCTCTCGGAAGTTGCCATTCTGCACGTATTGTTTGAGTTCGGCCGAGGTGACGGCCTCAGGCGTGCCGCCACTTTTGGGAGTGAAGGTGTAGCTGTCCGAAGTGGAGTCGTAGCGGACAATGTAGTCTGGCAGACGCTCCTCCACCTTCTCGACCAGGAACGAAACGGCTCGTTCCAATTCCCGGCCTGCGGCAGGGCTGTTGATCTGAAGGGTCGGGAAGGACCAATGAACCTCCTGTGTGCCGAGCCAGAGCAAGAGGGGAACAGCCGCCATCAAGGCAAGTATGCCAATCACCCGGCAGGCCTTCGAGAGACTGTCTTTGATACCTGGCATCAGGACCTTTGTGAGTTGCGCTGCAAAGCCTAGCTTCAGCAGGGAAGATTGTCGATGCAGGGACCTGACATTTTCCAGCCGGGTGCGGCGTTTCGTCCAGATGCTCCGTGTCTTGTTCCTCGCGTCTGCCCTGGTGTTTCTGACAGGTCCACTGCCTGTGCAGGGCAACGAAGTGGATCCGTTCTGGCCGGAACGTGATTCGCCCAAGCTGACCACCCCTGAGTGGATTGGTGAAGAGGGTGTCGACGCTGCCATCACAATCTCCATCGATGACATGCGGGACACAGCGAAGTACGAAGCCTTCATTCGCCCTATCCTGGAAAAGCTGAAGGAGGTGAGCGGTGGGCGGGCACCGTTCAGCATCTTTACGTGTGAAGTGCCGCCGGATGATCCGCAGCTTCAGGTGTGGCTGAAGGAAGGGGTGAGCATGGAGGTGCACACCTTGAAACACCCGTGTCCGCTGCTGCAGAAAGGGGACTTCGCCGCGGCGAAGGCGACGGTGGATGGGTGCATAGATTTGCTCAGCCAGATCCCCGGAGGAAAGCCGGTGTGTTATCGCATGCCGTGCTGCGACTCCATGAACAGCCCGAGCCCGCGCTTCTATGCGGAGATCTTCCACAAGAAGACATCTGTGGGGAACTTCCTCACGCTGGATTCCTCGGTGGCGTGCATCCTGACCAGCAAGGACAAATCCGTGCCTCAGGAACTCACCATGGATGCCCAGGGGCGCGAACGTTTCTGGAAGTATTACAACCCCCAGCCGGCGCATGTGGTGAAGTCCATGCAGAACTTTGGGACTTACATCGAGGACTATCCTTACCCGTATGTGATTGGTGAGCGTTGCTGGGAACTGCCCATCACCATGCCGAGTGACTGGCTGGCGCAGAATTTCCAGGGGAAGAACAACGATGCGACCGTGGATGATTGGAAGGCGGCGCTCGATATCATTGTGCTCAAGAAGGGCATGATGAACCTGTGCATTCATCCGCACGGCTGGATCCAGGCGTCGCAGATGGTGGAGTTCATCCAGTACGCGCACACGAAGTATGGGAAGAGAGTGCGCTTTCTCAGCATGAAGGAGGCGGGGGACAGGCTGGCGAAGCTGGACATCAGCAAGCATCGTCCGCAGCCACGCAAGATGGCCGAGGCTCCGCTGCCTGAAGGTGTGAAGGTGGTGGACGCGCAGGGGCGCGACAACGGGGTGCGCTTCGTGGATCTCAATGGCGATGGCCATGATGACATCGTCTTCTCCAATGCCGAGCGCTACGGTGTGTACATCTACAATCCCACCGAGAAGAAGAACGTGGATTGGCGTGTGGGGTGGACCTTTGTCATGCGTGAAGGAAAGGCGGGCGATGCCAACTCGATTCCACAAATCGTGCGGGCCGATGGCACGAACAACGGTGTGTGGTTCAAGCACGGATCCATGTGGGTGCAGAATGAGGACACGGACAGGCTGCCAGGCGTGGTGCGACGCATCACCTATGAGCAGCTTCTCAAGCAGCCGGGGCCGCCACCGCGCAGTCCAGAGGAATCGCTGCGCGCGCTTCGTGTCAAAAAGGGTTTCGTGGCGGAGCTCGTGGCTCAGGAGCCGATGGTGCAGGATCCCATCTTCATCGATTGGGATGAAAAGGGCCGCATGTGGGTGGTGGAGATGGCGGACTATCCACTGGGCGTGGATGGCCAGGGGAAGCCCGGTGGCCGCATCAAGATCCTTGAGGACACCGATCGTGACGGAGTCTACGACAAGGCCTCGTTGTTTCTGGATGAACTGCAGAATCCCACCGGCCTGGCACCATGGAAGAATGGCATCTTCGCACTCGCAGGTGGCGAGCTCTTCTTTGCTGCGGATACCAATGGTGATGGCAAGGCTGATGTGCGGGAGACGTGGTACGTCGGATTCAACAAGGGGAACTCACAGCACCTGGCAAACGGCCTCTGCTGGGGACTGGATGGCTGGTTCTACGGGGCGAATGGGGACAGTGGCGGCACGATTCAATCGGTGAAGGGCGGCGCTGTGCATGACCTGAGTGGACGCGACTTCCGGTTCAATCCCGTCACGCGGGAGTTTCAACTCCAACCAGGAAAGACCCAATGCGGCCGCTGGCGCGATGATGCCGGGAACTGGTTTGGCTCCAGCAACAGCTCCATGGGCTGGCACTACTTCATGGATGAGCGCTATGTGGCAAGGAACCCCAAGCTCGCTGTGCCGACCCTGCGTCGCGTGATGAACACAGGTGACGACAACAAGCGCGTCTTTCCCATTGCCACGCAGATGCGCAGGCTGAATTGGCCGGATGCTGTGAATACGCTGACCTCCGCGTGCAATGCCATGCCTTATCGTGACACGGTGTTTGGCGAAGGTTATCGCAACTCCATCTTTGTACCCGAGCCGGCAAACAATCTGGTGCATCGCGAAGTGCTGCAGCCGGACGGCATCAGTTTCACCGGACATCGCGCCGAAGATGAGAAGGACAGTGAGTTCCTCGCCAGTGAGGATCCGTGGTTCCGCCCAACCATGGCGCGCACGGGCCCGGATGGATGTCTCTATGTGGTGGATATGTATCGACTCGTGCTGGAGCATCCGGAGTGGATTCCCAAGCAGATGCAGGCGCACATGGATCTGCGTGCAGGTGAGGACAAGGGGAGGATCTATCGCATCCGGCCCGAGAGTCTGGAAAAGGAAAGGGTTGTCTATCCTTGGGAAGGAGAGGACCGGCTTGCCTGGGACCCGGGCAGCAATGTCTCCCTGATCTACAACCTGGGCAGCAACAACGGCTGGAAGGCGGACACGGCGCAGCGATTGCTCATCGAGCGGAATGCCACCGAAGCCGCGCCCATTGCCTCAGGCATGGTGGAAGGCTCCGCGGAGGTGCCGCCTCCATTTCCTGATGTGGTCAACGTGCGGGCGCTCTGGACACTGCATACCCTGCGAGAGCTCAAGTCCGCAGATCTGGAGTTTGCACTGAAGTCGTCCCTGCCTCTGACGCGGGTGCATGCGGTGAAGCTCAGCGAAGCTCATTTGGGAGAAGAGGAAATCCTGGCGCAGGTCTGCAAGCTCGCAGAAGACCCGGACCTCCGTGTGCGAGTGCAGGTGGCTCTCTCGCTGGGGGAGTCTTCCGATGTGCGTGTGCCCAGGGTGCTGCGGGCGCTGGCCAAGCGAGATGAAGGAAACAAGGATGTGCTCGCGGCGATCCTTACCGCCGTGCCCAGGCATGAGAAGGAATTGGCCGCCGACATCAAGACCTGGCAGACGGCGCTCAAGGCGGAGCCGAAACGCGCTGCCGCGCCGGCGCCCATGGTACTCACCAATGCCAATCCGGACCGCGAGAAGGTGGTGAAGCAGTATGGCAGTGCGGCGCAACTCACGGGCAATCCCACGACAGGTCATGCGCTGTACACGAACCTCTGCTCCGCGTGTCATCGGCTGAAGAATGAAGGCGTGGAAATCGGACCGGACCTGGGCATGGTGGCGGCGAAGCCGGTGGAGCAGATCATCGAGGCCATCATGGATCCGAACCGCGCGGTCGAGGCGCGCTACACGACGCAGACGATTACCACGAAGCAGGGGCGTGATGTCATTGGACTCGTGACGGAGGAAACGCCCAACAGTCTGACCGTGCGCACGACCGGGGGGCTGGAGACGATTCTGCGTGCGGATATCACCAAGCAGGGTGGCAATACCAAATCCCTGATGCCGGAGGGTTTGGAAATGTTGCTGACGCCGCAGCATGTGGCTGACATTTTGTCTTACATCCGGCAAAAGTAATCAGCATCCCATGAAACGTCCCTTCATCCCCTGTGTCCTTGGCTTTTGTGCCCTGCTTCTGCTGAGTTCGATGGCTCGCGGGCAGGAGAAGAATGCGGATACGTGGTTTCGGGAGGGAGTGCAGGCATTCTTTGACGCGAAACCCAAGGAGTCGGTCGTGGCGTTCGACAAGGTCATTTCACTGGAGCCTACCGCAGCACCGCAGCTCTGGCAGCGGGGGCTTTCTCTGTACTATGCGGAGGACTACAAGGAGGGACGCAAGCAATTCGAGCTGCACCAGACGGTGAATAGCAATGACGTGGAGAATGCGGCGTGGCATTTCATCTGCGTGGCGAAGTCCGAGGGGGTGGAGGCGGCACGGAAGGTGTTGATTCCCATCTCAGGCGATGCACGGGTGCCGATGAAGGAGGTGCATGATCTCTTCGCGGGGAAAGGAAGTGAAGAGGCCGTGCTGAAGGCGGCGTCTGCCGATGATGGGAGTGAGGAGGTGAAGAAGAATCACCTGTGCTATGCGCACCTGTATCTCGGGCTGTACTATGAGGCGCTCGGTGAGAAGGAGAAGGCCAAGGCGCACATGGTGAAGTCTGCGACGGAGTACAAAATGGACCACTACATGGGGAAGGTGTCGCAGGTGCATGTGAAGCTGCGGGGGTGGTGAGGTGGGCGCAGAGGCAGAGACTCGGAGAAGCGGAGAAGCGGAGATGCGGAGATGCGGAGATGCGGAGGGCTGCTGGGGAGGCGGCAATGGTGCGGCGCGCGTTCTTCGTCGTTTGTCGTCAGGCCGGAGGCCCAGCGTCCATTGGCAGGCGGGACGCCCAACCTCCTAAATGAAAAAGCCCTCCGGATTGCTCCGGAGGGCTGGGTACTTTGAACTCTTTCGAGCTCAGAGAAGGTGTTCCAAGTGAATTAGAACGTGATGCTGAGGCTCACGCCGCCGTAGATGCGGTCTTCTTCACCGGCGTCATCGAGGTCTTCCAGAGGAAGGTTGCCAGCGATGTAGGGGGTGAGGGTAGCGGTGCTGGTCAGCTTGATCGGAGCGGCAACGCCCACTTTCACGTGGTTGAAGCTGCTCACGCCGTAGTAGTCATCGCCGAGGGAGACGAGGGCTCCGGGGACGAGGCTGATACGGTCGGTGATCGCGAAGGTGTGGGACACGCCGACTTCGAAGTAGAAGCCTTCGGTGGTCCAGTCGTAGTAAGCGCCGCCGCTCACGTCCACAGGACCGAGGGCTGCGGTAGCCACGATGCCAAGTTCATTCACGTCTTCCACGCCGGACTCAACGTCGCCGAAGTAGAAGTAGTGGGTGTACTTGAGGCCCACGTTCACGGCGCCCAGGTCAGCCATCACGGCGCCATAGAGGTCGAGCTCATGGAAGGAACCAGGAGGGTTGCCGAACACGCCGGAGTCATCAGCGGAGGTGCCGAACCAGGCGCCAGCGTTGACGGAGATCACGTCGGTCACCGGGATGGTGGCGTCCAGGGAGGTGGAGACCAGGTTCTCAGCGAACAGCACGCCACGGAACACGTAGTGTGAGTCGTAAGCGATGGAGGCCGTGATGCCGAGGGGTTCTTCAGCGGCAGGAGCCTGAACCGGGACGGGAGCCTTGCCAGGGGAGCCGGCGAAAGCCGACGCGGCCAGCAGCGACAGTGCCGGGGTAAGCAGGGAGCGGAGTTTCATGCAGTGTGTTTTGGTTTGGTTGGTGTTAGTCGGTTGAAATACCACCACTGCCAGCTCCACGGACGAATCCGTGACGTCGGAAAAGGTGTATTTCGAGCGCCGAAAGTAGCGAGCTTTTCCCAGCTGTGAAGTTTTTTTCGCACGATCGGGCACGAAAAGTGCCCTAAAATTGAACATTTTTGCCCGCAGGGGTGTCGTCGGTACGCCGTACACACCGAACTCCCTCAAAAGCAGGGCAATTATGGCCCCTCAAAAAAGAAGGCGGAGGCCCTCAAAAGACGGGCTCCGCATGGAAAACAAGGGGCCGGTTCCACCGGCCAGGGTGCTTCTGAGACAGAAAAATCAGGCCATGTCCGAAGACAGGACGGAATTGGCCTTCCGCTTGGCCAGCATTTGGGCTTGGGCAATCACGCGTTCGGCGGTTTCATCGAACCGGTAGCCGTGGCAGCTCGGGCAGTGAAAAGTTCGCAGGGTGACGATGGAGCCGCAGCCCTCGCACACCTTATAGTCGGACGGTTGTTCCAGAATCTTGGCCGCTTGCTTCAACCGTTCTTTGGAGTCGCTCATGCTTGGTTGGGATGTCTTACTGAATACGCGCCATGTCAAGCGGGGGACTCACGGCTCACGCCTGGAAAAAACAAGGCGCGGTGTGATACCGCGCCTCTTGCCCGCAAGGGTTGGAATTGTCTGGCGAGTGCCTCGGCCTCAGGCCTTGGCGGTCTTGCCGAGCTTCTGGGCCACCCGGCTCTTGAGACGGGAGGCGGTGTTCTTGTGAAGGGTGCTCGTCTTGGCGGCCTTGTCAGCGGCGGAAGCGAAGTTGTTGTAGGCTTCCTGAGCGGCCTTGGAGTCACCGCTGGCGATCGCCGCGAGGACTTTCTTCCGGAGGGTGCGAACACGGCTCTTGGTGGCCTTGTTGCGCGCGGTGCGTGCCTTGATACGGCGGACGTCTTTTTCGGAAGAGCGGATGTTCGGCATAAAGCGGGTGTGAAATGCGGGGCGGAGTGTTTAAGGCACGATCAGCGCCGTGTCAAACGGGATGCAGCGAGTATTTCAGCGAATCATTTGTACCCGGAAATCATGGCGCACAGGGCCTTCTTTTGGGGGCCACCGGCATGGCGCACGGTTACCATGTACACGCCGGTCCGTTTGGGGGTCACATGCAGGGTCACCCCCCAGCCACCAGCAGTCTTTTCCGCTTTGGATTCGATGGGTTTGCCCTCGGCATCCAGCACTTGGGAGGCGATTTGCACGCCACTCTTCGGAGACACGGCGAGACACACCCGGTATTCGTTACCCTTGAAGAGCTGGATGCGCACGGCCTTGCCCACGTCGGGTGAGAGTTCGCGTTCCCAGATGTCCGCACGGAAATCAAACCCCTGGGACTCCTGAGTCTTGGCGAGTTCGACGAGTGCTTCTTCTACTTGGGATGCTTCATCGGCACGGACAGGAGCGAAGGGCATCAGGACGCAGGCGGCGAGAACGCCCAGAAATCGGCGCAATGGCAGGCAGGCACCTGCCCGTGGAGAGAGGCGTGAGGGATGGGGAAAGTCGTTCACACTCATGGATACGCTGACGGATTCCAGTTGGCCAGTCCGCCACTATAACGATCACGCCTCAGTTTGCACCCGATAGTTCAAACGAAAACTTGCTGACGGCAAAAACCCGTCTTTCATCGCACGCACCATGGCGCGCCTTGTTTTTACGCTGGAGGACGGTACTGAAATAGAGACGGAGCTCGACTCCGATGTCATCACGATCGGCAGGCATGCCGACAGCATCGTGGTGCTTCCCAGCGCGTCTGTGTCCAGCCATCATGCCACGGTGAAGCGCCGTGGAGACAGCTATTACGTGCAGGATCATGGCACGACGAATGGCACCAAAGTCAATGGCGTGGAAGTGGAGGAAGCCAAGCTCGAGGATGGTGACCAGCTTTCATTCGGCGATGTCCCGGCCGTTGTGCATCTGACGGATGCACCGGCCATCCCGACAGTGACTCCGCTGCCAAGTTTCTCCAAGCTCCCTCCGGGAGCCCCGGCTCTTCCGCCGAGCAGTGCAACCTCAGGCGTCACCGTATCTTCCACAAAAGGCAGCGGCAGGTCTGCCCAGCAGGTGGCACAAATGGCGCGCACCTCTGGCGTGCGCGGCCGCTCGCCTTCGTATTCACGCACGGTACAGTACAAGGAGTCTACCGGTTGCGCGGGATTCCTGACGTTTCTTTTCTTCCTCCTGCTGGCGTTTCTTATCGGCCTGCATGTGCGCCACGGCGTGGTCACCGGTGGATTCCTGCTGAAGGACGTGCTGATGAAGGCGCGTGAAAAAACGGAGTCCGGTGTGGAAAAACATTCGGAACCGGAAAAGCCTGCTGAGGGCGCGCCGGCACCATCACCTGCTCCAGCCGGCGGTGCTGCTCCCGCAGCGCCGGCGACGCCAACTCCGGCGCCGGGCGCGGGCAATCCTGCTCCGGCAACACCCGCTCCTGTAGGTGGTGGCGCCATGATGATGGACGCGAATAACTAGGCCGGTCAGGCGAGGCTTAAGTCTCCGCGACCCCTTCAGGGTCAAAACTTATTTTTGTTGTCGCACCCAGGGTGTCGGTCGCTGAGGCTCCCTAACCCTGGGCTGCGCTCCTGCGCCCCTTCAGGGCGCGGCTGCGGGACCGATGGATATGCTTGCGAGCTGCTTTGTGTCTATGCGTGCAAGGGTCGACAATGCTGACCAGGGGTGTTCCGTTACGCAGCGCTTCCTGCTGGGATGAGGGCGGGAACTGGCGTTTCTTCCTCGAGATTGTCCGTGTCGAGTTCCGGTTGGTGGCGTCCGGCAATGAGTGAGTAGAACACCGGCACGACGAAGAGCGTGAAGATGGTGCCCACCACCATCCCAGTCACAAGCACGATGCCGATGCTGTTACGTGCTTCGGCGCCGGGACCGGTCACGAGCACCAGGGGGAAGTGGCCGAAGACGGTCGCGGCGGAGGTCATGAGCACCGGGCGCAGGCGCGTGAGTGAGGCCTCGCGCAGGGCTGCCATCTTCTCCAGGCCTTGCGCCTGGAGTTCATTGGCGAACTGCACAATCAGGATGCCGTTCTTGGCGATCAGGCCCACCAGCGTGATGAGGCCCACCTGCGAGTAGATGTTGATTGTGGTGAAGTCGAGGAAGGTGAACATCAGCGCGCCGGAGATGGCGAGCGGCACGGAGCCGAGCAGCACGATGAGGGGATCGCGGAAGCTGCGGAATTGCGCGGCGAGCACGAGGTAGATGAGCACCACCGCGAAGCCGAGCGTCACGGTGAGTGCGGAGCCTTCACGGCGGATCTGGCGGGACTCGCCTGCATAGTCGAGCGTGACGCCTGGGCCGCCGGCCTTTCGTGCTGCTTCTTCCAGGACGCGCAGGCCTTCTTCCTTCGTCACGCCAGGTTGCACGCCACCGAAGATGCGCACGGCATTGCGTTGCTGGAAGCGGTTGAGCGTGCGTGGCGCGGTGTGAGCTTCGATGCTGGTGAAGGTGGACACCGGCACGAGTTCGCCTTCGGGAGTCTTCACCTTGAGATCGAGCAGAGGGCCCACGGCGGCGCGATCGTTGTCGCCAATCTGGGGGATGACCTTGTAGCTGCGGTCGAAGTAGTTGAAGCGATTCACATAGGCGCCGCCAAGGAGCGTGCCGAGTTCCTGGCCCACGCCCGCGAGGTCGAGTCCAAGGTCCGCGAGGCGCTCGCGGTCGATCATGACCCGCGCTTCGGGACGGTCGATTTTCAGGTCTGTGTCCACATAGAGGAACTTGCCGCTCTGGAAACCAGCGCCGATGATCTCGCCGACGGTTTGGAGCATGTTCTCCAGTGGCTCGTTCGTTTGCAGCACCAGCTCCACATCATACTGGCCGGGGGTGGGAAGCGGTGGGTCGAGACGCGGGAAAACACGGAGACCGGGCACGGAGGAGACCGCGCCATAGACTTCGCCGTACATCTCCGCGGTGGTGCGTCCGCGATTTTTCCAATCCTTCGCCACCATGCCGCCGAAGCCGCCCCAGCCTGCGGTGAGAGACCACATGTACTCCGCTTCCGGAAAGGCGGTCACGGCTTCCACTAGCTTGAGTGACTCACGATTGGCCGCCTCAATGGTGGAATCTGGAGGGGTGTCGAGGAAGAGGCTGATGTGGCTCTGGTCTTCCACGGGTGCGAGTTCCTTTGCCGAGAACATGTAGAAAGGCCAGGCGGCAAACATGACCACGATGGCAACGAGCACAATGACGGTGCGCATCTGCAGGGCCACATCCAACATGCTGGCGTAGACATTCTTCACACGTTCGAAGGTGCGGTTCACCAACCGCGTAAGCCAGCCTTCCTTCCCCTTGGCATGAACGAAGTGAGCGCTCATCACGGGAGAGAGTGTCAGGGCGACGAAGCCGGACACAACCACTGCGGCTGCCAGCGTGATGGCGAACTCCAGGAAGAGTGAGCCAGTCAGGCCTCCCTGGAAGCCAATCGGCGCATACACCGTGGCGAGCGTGATGGTCATTGCGATGATGGGGCCCAGAAGCTCTCGCGCTCCGATGAGTGCTGCCTGCATGCGTGTCTTCCCCTCGTGCACGTGGCGTTCCACGTTTTCCACCACGACGATGGCGTCATCCACCACCAGGCCCACGGAGAGCACGATGGCGAGGATGGTAAGCAGGTTCAGGCTGAATCCGCAGGCCAGCATGATCGCTGCCGCGCCGATGAGTGAGATGGGCATCGCAATGAGCGGCACGAGTGCCGTGCGAATGGATCCCATGAAAAGGAACACCGCGAGACCGACGATGAGCACGGTCTCGATGAGCGTCTTGCTGATTTCCTTCAGCGCGTCACGCATGAACATGGTGCCATCCCACGCGAGGTACATCTCGATGTCCTTCGGCAGGTTGGGGCGGATGCGGTCCATCTCTTCCTGCAGATTCCTGGCCACATCGATTTCATTGGAACCGATGAGGGGCCAGATGCCGAGGTACACACCCTCCTTCTTGCTGTGCTTCGCAATCATGTCCGGCTCTTCGGCGCCGAGTTCTACCTTCGCGACATCGCTGAGCCGCACGATGGCTCCATCGCGGTCGGTTACGATGAGGTTGGCGAACTCGTCTGTGGAACGCAGGTCGGTGTTCGCAAGAAGGTTGATCTCCACGAGGTTGCCCTTGGTGCGTCCCACGGCCGCGAGGAAGTTGTTGCGGCGCAGCGCGGCCTGCACGTCACCGGGAGAGAGGTTCAACGCGGCAAGGCGATCGGGATCAATCCAGACGCGCATGGCAATCTGTCGACCGCCTTCAATGGTCACACGTTGCACACCCGGAAGTGTGGCGAGCTGCGGTTGCAGCGTGCGGAGGAGCCAGTCTGTCACGGCGGGCACGCTACGCTCCGTCGAGTTGAAGCTCAGGTAGAAGGTCGCGTAGGGTCGATCCGCGCGCTGCACCTCCACGGCGGGAGGCTCTGCTTCCGTGGGAAGTTCCGCGCGGACCTGCTGTAGACGCGCGGTGACTTCCGCAAGGCCTGCGGTGATGTCGTGATTGAGCTTCAGCCGAACCGTTACCGTGCTGATGCCTGCGCGGCTGGTGGACTCCACATGGTCCACGCCACCAATCTGCGAGACCACACGCTCGATGGGGGTGGTGAGGAAACCTCGCACGGTCTCCGCACTCGCGCCGTAGTACAGCGTGGTGATGATGATCGAGGAGCTCTCAATCTTCGGATACTGCTGCACGGGTAGCGAGCTGATGGACCGCCAGCCAACGAGGACAATCACCAGGTTGACGACGATCGCGAGCACAGGGTGCTTGATGAAGATGTCGGTAAATGAGCGCATGAGATTCCGGCCCTCGGTGGAGTGGAGGAAGAAGGTGGGGAGGAGAGTGATGCGGCGGGAGCCGCTCGCTTGATTGCTTAGTTGGCCTGGCCTGCGTCCTTGGGAGCCTCATTGGCTGCCGCGACGAGCACAGCCTCGCGCAGTTTGAAGGAACCGGAGGCGGCCACGCGGTCGCCCGGCTTCAGACCGGACTCGATGAGCACCTCGTCGCCGTTCACGGCGCCGCTCTGCACCAGGCGCATGTGGGCCCGGTTCGCGCCGTTGGCTTCGGATGAAATCACAAAGACGTGGTCGCCCTCAGGGCCGCGACGCAGCGCACTGATGGGGACCGCCACGGCGGTGCGGGAAGCTCCGACAGGCACGCGGACACGCACGGAAGCACCAGGTGCAGGAGCCTGATTCGCATCATCGATTCTGGCGCGCACATCTGCGTTGCGTGTCTTGGGATCGACACGCGCATCGAGAGCAACGATCTTTGCCGTGACAGGCTTGTCATTGGTCACGTTGATGATCTCCACGGGGAATCCTTCCTTCAGCGTGCTGGAGACGGCCTGGGTCACGGTGAAGTCCACGTGCACCGCACCATCGACACCCTGCAGCGTCGTGAGCTCGGTGCCCTCTTCGAGGTACTGACCGGGGTGCAAATCCGCCATGCCCACGCGAGCGCGGAAGGGGGCGCGGATGATCTTGCGGGCGATCACCGCTTTCGTACGGGCCACCTGAGCAAGTGCGACATCACGCTCGGCCTGCGCGCGATCGAGTTCCATCTCCGGTGCCGCCTTGTTTTCTGAGAGCTGTTTCATGCGCTTCAGCGTGGCCTCGGCGAGTGAGGCCTGTGCCTCCTGCGCTTTCAGTTCCGCCTGCTCCACGGAGATATCCTGGGCCACGAGCACAGTACCCGCCTCTACGATCTGACCGGGTACGAGGGTTGCCTTCTCCACCGTGCCAGCGAGTTCATTGCGCAGGGTGATCGAGCGCAGCGCCAACACGGTACCGATGGACGTGGTGGTCCGGCGGTGCTCGCGCTGTTCGGCGACGGCAACGATCACCGACTCCATGGGCTCGGGCTGGCTGGCTGCCGCGGCGGCAGCCTGCTCAAGGGAGTTGCGTTTCCACGCGGCAAGAGCGTAGCCACCAGAGGCGACGGCTCCAATCAACACAACGGATGCGATCCAACGTGCAGCACTCATGATTTGGGCTTTGGGGGGTTATTTGAGAGCGCCGGCCTTTTCTTTCTCAGCCACGGCATTGTTAAGCAGGGTTTCCAGGGAGGCGCGGAGACGATCCATGACGGATTGATCCACGGGACGAAGTCGAAGCACCCAGTGCAGCCAGAGACCATCAATGGCGGTGACCACGGTCTCGCTCACGTTGGTGGGCAGGCCATCTTCGGCCACGAGGCGATAGAGGTCGGCATAGGCCTCGCGCATGGGCTGGATGAGCGCCGGGTCATGCGCGAGCGCGGCGAAGACAGCGGCATAGCTGCGCCGGAGCTGCTCCGTCCAGGTTTGCGCATCTGTGAGACAGCACTTCAGGATGGCGCGTGCCATGCGGCCGGGACCTTCAGGCACGCTCTGATAGGACTCGGTGAAATGTTTGCGCCAGGCGTCCGCCGTGCGCTTCACCATGGCCTCAATGAGGTGATCCTTGTTGGAGAAGTGGTGGAGCAGCCCTCCCTTGCTCACGCCTGCCTCGGAAGCCACTGCGTCAAACGTCAGGCGGGAAACCCCTTCTCTGGCGGCCACGGTTTCCGCTGCGTCGAGCAGGACGTCCTTGAGGGGATGTGGAGGGCGAATCATGCAGTCTGCCGGATGCATACCGTCCAGACGGTCGGAAATCAAGCCGTCCAGACGGTTTTTTTCGGGGCAATGGGCGAGCAGTTGCATCTCACCGTGATGACGAATACGCCGCGTCGAATGCGACCGGGGGCGGTGGATTTGGTGAACTTTTTACCTGGTTCCCGCCGACTAAGGGGTGGCGCTCACGTTTCGAATTCCAAACAAATGCGCTCGATGTGAATGTGTTATCCCCGTTTGAGGTCAGGCATACGCCACCCATCCCCGAAAGGTGAAAGCGGCGTAGAAGAGGCTGACGCTGGTGAAACCCGCTTCGCGCAACAGGGCCTCGTCGTGCTCGGGTGAGAGGATGGGAAGCTTTTCGCCGATGGCAGTGCGGGCGGACTCTGCGTGAGCGCGCTCGACGCCGGAGGAGATGGCGAATGCAGCGTAGCGGGAGAGCCAGAGGTCTCGTTCGTCCTTGCCTTCCGGGATGCTGTGATGGGCGGCGACAAATGGGGCGCCGGGCTTCAGACGACGGTGAACTTCCTTGAGGGTGCGGAGGCGTTCATCTGCGGGAATGAAGTGCAGAGTCAGCAGGCAGGACGCGGCGTCGAAAGGATGTTCCGGTGCGACATCGATGTAGCCTTCGTGAAGGTGCACACGCTTGCTGAGTGATGGGCCGAGTGTGGCGGTCGCGAGCCTCAGCATTTCAGCGGAAGGGTCGATGCCATCGAAGGTCCACTGCGGGTGGGCTTCGGCTAGGACCTTCAATTCAAGGCCTCCGCCAGCACCGAGCACCAGCACGCGGGCGTCCTCGGGAGTGCGCTCGGCGAGGAGCAGCGAGGTCATGCGTTGTAGGTCTGCGAAGCCTGGCACGAGACGGGGCGGATTTTCCGCATAGCGCGAGACGGCTTGGGGATCGTCGAAGTGGTTCATGCGTGAGCGCAGAGGTGCGCCAGCACGACTGGCAACAGCTTCCCGGAATTGGTTGTAGCGTCTGTCTGGCCTGTCATTGTTGAGAGCCGCCCGGAGAATCAGGCGCATCGGCATCCCAACTTACGTATCGCTCCACAACATCGGACGGATTTAGCTCTCGAACCCAGGACTCGACGAACTCCGGCGGCAGGTCCCCGACGACCAGCAATGTGATTTTGGAGCGAGTATGACCTTCTCCAAAAAAGTGCTCCTGCTCCAGTCTCTTGAGGCCGGTCAGAACGGCGAGCCACATTGGTTCTACAGCCGCCGCAAACTGCTCCGAGGGCAGGTCAAAATTTGCGCGCACAATATCGTTGATTTCGATGAAGTGCTCGTCGGCTATTTCGGGGAAGAATCCCCAGTCTCCATATGCCCAGCGCATTCCAGCATGCGTCGACGTGCAGCCGAATTGGGGATCGACTTCCTTTTTGTAACGCCTGACTGTCTCGGTCAGCGCCTCTTCGGTATTCGCGACAGCATGCAGGAATTGGAGAGAATCGTCAGTGAACAGGCCGAAGGCATAGAAATTCTGATCCGGATGCGCCTTGATCACTGCGGAAAATGCCGCTTTTGAGGCCGCGTAAACGCGTTCTTCCAAACTCAAGTGAGTGCGGGGTGTGCTCATTCCGGTGTGAGTGGCGGTGGAGATCTTGGTCGAACTAATCCTGGAGACCTTTGCCTTTGAGGATTTGCGGTGCGCACTTTTCGATGCGGGACTCGCGGGTCTTCGATTGTTTGGCGGCGGCGAAATGGAGGAGGTAGCCTCGTTGTCTTCCGGGGGTGAGTGCTTCGAAGGCAGCCTTCAATTTGGAGTTTTTGGCCAGCGCCTTCGTGAGTTCGTCGGGAACGGGAAACTCGGAGGTTTCTTTGTACTGCACTTCCAGACCGGCTTCCTGAGCATCCATGGCTTCGCGGATGTAGGACTTGATCGTGGGGGCCAGCTTGGTGATTTCACGGGCGCTGGTGAAGCGCATCTGGCGGGCGGCCTGGGTGTTCTCGCCGGGTTTGATGAGGAGACTCTTGGTGTCCTTCAGCAGGGCGCCTTTGCAGAACATCAAAGCGCAATATTCTTTGAAGCCCTGGATGATGAGCACATTGCTGCCTTGAAACGTGTAGCAGGGCTTGTCCCACTTCAGTTCCTCGGTCAACGGAAGGGTGAGGATGATCTCACGCATTGCTTCGAATTCCTCCCGCCATGTTTTGGTTTTCTTCAGGAAGGAATCGACCTTGGGATTCATGCGTGCGTGGTGGTGCGTCGGTGGGAGTTGAAGAGAAGGCGAGGAGTTGCGTTCAGACTCTCAGCGAGCCTCGGAAGGCCCGGGCGGCGTAGTAGGATTGCGCGCCGTTGTGATAGGTGAAGACGTGGTCGTAGCGACGATCGCAGAAGAGGGCGCCGCCGAGTTTCCGAATCTCGGGAGGTGTCTGCACCCAGCTGGAGGTTTTCAGGTCGAACTTCCCGAGCTTCTGCAGTTCGCGGTATTGCTCCTCGGTCAGGAGTTCGATGCCCATCTCGTTCGCCATGTCCGTGGCGGTGTTTTCCGGACGGGCTTCTTTTCTGGATTCCCAGCCTTCGCGATCGAAACAGGTGCTGCGTCGGCCGGTGGGACTTTCCGCGGAGCAATCGAAGAAGATGAACTCGCCGGTCTTCTTGTCATGCCCCACAACGTCGGGCTCACCGCCGGTGCGTTCCATTTCGCTGAGGGACCAGAGCTTGTCGGGGCTGGCTTCGAGCTTTGCCTGTACGTCGGCCCACGCGATGCCCTTGTGGCGGTTCATGTGCTTGTCGAAGCGGGCGCGCAAGGTGCTGAGCAGGGACTCGCGCTGGTCGGGCGACAGCTTCTTTTTGGATCCAGTGCCGGGCATGGTTGAGGGGCTTGGGGTTACGGGCCGAGGAAGGGGATGGCCAATGCCGTGGATTTTGAGACGGTCTGAAATCGTCCGGCAAGCACGAAGATGGGCGTGAATTGCCAAAGCCGCGGGTGGGTGCCACGTCTCCAACGTCCTGGGTGGAGAAATGGTGCGCGGTACAGGGTTCGAACCTGTGGCCCCTACCATGTCAAGGTAATGCTCTACCACTGAGCTAACCGCGCGGGGATGGCTTTCTGGAAGCCGGGGGAGTGGATACACGCACGCCAAGGGGGGTGCAAATGCTTTTTCGGAGAGGGCACGGCAGATCAAAAATAGATCGAGCGGCTCTGGGAGCGCTGACGTCCCGTCGGCGTTTTTGGGCCGCTGGGTCTCGGATGGCCAAGCTGCAAATACGCCGGCCAGAGGCCAGTGCTCCCAGGGCCGCGTCCGGCATCTTTCATCAGGGGTCCTTGTCAGCGGTCTTCTTGCGTCCCCTCGACCATGATGTTCTCAAGGGCCAAGCGCTGGGCTTCGCATTCTTCTTCGGTCATGCGACGGGGGACGGTGTAGGGGGTGCCGAACTCTACTTCGACGCCGCTGAAGGGCAGGGGGAGGAGGAAGCCGTCCCAGGTGCGGAAGCGGAAGGCGCGGTCGAAGCGGATGTGCACGGGCATGAGCTTGCCGCCGGTGAGCTGGGCGAGCTTGATGACGCCGAGGTTCATCTGGTACTTCGGGCCGCGGGGTCCATCGGGAGTGATGCCGATGTCGTGGCCGCTCTTCACGTAGTTCGCCAGCTCCACCATGGCCTGGGCACCACGGCGGGAACTGCTGCCGCGCACGGGTTTGAGTTTGAAATCCGAGCAGGCGTCCGCAATCACCTGGCCGTCACCGCTGGGGCTGGTGAGGAAGGCGCCCTCCTGTCCAGGGATGAGTGTCTCACGCAGGTATGGGATGAGGAACATGCGGTTGTGCCAGAAGACCCAGATGTGCCGCTCGTCCGTGGGATATGCCATGCCGGCATGATTGATGAAGCGGAAGCGCAGGGTGTTGCCGATGGCGCGGATGAGCCATGCGACCGCTTTGCCGGGACGTTTGATGATGCGAATTTTTGCCACGTAGCGCGATGCGGAAAATCAAAGATACTCCACCTCGCGCAGACGCTGCGTGAGCCTGCTGAACTGCTCGAGCTTTTCAGCATAGAGCGCGACGCGTGCGGGATCCGGACGGCAGCGGGTGCTCTCATCCAGGGTCACGAGACGTGAGGTGAGTTCCTCGATGTTCGTGGCTTTGCCGTCGCGCTTCTGCAGGGCGAAGGCGGCCTGGATGGCGGAGCCGAGGGCCGCGCCTTCCGCGGTGGCAAGGGTGACGACCTCGGCATTGAAGATATCCGCGGCAAGCTGGCGCCATGCCTTGCTCTGGGAGCCGCCGCCGGTGAGGCGGATTTCAGCGGGATTCATGCCGAGCTCACGGAAGCGCTGCAGGCCATAAGCGAGGCCGAGGGTGGCGCCTTCCATGGCGGCGCGGGCAAGGTTGCGCGGGTTCATGTTACCCGGGCGCAGGCCGTGGATCACACCGGTGCCATTGGGCAGGTTAGGGGTGCGTTCGCCATTGAGATAGGGGAGGAAGAGAAGACCTTCCGCGCCGGGCAGGGCTTCGGCAGCGGCGGCTTCGAGCTGGGGAATGGTCCAGCCAAACATCTCGCGCACCTGCTCGGTGACGACGGTCACGTTCATGGTGCACACGAGCGGCAGCCAGAGGTCATTGCTGTCGCAGAAGGCGGCGACTTCGGCCTGGCCATCCACCACGGGAGCATCTGCCACGCCGTAGAGGGTGCCGCTGGTGCCGAAGCTGGCGGTGATGATGCCGGGCTTCACATTCCCGGTCCCGATGGCGCCCATCATGTTGTCTCCACCCCCGGCGCTGACGATCACGTTGTCATTCAGGCCCCACTTTTTCACGAGCTCGGGGCGGATGGTGCCATGCACTTCCTGCGAGGAGCCGAGCGGAGGCAGCATGCTGAGCACACGCTCATCCACGAAGTCACAAATCTCGCGGTTCCACGTGCGCTGGCGGACATCGAGGATGCCGGTGCCGCTGGCGTCGCCGTACTCCATGCGCTTTACGCCGGAGAGCCAGAAGTTGATGTAATCATGCGGCAGCAGGATGGAGGTGACCTTGGCGAAGTTCTGCGGCTCGTTCTGTTTCAGCCAAAGGAGCTTCGGGATGGTGTAGCCGGGGAGGATGGCATTTCCTGCGAGGGCAATGCAGCCGGGCTGACCGCCGAACTCATGCGCGATCTGCTCGCACTGCGGTGCGGTGGAGGTGTCGCACCAGAGCTTCGCGGGGCGCACGACCTGGTCGTCCTTGTCCAGCACCACGAGGCCGTGCTGTTGGCCGCTCACGCCGATGCCGGCGATGTCCTTCCGTCTGTCGCCGAGGTGCTCCACGCACTCACTGATGCAGCCTTCCACCGCGGTGATCCACTCAGAGGGATGCTGCTCGAGATGACCTGCGGGCAGGCCTTCGATGAGATCATACTTGCGATGGGCGTGGGCGACGATCTGGCCGGACTCGAGGTCGAGCACGATGGCCTTGGTGCTCTGCGTGCCGCTGTCGATGCCAATGAAAAGGGAGGACATGGGTGAGGAAGTGGGTTGCGTTCCGCAGGCTATAGCGCGGTGGTGCGGGCTTGCCAGCCATCTTTTGCCATTGCCGCCATGGTACCTGCTCCTCCGCCCTTTCGGGGTTGGTAGGGAGGGCGACTTACCCAGAGTGTCGGCCGCTAAGGCTCGCGAACTCTGGGCAGCAACTTCGGGTCGGCGGTCCAAGCAACATGCTGGTGACCATCAATCGGCCAATCTTCTGAACTTCGCTTCGAAGCAGTCGCTGGAAAAGGACGCGGCATCTTCGAAGTATTCCGCAGGAAGCTGTTCCAGCTCTGCCAGGAGGCGGTCGCGAACGGATTCATCCGGCATGGCGAAGGAGAAGGTCCAGGTATCCAGCAGCACCTGGACTTCCGTGCCGAGGAGGGTGAGGTCGGCGATGTAGCCATCCAAGGTCTCCACCACGCTGGTCGGTGCTGCCCCGTAGGTGGCGATGAGGTGGGCCAGCAGCCGGGGAAAATAACGGGCCTCCGCGGGATCGATATCGATGCTGGGCCAGCCATTCCCCTGCCAGCGGTCTTTCCTGAACGTGAGCATGTTCCTTGGCATGAAGACTGCCTTATCCGAACCCCGGCAGCAACAGATGAGAAAACTTTTATGAAAGGCTGCGTGCTTTTCCGGCTGGATGTACTAGGGACAAGTGACGGGCGCTCTCGGGCGCAACGCATTCGCGACCCTTTTCCTCACCCATGGTTTCAAAACTTCTACACACCCGGTATCGAGTGACCGACCTGGAGAAGACCATCTCCTTCTACAAGGACGTGCTCGGGCTCGAGGAGGTGAAGCGGCACAAGTCCCCGCGTGGCTCTGAGCTGGTCTTTCTGAAGGCGCCAGAGAGCGAGGAGCTTATCGAGATCTGCAGCTATCCGGCCAGTGGTCCGGTGGTGGTAGGGCCCGACCTCACGCACCTGGCCTTCGAGGTGAAGGACCTGGAGACCTTTGCCAAGCATGCCGCCTCCAAGGGCTATCCCCTCTCCGACGGACCCACCAAGAGCAGCAGCGGAGTTTTTGCATTCATTGATGCTCCGGAAGGATACGAGATTGAACTGATCCAGTATCAATCCTAGAATGCTTTGAAATTCACGTATATACACATGCCCCGCCGATAGACGCATGGAATTTGACTGGCTCGACGTCCCATTCGACCTCTCCCAATTGCCCCCCAAGGACATTGAGGAGACGTTCGAGGACCCCTTTGCCCTCAAGTTCCTGCCGGATGGTGAAAGCGACAGTCCGCGCGAGGCACGATATTTCTCCCTGGGCAAGTCGCTCGCGGGGAAGGGCATCTTCAGCATCTTCTGGACGGACGGGAAGCGCTACCGCGTGATCCTGTCGCGTCCCATGACCCCGGAGGAGGATCACTTCTACGAACGGAAGAAATCCGAGGACCTCTAAGCGCACCCTGGCCGCCATCTACCTCTCATGAAATCTGTCCGGACCTGGAGCGAACTCCCCCACTTCGAAACCGAAGAGGATGAGGCCAAGTTTTGGTCCGAGCACCAGTTGGATGCGCGGTTGATGCAGAGTTCCATGCACCGCCCGGATGTGCGTGAGAGCACGACGATCACGTTGCGGTTCGACCCGCGCATGCTCAGCCGCATCAAGCGCATCGCCCGCCGCCGCTACCTGAACTACCAGAGCATGATCAAGCAATGGCTCAGTGAGCGGATGGAAGAGGAGATGAAGGACTAGCCGGGAGCTAGACCTACTGTCTGACAGTGGAAGTTGAGTCCTCTGACCCGGCTGTGATTCGGGGCGACAAAAAGCCTCTCCCCTGTAGTGCAGAAGAGAGGCTCGAGAAATCAACGCTGCGGCAGCTTACTTGCCAGCCTTGAAGGACTTCAGAATCTTCACGGCTTCTTCGACAATCTTCTTGTCGGTGTCGGCGGATTCAAACCAGATCTCAGCGATCTTGCCCTTGCCAACAAAGACCCAGGCGAAACCGAACTCTGTGGGAGTGCCGTCTTCGTCCTTGCCTTTGCCGGCAGCGGCGAGGGCGGGCTTGCCATCAATCTTGGTTTCCTCGGGCTTGGGCAGTTCTGCCTTCGGGTAGGTTTCCTTCACATATTCGTAGGTTTCTTCGATGGCCTCGGTGAGAGCTTCTTCGGTGCCTTCGACCGTCTTGAAGTAGAGGACGGTGTCTTCCTTGGTGAGGGTGCAGTAGGGGTCGTCTTCCGTGCCAGCTTCAAATTCCCAGTCATCCGGAGCGGTCACGGTGAAGACTGCGTTCTCCTCGTCGGGGTAATGGATGGTCGTCGTGTCGGCGGAGGCGACGGAGGTGAAGGCAAGGCAGGCGACCAGGGAGAGGAGGGAGGACAGTTTCATGTGTGGATTAGGAGCCGGACTTTAAGCGCATGGATTAGTTAACAACAATCAAAATTCCTAGAAAGATTGTGTCGATAAATTCGTGCGCTGAACTGCCAAAAATGGGCCTGTGACCGAGCGTAGGAGAGGGATGAGTCCCCTTGCCGTCCGAGGGAAAGGGGGCGTCTAGGATGGACAAAACCTTCAAAGTGCGGTGCCACGCTTGCGCAAGGCGGGCTCTACCACGAGATTTTTGCTTTCCCATCCCATGCTTCGCCGTCCCGGTTTCTGGTTCCTTGCTGTCGCCATTTGGTTTGTCGCGCTCTTTGTGCTGTCCAACCAGTCCCACCTGCAGCCTCCAGGCCCGGAATTCGACGATCGGGACAAGGTCTACCACGCCGGGTATTTCACGCTGGGCTCGCTGTGTCTCTTCGTGGGGCTGCGTCTGAAGAATCCCGGAAGGACGGTGCTGAAGACGGCGCTCCTGGTGCTGCTCTTCGCGGCGTTCGTGGGCGCGTTTGATGAGTTCCATCAGACCTTCATTCCCAACCGCAGTGGCAATGATTTGGGAGACTGGCTGGCGGATTCGGCAGGTGGGATTCTCGGTTCGCTCTTCGGAATGGTGCTGCTGTGCGTGCCGGGCATCCGGATGAAACAAAAGCAGCCTTGCGAACCCTGACCCGCCCCTGCTAATCCTGTCCGCATGGACAAGACCCCCGCGAAGCGTGCCGAACACCTGCGCTCTGAACTCGAGCGCCACAACCGCCTCTACTACCAACAGGCTGCGCCGGAGATCAGTGACCGTGAATTTGACCTGCTTCTGCGTGAGCTGCAGGACATTGAGAAGGAGCATCCGGAACTCATCACGCCGGACTCACCCACCCAGCGTGTGGGCGGCGCTCCGCTGGATGGCTTTGCGCAGATCACGCATCGCGTGCCGATGATGAGCCTGGATAACACGTACTCCGAGGAGGAGCTGCGTGAATTCTACACACGTCTGCAGAAGGGGCTGGGGCGGGAGAAGATCAAATGCACCATCGAACCGAAGGTGGACGGCGTGGCCGTTTCCGTGCGCTATGAGAACGGCGTGCTGAAACACGGTGTGACGCGCGGCGATGGACGTGTGGGGGATGACATCACGCAAAACCTCAAGACCATCCGCTCGCTGCCGCTGCGTCTGCCGAAGCATGTGCCGCAGACCTTTGAAGTGCGTGGTGAGGTGTACATGAACCGCGCGGAGTTTGAGAAGATGAACCAGGAGCGTGAGGAGGCGGGCGAGCCGCGCTTTGCGAATCCGCGCAACTCGACGGCTGGCTCTCTGAAGCAGCTCGACTCGCGAGATGCGGCGAAGCGCCCCCTGAGCGTCATCTTCTACGGCATGGGTGATCATGGGGAAGCGAAGCTGCAATCGCAGAGCCAGATCTATGACCTGCTGCATGCGGCGGGCCTGCCCAAGGCGGAACTGCTGTGGGACTGCGATACCATCGAGCAGATGCTGGGCGTGATTCACGAGCTGGACGAGCGCCGACGGAAACTGCCGTATGACACGGACGGTGCGGTCATCAAGGTGGACTCCTTTGCAGAGCAACGTGACCTGGGCTCCACCAGCAAGGCGCCTCGCTGGGCGATTGCCTACAAGTATGCGGCAGAGCAGGCGGAGACGAAGCTCCTCGCGGTGGACATCCAGGTGGGCCGCACGGGCGCGCTCACGCCGGTGGCGCGGCTGACTCCGGTGTTTCTGAGCGGCAGCACGGTGAGCAATGCGACGCTGCACAACTTCGAGGAGATTGTGCGCAAGGACATTCGGGTGGGTGATTTCGTGACGATTGAGAAAGCGGGTGAGATCATCCCTGCGGTGGTGTCCGTGAACACGGAGAAGCGCACGGGGGATGAGACGCCGGTGCCCGTGCCAACGGAGTGCCCCGTATGTGGTACACCGGTGCGCAAGGACGAGGGACAGGTGGCCATCCGCTGCCCGAACAGTGATTGCCCAGAGCAGGTGAAGCGGCGTGTGGAGCACTTCACGCATCGCGGCGCCATGGACATTCGTGGCCTCGGCGAGCAGGTGGTGGGACAGCTCGTGGACATCAAGCTCGTGCATGATATCGCGGACCTTTATGACCTGGATGAAGCGGCGCTCAGCAAGCTGGAGAGGCAGGGAAAGAAGAGCATTGAGAATCTGATCAAGGGACTCACGGAGAGCAAGACGCAGCCGCCGTGGCGACTGCTGTTCGGCCTGGGCGTGCCGCAGGTGGGCGCGTCCTCGGCGCGCTCGTTGGTGGAACATTTTGGTTCCATCGATGCACTGTCAGCGGCTTCCATGGAAGATCTGCTGAAGGTGCAGGACATTGGCGGCATCGTGGCGCAGAGCATCCATGACTGGTTCCGCGATGAGAAAAACGTGAAGCGGCTGGAGCGCCTGCGAGTGGCAGGGCTGACCTTTGCCAATCCCCAGGAAGAGCGCGCCAGTGACAAACTGGCAGGCACCACGTGGGTGATCACGGGCACGCTGGGCCGGGGACGTGACGAGGTGGCGGACATCATCCGCTCCCATGGCGGCAAGGTGTCCTCCAGCGTGAGCAGCAAGACCAGCTATCTCCTTGCGGGGGAAGAGGCGGGCAGCAAACTTGAGAAGGCGACGAAGCTTGGTGTAAAAGTGCTCAGCGAAGCGGAGTTTCAGGAGATGATTCAATGATGCCACGGAGCAGCGGCAGCCTTTGCCAGCTCGCACACATCCTGCTTTCATCTCCACCGCATGGCCGCCTCTGCCTCTTCTTCTCCCGGACTCCTCCGCGTCACCAAGGGTGACTTCGATGGCTTCTTCGGACTGTTTGTCGACAACCTGCTACAGCTCCTGCTGATCTATCACCTGTGCCCGGTGCTCTGTGGGATGACGCCGGGGGAGGTGACTTCGAAGATTCTGCCGGGTGCGGCGGTGTCCATCCTGGTGGGGAATTTTTTCTACGCATGGCAGGCATGGCGGCTGGCGAAGCGGGAGGGACGTGATGACGTGACGGCGATGCCATACGGCATCAATACGGTCAGCTTGTTTGCCTACATCGTCTTCATCATGGCGCCCATCTACCGGCAGACGGGCGATGCCTCGCTGGCGTGGAAGGCGGGGCTGTTTGCGTGTTTCATCAGCGGCGTCATGGAGTTCATCGGCGCGGCGTTTGGGCGGGCGCTGCGGGCACACGCACCGCGTGCGGCCTTGCTGTCCTCGCTGGCGGGCATTGCGGTGACGTTCATCGCGATGGGGTTCGTGTTCCAGCTTTTTGCGATGCCGTCGGTGGGTGTGCTGCCCATGCTGCTGATTCTGTTCTGCTATGCGGCGAAGCTGAAGTTGCCGCTGGGATTGCCAGCAGGGTTCGTGGCGGTGGTGCTGGGCACGGGCTTGGCGTGGCTGTTGCGTGCGCGAGGACTGGCCCCGGATTGGAGCAGCCCGTCGGTGGAGCCCATTGGCTTTCATGTGCCGCACTGGTCGGGTGGAGATTTGTTTGGGTTCCTCTTTTCCGAGGTGGGGTGGAGCTACATGGC
Organism: Roseimicrobium gellanilyticum; assembly: GCF_003315205.1. Classification (NCBI taxonomy): domain Bacteria; kingdom Pseudomonadati; phylum Verrucomicrobiota; class Verrucomicrobiia; order Verrucomicrobiales; family Verrucomicrobiaceae; genus Roseimicrobium; species Roseimicrobium gellanilyticum. The sequence goes on along the minus strand of NZ_QNRR01000006.1, from coordinate 195,034 downwards.
GGTGATTTTCCCCATGGGCCTTTTCAATATCATCGGGTCCCTGCAGTGCCTGGAGAGCGCGGAGGCGGCGGGAGACAAGTATGACACTGCGCCCTCACTCGTGGCGAATGGCGTTGGCAGCATCGTATCTGCCTGTCTGGGCAGCCCGTTTGCGACCACACTGTACATCGGGCATCCGGGTTGGAAGGCGATGGGCGCGCGCTGGGGATACTCGTGGATGAATGGCACGGTGATCTGTGTGCTGGCCGTGCTGGGTGCGGCGGGACACGTGCTGCAGGTGGTGCCGCTGGAAGCCACGCTGGGCATTCTGCTGTGGATTGGCATCGTGATGACGGCGCAGGCCTTTCAAGCCAGTCCGAAGCCGCATGCGCTGGCCGTCGCCATGGGGCTCATTCCGTCGCTGGCGGCGTGGCTGCTGGTGCAGATTGAAACCACCCTGCGGGTGGCTGGCACGAGCCTGGCGGGCACGGCGGACAAGTTCGCACCCAATCTGTATGTTTATGGCGTGATTGCCCTGAGCCAGGGGTTCCTCATCACCTCGGTGATCTATCCGGCGGTGATGGCATTTGTGATTGATCGCAAGTTCCAGGCGGCGGCGATGTGGCTCTTGGTGGCGTCGTTCTTCTCCTCGGTGGGATTGATTCATTCCTACAAGCTCACACCCGCCGGGGTGGAGAATCATTTCGCGTGGTTCACCGCGGCGCCGGAGTTTACCATCGGCTATGCAGCAGGTGCAGTGCTGCTGAAGGTGATGGCGGTCGTGGCGGTGAAGGGGGCGGAGGAAGTGGAGACGCGGGGGGAGTGAGCGTTTGCGTCCTGAGAGGCTCGTTACTGTGCCTCTTCTACGCCTTCAGCGTAAGAGGCAACCGGTCGAAAGCATCAAGGAATTTCTGAAGGAGAAATTTCACCACGCCGCAGACGACCCCCAGCGATCATGCCGAAATCGTGTGGCATTCCAGGTCGGCCGAGGGTGGGATATTCTGGTTCGCAATCCCAATATCCATCAATGACCCCATTCAAGTAATTGCGGGCTTCTTTTCGGTCTGGGTAGTAGTGTTGGATTCCCTGAAGCATGGCGCGTTTGTTGAAAGGGAACCGCTGCCATCTCCAAACCCTTCTGATTCCAAGAAACGTCAGGAGAAAAGGCAACATCAAGCACATCCACCCCACCATCCAGCACGCACAGAGGTAGTCCCAGAACTGCTTCAGCCGATTGGCAGCCCCTTTGGTGCGAGCGCATGCGGGACAGGTTCCGTGGTAAGTCGCTACGGTGATCTCAAGGATCATGGCCGGGCACTTGCGGCATTTCACTCGAGCGGTCATGGGCAAATGGGGAATGTGCGCGTTACGTTCCCGAGGGTATCTCAAATATTCGTGCCTTGCTGACTCTTCTTACCCTGCACCAGCACATAGATCATGTACGCCAGAACGATGACATTGATCACGAGGATGGTCACCTTGGGCCAGTTGATGCCATGGGTGAGTTCGGAGAGTTCGAGAGGAATGTAGATGCCGCTGCTGATGGCGGCGAACCATTCGGCCCAGCGGCGGCCTTTCCAGAGGCCGTAAGCCTCGATGAAGCGCACGGTGGCATAAGCGGCGGCGCAGACGGCCAGGAACTCGATGCGTGAATCGTTCACCGTGCCGGCGGCCTGGATGAAGACCTTGGGGATCTCGTGCGCGGGGTTGAGGTGGAAGCGATGCACGAGGGCTTCCGCAGCCGCATGCACATCATGGTGTATCAGGGTGAGTAGACCGCAGCCTGCCAGTAGGACGAGGGCGCCCTTGAGGGCCTCGATGGCGGCGATGAAGCTGAGTCCTTTGGTTGGGGGCATGGAGGCGGTGTGGTGCGCTTCGAGGTGGCGACGAAAGTGCACGCGCTGTTTCGGAAAATCCAGATGGAAGAAATGGGGGGACGAAGTCTGCGTAGTTACGCGGGGGAAGGCCACTTGGGGTTGTGGAGCTTGAGGCACATGTTCGGTCAGGCTGGAAAGCCTAACTCCCACTGTCAGGCGAGGACGCCTAACCTCCTTGGGGTGCCGGCGGCCAGTTCACGCCTTCGAGTTCTTTGGGCAATTGCTTGGGGTCTTCTGGATAGAAGCGTTTGATGTCGAAAGGTTCGCCGGGAGCGAATTCGTTGTCTGGTGCACCGAGGATGAGCCAGAGGGTTTCGGTTTCGGTGTCGTTGAAAACCTGCCGCAGCATCTCGGGGCCTACGAGGACGGCGCCGTATTTAGGGACGGTGAGGGTGTCTTCACCGATGCGGATGCGACCGGTGCCTTCGAGAACGAAGTAGAATTCCTCCGCGCAGATGTGCTTGTGCCAGGTGCCGGCACTCATGGCTGGGTAACGCCAGAGACGTGCGCCGAGGAGCTGGCTTCCGGTGCGTTCGAGGTAGTCCGCGTTGGGGATGAGCATCTGGTTGGAGGGGCGCCATGAAAGGTCCTCCGGGGTGATGAGGCGGTAGCCGGTGATGGGGGTCATGGAGAGGACGACAATTTAGAGTTGGCGAGTAATCGTGCCTACAGCTATCACTCGCATGGCATTTCCTCGAACTTGCTGAATGGATGGACTCAATACGTTCCATGCATCCTGCAGATCCGGATGGGACGAGAGGGTGTTCATGATGTTCTCCGCGGCGCTCATGGGGTCTTGCTGGATGAAGTGTTGCCACATTCGAATCAGCAGGTCCCGTTTTTCATCAGGGAGGCGATCCCAGCAAGGGCCAATGATTTCCGTGCCTTGGATCATGCTTCCGATAACTCTCGCGGAGGTTTCTACAGGGTGCATAGGACGTTACTGGAGGGGCACGTCGTAGACTTCCGTGTGTTTGCGGACAATGAGGATGATTTCTCGGAGCCGTTTTACATTATTGGATGGGACGGTAGGGTCGAGAACGATGCGTGGAGAGATGAACTTCACTGAGGTCACCCAGCGAGCGAGCCTTTGATCGAGTCCGGAGAGGTCAGGCAGCGGTTCACCGTCGAGTTGCAGCGTGCCGTCAGCTGCGATCTCGATGATCATTCCTTCATAGCGATCAGGCACCTCTATTTTCGGAGGATCCGCCGGTTTGAGGAAGATCGGTTCTGTTGGTTTCGGCGGATCAGCGGCGATGGCTAGAGGGGCGGCAATCCCCAAGACGATGGTGGAGATGAGCAATGTCCTTCTCATGGTGGGTGAATTGTGAGACTTCGATGATCGCGCGAGGCTTCCATTGAATGGCAAACGGATTCACGCGCTCATGAGTCCAGGCGTTGAAGAACGGCAGTGAAAGGAATTCATTGTTGCCGTAGGGCAGTCGCGATTTTGCCTCCGGCTTCCACTCATCGAAGTGACCAAAGGCAAACTCCGTGTAGTTGAAGGCAGGATTAGCGGTCAGATAGGTCCCGTCATTCAGGATGGCTACGTAGAGATAGCGTCCTGTAGGAAGGTACATGTACAGCAGCGCGCGCAGGGTGCTGCCAGCAATCTGCTCGGAAGAAAGTTCCCCGTCTCCGAACTCGTGATCAAAGTTCGCGTGAACCGTCGTGGAATCAATGTCGTAGAGCTCGTGAGGATGGGAGAGATTGAGGACAACACAATTCTCTAATTCGATGCCCACGACGCGGTAATTTGCGCCTTCAATACCGGCACACGTGCTGTGGACGGCTTCGATGCGCTGGGAGAGCACTTTTTGCCAGGGCCAGAGGGGTGCAGGAGGATGATTCACCTGCGCAGCGTATCACGACTCCGCGACCCCTTCAGGATCGAGCATCTTTATTCGCTTACCCAGGGTGTCGGTCGCTGAGGCTCCCTAACCCTGGTCCCGCCCTGCGGGATCCTGCTGCCTTTCAGGCAGCGGTTCCGGAGAGCCATTGTCGAGGAGTGGTGTGATTCGGAGAAATGACAATCGCCACAGCAGGCTGCGCGCAGTCCAAGGCCTTCGGCGACTGATGGCTACCTCGAAAGGTGGCGACTACGGCAGCACCGGCGTCTTTGCGCCGATGGCGTACAGCGAGTCCTGCGTGCGCACGTAGATGCGGCCGTGGCCGATGGCGGGGGTGGCGTTGATGGGGCTGTCGAGTTTGTTAGCAGCGAGGATTTCGAACTGGTCACCGGCCTTCACGACAACGACTTCGCCGGTCTGGGAGCAGCAGAAAATTTTTCCATCGGATGCCACGGGGCTGGCGAAGTACTTGGTGCTGCCGCCGCTGCCGCCGACCACGCGCTCGCTGTAGACTTCCTCACCGGAGGGCCACTTCAGGCAGGTCAGGATGCCGCCGTCCTTGAGCATGTAGAGACGGTCGCCGATGAGCAGAGGAGTCGGCACATACGGAATGTTCTTGATGATGGAGCCGGCCTCTTCGGCCTTGCCATTGCCGAGCTTCAGCAGGGCGCTTTCCTTGCCGCCATCGCCCGAGCCGAAGGCTGCGAAGAGGAGGTTGTTGGCCAGGACGAAGGAGCCGACGCTGCGCTGGCGGAGGCCGGGATTGTGCTGCCAGTTGATCTTGCCGGTCTTGGTATCCAATCCCATCACACCACTGGTGGTATTGGCCACGATGAATTCCTTCTTCCCATCAGGCAGGTCGCGCACCACGGGGGTGCTGTAGGGATTGATGGTGTGAGGCAGGTCAATCTTCCACAAGGTCTTTCCGGTGGCGGCATCAAGGCCCTGCAGGCTGGGCTTCCAGTCCACCTGCTCTGGAGTGGCGAGGCTTTTGCCATTTTTCTCCAGGGAGAATTCGGAGCGGATGAGCATCACGCCATCTGCCACGATGGCGGAGCAGCCGGAGCCGTGCTCATGGACATATGGGGAGAGGTTCTCACGGCGCCAGAGAGGTTTGCCGCTATGGTCGAGAGCGAGGGCGGCCACGGAGTCGCCGCTGGTCCAGTTGATGTAGATGCGCTCGGCATCGACGAAGGGGGAGCTGGAAGCGAAGGAATTGAACTTGTGCTGCTGGTGGCTCTGAAAGGCCTCCTCATGTTTCCACAGCGTCTTGCCATCCACGGCACTGAGGCACATCACGGCACGATGGCCGCCGTCTGTCTCCACGGTGGCGATGACCTTGTCCTTCCACAGCACGGGGGAGGACCAGCCTTTGCCGAGCTTCACCGACCAGGCGGTGTTGCTGTCGTCGAAGGTGGCGGGGAGGTTTTTCGCATCACCCACACCGGTGCCGTTGGGACCACGGAAGCGGGACCATTCCTCAGCATGAAGCGAGGACGCGGTGGTGAGAGCAAGCAGGGCGGTGGAGGTGAGCAGGGACCGGATCATGGCAGGGTTGGGAAACGCGCGTGTGGCACGGGTCTTTTCGGAGAGTGCGTCTTTGAATCAGAAACGTGCAGCGCACTTCAGCTCTGGGAAGGCGGAGCCGTCGGCTTCTTCTCGTCCTTGGGAGGTGTGGAAGAAGGAGTGGGTGCAGGCACAGGCGCGGGAGTGGGCGTTGAGGGTGCAGGTGTCGCTGTTGGTGCGGGTGGTGGAATCTTGTCGGGCACTTGCGCAGGCTTCGGCTTCGGGGCAGGTGCGGCTTTGGGAGCGGGTTTGGTCTCGCCTGGTTTGCCAGTGGCGGGGGCAGGTGCAGCGCTTGCGGGGGAGGGCGCCGGAGCGGCAGGGGAGGAGGGCTTCTCAAACTGCTGATAGACCAGCACCCCTTTCAGTACATCCGTGGCGCGCTCGAGCTGGCGGTCGCCGAGCTTGGCCAGGTCCAGCCCACGCGCTTCACCGGAGGAGGTGTCTGCGCGCCATTGCATGATTTTGCCCTCCTCCTCGCTGGTGAGGGAGGAGACGATGTTCGGCTCCACCCCGTTCTCGTGGATGGTGCGGTGGGCGGGGGTGTAGTACTTCGCGGTGGTGAGGCGCATGGCCGCTCCGTTCTTCATGGGCAGGATGGTCTGCACCGAGCCTTTTCCGAAGCTGGTGGTGCCCACGATGATGGCGCGCTTCAGGTCCTGCAGAGCACCGGCCACGAGTTCAGAGCCGCTCGCACTGCCGTGGTTGATGAGCACCGTGAGGGGGTACTTGCGCAATGCTTTGCCAGTGCGTGAAGGCGTGCGGTAGGGCGGGGGATTCTGCGAAGCCACGCGGCCCTCAGTAGTCACGACGACCGTATTCGGCGGCAGGAATTCGCCACACACACCCACCGCGGAGTCGATGAGGCCGCCGGGATTGTTGCGCAGGTCGAGCACGAAGGCCTGCATGCCAGCCTTCTCCAGCTTGTCGAGTTCATTGCCCAGGTCCTTGGGCGTGTTCTGGGTGAACTCGGTGATGCGTGCGTAGCCAATCTTCCACGGTGAGGCGAGGCGGTCATGCAGCAGCATGGCATCCCGCACGGAGCTCTCATGGAGCGCCTGGCGCACCAGATTGAAATCGAGGAACTGCTTCGTGCCCGGGCGGCGCACGGTGATGCGGATGGGCTCGCCTGCTTTCCCCTTGAGATGCTGCACCGCTTCCATGGTGCTCATGCTGTCCGTGAGCACTTCTCCGATGCGGATGATCTGGTCATTGGGCAGCACGCCGGCTTTCGCGGCGGGTCCATTCTCTTGCACCGTGATGATGGTGAGGGTGCCCTCACGCAGGGCGATGGTGATGCCGACGCCTTCCGAGGTGTCGCGCTGCTCCTGCTGCATCTCCTCGAAGAGGGAGCGGCCCATGTACTCGCAGTGGGGGTCCAGCTTGCGCAGCATGCCTTCCAGCGCGCCTTCCACGAGCATTTCGTAATTCACCTTCTTCTCATCCACATAGTTCTGGCGGATGATTTCCATGGCCCGGGTGAGCAGCTCGAGCTGGGCATAGGCCGGGTCATCGCCGGGCTTGCTGGTGGCGGCGGGCGGCGGCTCCTGCGCCTTGGCTGGAGCAGGCAGCAGGGCCACGGCAGTGAGGCCTGAGGAAAGCGTGAGGAGAAAAACGAGCCGCAGCGGGGCAGGGGTCATGCGGAAAGTATGGCGGGGCCACGCGCGCGTGGCATCTGAAAAGTGCGGGACTGTCATCGCGACGTCACGTGCATGGTCACTTCCGTGCCTTGCTGGTGCGAGCGTGATTCTCGTTGCCACCACCACTGCCGTTCTCATGGCCGTTGTGGCCGCGCTTGTGATTGCTCTTCGCCCTGGCGGTGGCAGAGGGTGCGCCTTCCGCCAGCGGCGAGTACTCCGGTCCCAGCTTGATGACTTCCTCCTTCACGATTTCCATGAAGGTATCCCGCAGGTCTGAGGGGAACTTCTGGTTGTACATCATGTGAAGCTCGTAATCGAGGCCCTTGTCCAGCAGGGGCACGACCACGACACCGGGTGTCTCCGGGCGCTGGGCCACGATGGGTATGAGCATCACTCCAGCGCCGGCAGAGACCAGGCTCATGAGATTGTCCACCGTGGTGGCGCTGGTGCCGATGCGGGCGACGAAGCCCATCGACTCGCAGATTTCCTCCGTCCACATGCGCTGCGCATCTGAGCCGAACATGGTGATGTGAATGAAGGTGCTGTCCGCCAGTTCCAGCAGATGCAGGCCGGGTTTCTTCGCCAGCGGGTTCGAGGCGGACATCATGACGGCGAGCGGGCAGTGGATGATGCCGACTTTGCCAAGTCCGCGTCCCGCCGCGAGTCGCGCGAAGTGCATGGGCACGAAGCCGACGTGAATCTTGCCCGCCTGCAGAAGGGGAAGCTGCTCGGAAGGCGCACGCTCCTGCACATGCACCTTGGCGGTGGGCGTGGAGGAATGGAGGCGGGTGAGGCTGCCGGGGAGGAACTTGATGGTGAGCAGGTCCACGGTGGCGATGCGCAGCTCTCCGGTGATGCCGGCAGCGGCCTCACGCGCACGCGCCACCGCTTTCTCCGCCCGGGCGAGCACGCTGCGCGCTTCCTTCAGGAAGACGGTGCCGGCATCCGTGAGGGAGACATTGCTCCGGTCACGTTCCAGAAGTTTCACGTGAAGTTCCGTTTCCAGATCACGTATCTGGGTGCTTAGTGAGGGCTGGGACAGGCGCAGTCGCGTGGCGGCCCTGCTGAAGCTCAAGGCTTCTGCCACGGCGATGAAGTAGCGGAGGTGCCGCAATTCCATGTGGGGCAGCTTATAGGTTTTGCTTATAAGACGCAAAGGAAACAAGTCCTATCGTAAAAACGATTTAGGCGGACCTTTAGTCAAACCCCAAACCAAGCAGTCCCGTGCGGTGTGCTTGATTTCACAGGAGACCAAGTCTGTGAGATTGCCGCCGCACGGGCAGCTGCCTCCCCTGAACCAGGAGGCCGAAGCACTCTGCCCACCGGGGAGCATTGTGATCCTTTCAAGCAGCGAACATCCCCGGGCCGGCAGCATGCCATGCACACTTGCTGCCCCTCACCAGGCTCCGGGGAAAGGCTGCGCTGATTGCATGCACCCGGTGGGCAGCTTCTTTTTCTGGAAGCAAAGAGGCGTCTTTTCCGCAATTCAGAGTAAAGTTACCCTCATCGTGACCGCCTTTTGTAAACGCTGCTTCAAATGTGGGGAGCGAAAGCCGGGATTTCTTGCTAGCGGCAAGAATCCGTGGGAAGCCCAAGTTCTCTCACCCGCATAGCAGCAAGGGGTTGTCGTTGAAGGAAATGAAAGTGACGCAGGAAAGGGATGCCTCTGAACTGCAGCGCCTCAATGAAGCGCTGCAGGAGAGTCAGCGCCGACTGGAGGAGGCCCAGCGCATGGCCCGCATCGGCCACTGGGACTTGGACCTGCAGACCCAAAATGTCACCTGGTCAGAGGAGATTTTCCGCATTTTCGGCATTTCGCCCCAGCGCCGGCTGAAGCTGACGGACCTGCTGGAAGTCATTCACGACGAGGACCGGGAGCGGTGCCGGAAGCACTACGCGGAGGCCATCGCGGGACTGAGGCCCTATGACATCGAGTACCGCATCGTGCGGCCGGATGGCGCGATACGCTGGGTGCACAGCCGTGGCGCCATGGATCGCGATGCCAGTGGCCGGGTGGTGAAGATGCTGGGCACCGGACAGGACATCACCGACCGCAAGCAGGCTGAGGAGGCGCTGCGTGACAGTGAGCGGCGCTTCCGCCAGGTGACGGAGAGCATTGGCGAGGTCTTCTGGCTTACCGACCTGGCGAAGAACCAGATGATCTATGTGAGCCCCGCCTATGAGAAGGTGTGGGGCCGCCCCTGCGCGGAGCTGTACCAGTCTCCACAGACATGGATGGAGGCCATCCACCCGGAGGACCGCAATGCGGTGCGGGAGGCGGCGCTCACCATGCAGGCCACGGGCGCCTATGATGTGATATACCGCATCCACCGGCCGGATGGCGCCGTGCGGTGGATTCATGACCGCGCCTTCCCCATCCGTGATGAAGAAGGTCGCGTGTACCGCGTGGCAGGTGTGGCGGATGACATCACCACGCAGCGGGAAATGGAGCTGCAGCTCCGGCATTCCCAGAAGATGGAGGCCGTGGGTGTGCTGGCCGGTGGCATTGCGCATGACTTCAACAATCTGCTGGCCGTGATCCAGCTCCAGACTTCCCTGCTGCTGGCCACGAAGGGGCTGCCGGACCGCGTGATGAAAGGCATGGGAGACATCATGGATGCCTCCGAGCGCGCGGCCACGCTCACGCGGCAGCTCCTTACCTTCAGCCGTCGCGAGGTGAAGAAGGCGCGACCGCTCGACCTTGGCGAAACGGTGGAGAGTACCATCCGCCTGCTGCGGCGTGTGCTCGGTGAGGATGTGGCGCTGGAGACGCACTTCGAGCCTGGGGTGCCGCTCATCCATGCGGACCCGGGGATGATGGAGCAGGTGCTCATGAATCTGGCCATCAATGCCCGTGATGCCATGCCCTCGGGAGGGCTGCTCACGGTGACCCTGGAGCCAGTGCAGGTGACGCCGGAGCGCGCCGCGCTGCATCCGGGCGTGCAACCGGGCAAGCATGTGTGCCTCTCCGTACGGGACACGGGGACCGGCATCGCTCCGGAGCATCTGCCACGTATCTTCGAGCCATTCTTCACGACGAAGGAGAGCGGTCAGGGCACGGGATTGGGCCTGGCCACGGTGTTTGGCATCGTGGAGCAGCATAACGGCTGGATCGAGGCCCACAGTGAGCTGAATCGCGGCACCCTCTTCCGCGTGCACTTCCCGGCGCTGGCGCGTGAGTCGACCTCCAGCAGCACGCAGGCGGAACTGCCGCCGGTGCGCGGAGGCACGGAGTGCATTCTCATGGTGGAGGATGACCAGGCGCTGCTGCATGTGGCGCAGCTCACCTTGGAGCACCACGGCTACCGCGTGCTCACCGCGGTGAATGCGGTGCATGCGCTGGAAATCTGGAAGAAGGAGCGGGCGAATATCGAGCTCCTGCTCACGGACCTCATTCTGCCCGGCGGGCTCTCTGGACAGGAACTGGCGGACCTGCTGAAGCGGGACAAGCCCACGCTGAAAATCATCCACACCAGCGGGTACAATGATGAGGTGGTCACGCGCCGCCTGCGTGAGCTGGAGAACAGCATCTTCCTCCGCAAGCCCTACTCCGCAAGACAGCTTGCGGAGACGGTGAGGACATCACTGGATAGGATAAGCTGATATACCGAAAGGTGGTGGGGTGCTTGCAACGTGTGCCGCCCCCGCGTCTGTCTGTGCCGGAGTGCCGGCATGGGCTCCAGAGCTTGCAGCTTGCCCGATGCCGGTGATGGCATATCCGCGCATATCATCCCGCAGGATTCGGCCATTTCGATAGAAGGGACGTGTCCGGGCGGTTCGGGGTAGGTTCATGGATTTTGTCCGTTCTCTCCGTTTCATTGCATCTTCCTCCAAGCGCGCTGCCATTCTGATTTTGATGATTGGCTTGTTAAGCGGCGGGGCCTTTCCCGTGCCTGCGTTGCGCGCGGAGACCTTCACGTGGGACGAGACGGCGGCGAGTTCCACGTACAACTGGAACGTGAATGCCAACTGGACCGGTGTGGTCGCCGGTTTCCCCAATGCAGAGGGTGACGTGGCGAATGTGAACATCGACATAGCCGGGAACCAGACGATCCGCCTCCGTCAGGACATCACCCTGGGCGTGCTGAATCTGGGCGACAGCAATGCGACCACGCCCAGTTCCATCAACATCTCCAATGCCAGCGGGGAGACGTTCCGCCTGATTTTCGACAACGTCGACCTGCTGCCTGCGCAACTCAACACCACGGGCGCGGGCTCTCCTTCGAATACCATCGGCGCGCTGGTGGAACTGAACTCAGACCTGCAGGTCCGATTGGGTGGTGGCGATACGCTGACCATGAGCGGTGCCATCACCACGAATGACAACGACATTACCTTCAGCGGGGGAGCGGCTTTCGTCACGGGCGTGACGGTGAATGGGAACATCACGGGCAGCGGGGTGATCACGAACAACGGAGCCATGTCCGTGTCCTTCGGCGGCACCACTCCGAAGAGCTTCACCGGCACGCTGGTGGCGAATCGTGGCATCGGTGGCACAAATACCGGCAGCTTCACTCTGACCAATGCCTCGATGGCAAGTGCCTCGGAGTTTGTCATCAATGGATGGCTGACCGGCCTGACGCAGAATGGAGGCAGCATTCACGCGGGGAGTGGGAGTCCTCATGCGGAGAATCCAGGCCAGCGGCTCACCACCGGGACCATCACCATGAACGGTGGCTCGCTGCGCACGGTAGGACAGGCGGCGGCAACGACCCCGGCGGATACACCGTGGCGGCTCGGACAGGAACTGGTGACGGACAATGTGAGCGTGCTGCATTTCAAGAGTGCCTACAGCCAGATTGGCCTGTCGGGGGCGACCACGACAGCGGGCACACGATTGAATATAGCTACGCTGCAGCGCAGTGCGGGCGCCAGTGCCTACATCACCAGTGGCACTCTGGGAGGCACGGCTCGTCTCACGTTTGCCAATGCTGCGTCCTTCCTTGTCGGTGGAGGCGGTGCGGAAGGCAGCACGACCATGAGCATCATGCCATGGATGGGTGCTGCGAACATCAATGGTTCCCAGCAATACGCCTCGGGCTTTGCCACCCACACGGCGACGGGCGTGCGTGCGCTGGTGGATGCAGAGTATGCGAATAACTACACCTCCGGTCCCACGACCAATGTGAGCCTCGACAACGTGACCATTGCCGGAGCCACCACGATCAATGCGCTGCGTTTCACGAGATTCAGTGCCAGCAACATCACTGACAACCAGACCACAGGTGTGGGCCAGACGCTCACGGTCACGAGCGGTGGTGTCTTTTTCTCCAACAATGGTGGCACCATCGGCGCCACGGGAAACGTGCGCGCCGGTACATTGAACTTTGGCACCGCAGAAGGCGTGGTGTGGGCGAATGGGACGAACACCACACCGAACACAAACACCATCGGTGCGGTGATCACCGGAAGCAATGGCATGACCAAGGCAGGCAGCGGGAATCTCGTGCTCTCCGGAGCGAACACCTATACCGGAAACACGTATGTGGGCGGCGGTACGCTGCAGGTGGGCATTGGCGGTGTGGGCCGCACCGGGGCGGGAGATGTGATCATGAATGCGCGTGGCACCACGCTGGCGGGCACAGGCACGGTGCAGGGCTCGACTACTCTGACCTACGGGAAGCTGGCACCCGGAGACACCGCAGGCTCCGGTGTGGGTACGCTGACCATCAATGGCGGACTCGCACTCACCCCACTGGAGGATTCCCAAGGACCGTACGTGACGGTGACTGAACTCACGATTTTGAATGGCACCACCTCGGACAAAGTCATCGTCGGCCAAGGCCTCACGCTCAATGCTGCCGCACGCATTGTGGTGACCCTTGATGCAACCTATACGGCTACGGAAGGCGATACCTGGGACCTGCTGGATTGGGCGGGTGTGCTGGCCTTGAATGGATTCTCCACCGGGGAGAATCTTCGCAATGGTGCCGATGATGCGAATACGAATCTCGACCTGCCGACGCTGGGTGACGGACTGCAATGGTCCATCTCGAATGTGAGCGATGGAGGCTCTCTGCGGCTCACCATTCAAGCCGTGCCGGAGCCTTCGAGTGCCCTATTACTCGCAGTGGGATTGAGTGCGCTGGTGCTGCGGAGACGGAGGCAGTAGCGGCGGTGACGGCAATCCATGTGGCTCGCGAACGGTGGTAAGCAGCTTCAGCCGAATCAGGAGACGTGCTTCATTCGCTGAGGCCGAAACTGGGTTGCTGCACTCGCTTCAAGGAGTCTTGGTCGTCATGGGAGGAGATGCCCCATTCGCGACCAGCGGTCACAACCACAGTTCTGAAGCTCAGTCATTCCTCTGCCGCCATGGGCATGGGTTTTCGCACCGGCAGCCCTGCGATTACTGTGGCTGACTGCAACTGCTGTGGCTGACTGCAACTGCTGTGGCTGACTGCAACTGCTGTGGCTGCGACCGATGGTCGCGGTTTGTTGTTCGAGCGCAACTCAATCCAACAACCGCTCCACCCGCATCCGCTCCGCCAGCAGCAGACCACGGAAGCGGTCGAGGTCCAGCTCGCGGGTGTCACTCACGAGGGCGTACTGGTATTCGTGCCAGTGCTCGATTTCGGTGAGCGCATTCTGCAGGCGGAGGGAGAGCTTCTCTTCGCTCTCCGTGCCGCGTCCGGCGAGACGCTCGCGCAGGGCCTCCACAGTCGGCGGCATGATGAAGACATCCACCAGGCAGCGCTGCACCAGCTCATCCGCACAAGCGCGCACCTGGGCGGCGCCTTGCACGTCGATGTCCATCACCACGTCGATGCCACGCTCCAGGTTCTGCTTCACATAGGTCTTCAGCGTGCCGTAGAGATTCCCGTGTACCCGGGCGTGCTCGAAGAACTCGCCACGCTGCACATTGTCCAGGAACTCCTCCTCGGAGAAGAAGTAGTAGTCCCGCCCGTGGGCCTCCCCCTGGCGTGGCGCGCGGGTGGTGGCGGAGATGGAGTACACCACCTCGCCGAGGTCGGCGAGCTTGCGGCAAAGCGTCGTCTTGCCCGAGCCGGAAGGGCCGGACACCACCATGAGCACACCGAGACGTTTGGCAGGGAATTGACGGGACATGCGGGAATGAAAAGCGGAATGAGGAGCCGCCCTAGATGCACGCGGATGCGGGCTGTGGCAAGTGAGGTTGGCAAGCTGCGGATCACGGGTGACCGGCGATGGGCAGAAAACAGGGCTAAAATCAGCTATTTACGCGACTTGTTGATTGTAAGCTGGTTGCGTAACTGACATGCATTCGTTATTCGTGCTTTTCGTTTCATCGTTCGTGCCCCCCGGCGCTCCAGCTGCCCAGCGTGACGTTCGCCTCTCGCTCGAAGCGTGAGAGAACGACAGATGAAGCGGCCAATCCTTGAGCTCCGTCAGCCTGAGAGTACTTGACTGGATAGACAAGGAAATGGCGCGGCGCGCACCTCTTGACGCACCAGGTCGCTTTGCGTCTTGGTGCGCGGTGGCAAAGGTCTCCCTTGAGGCCGCGACACCGCTTTGAACGGAGGAATCTCGTCCTGATATATAGTGGAGGACTCCAGTGGAATCCAGCATCCGGAGCTTCCCTGCGGGGGAATATTTCGGAATTGGATCGCGACACTGCTTGATGATGCTCATCCTCTCCGTTCAAAGCGGTGTCGCGCTAACGCTTGCCACACGCACTCCACGACGCAAAGCGCTCCTTCAACGTGCCAGAAGAAAGTGAACCAAATTCACGGTTCGACAGGCATGCAGTTCTCCATTTACCAACCTGACACACATGCGCCACCGCCGCTTCTTGAATGACGGTGAATCAGGTGTTGGCAAGGCAGCAGGCCCTTGCATGTCTCTCCTATACAAAGTTTGTCTATATAATAGTGCAATGAGAAGGGGGTTGCGGAGAGTTTTCTTCCCCTTGTTTGGCACACCGTGTTATGCCATCTGACAAGGACCCCAATTCAGAAGTGGTTGGGATGGATTTTTGCGTGTGTTCCAACTGAGGGACTTATGCAACCGGGTGTCTCTGGGGGAGCGGGTACGAAGAAACGAAAAGTACGAATAACGGACCGTCTGACGGATGGCCGCGTCTCGCAGTCCCTCTATCAGTTCCGGTCCGGCCCGCGCATCACTTCACCTCCACTTTCGGTGGCTGCGCATAGTCCATCCATAGACGCTCCAACTCGTTGGCGTCCGGCTTGCCATCCATGAGGACGAAGCGGTACTTCAGCACGAGGGGCTTGCCGGGTTCGATGGACCAGTCGCCATCCGCAGACGGGGCCACGCAGAGTTGCGGGTTCTTCGGGTTCAGGCGCAGGGGCTGGGGGAAGCGGAAATTGTCCGGGTGGATGAGCACGGTGATGCCGGTGGGAGTGCCCTCCACCTCGCCGCCGAGCCAGACCCAGCGAGCCTTCGTGGCGTCGCCGGTTTTGCGGTCGTGGCCGCTGCTGGTGAGCATGGTCACCTGGTCCACGGCATCCCACAGGGCGCTGCCGCGCACGCCGAGGCCGCCGTAGTGGTACTTCGGCAGTTTCAGGGGTTCCTGACCGGTGACGGTCTGGGTGGAGGTGAGGTCCAGCAGGTAGACGCCGGGCAGCTTGCCTTTCTCCTTCTCGCTGGAAGGCGGGGTCGCGGCGGCGGTATCAGGGTGTCCCATGGTATGATAGGCCTTGAGGTCCCACGTTTCCAGCATCACCTCCCGCTCTGTCCCGGTGGTGTGATCCAGCCAGCGGTGGGTGCTGGTGAAGCCGCCGTGCACCGGGCCGCTCCAGTGGTTTAGCAGCTTGTCGAAACGGATTTCCCCCGTGAGCTTGCCGGACTTGTCCTTGCCCATGTTCCAGAAGTCAGGATGCCCCGCCCCGAATTCGGTTTTTGTCCAGGACATCCAGATGCCGCGCTGGTGTGGATGGTCTGGTGGATGATTTCCCGTGAGCAGTTTTCCACTGGGTGAGTACACGGGATGCAGGTGCGCGCCATGCGCAAAGGCCTCGGACGTGCCCGCAGGCACCGGGCCGGGCGTCATCTGGTACGTGGCGATGAGGGTACTGAGATTTGGAATCGTGTCGCCCGTCGACTTCGCGACGAGGTTTAGCGAGCCGTCGCCGGGTACCACGTCGATGCCGGAGGTGCTGTTTCCCACCGGGCTGGCGGGGACGAGCGTGAGCGTGCGGCTGGTGCCCTTTGCCAGGCTGGGGAGTATGAATGAGGCGCGGCCCTCGGAGTCCACCTGCACGGGGACGTCGGTTTCTTTTGCCGAGAGGGTTTTGTCATGCCACTTGTCGCCGAGGGTGAAGGTGACGACCGTATTGGTGCGGTCCTGCTCACCTGCCTGGATGGTGATGGTGGGGTCTGCGGAGAAGGCAGATGTGGTAGGAAGAATGAGCGCTGCCGCGAGAAGGGCGGAGAGAGAACGGGGTGCAAAGGGTGGAGTCGCGGGCATGGCGGCAGTGGGTGAGGAAGGGGAAAGAGGCAAAGCGGGATCGTCGCAGGTAACGCGGTTGGGTGGAGAATCCTTCGCGGATGGTGGCCCGTATGAAGCGGCTCCGTCAAGGTGCGGCTGCTTTGGCTGCCGTGGATGGGAAAGGGTACGATGGTACGAATTAGACGATACTCAGTGCGTTTGACGGATGCATCACCACATGAGGTGAGCGCAGGCCCAAGGAGGGGGAACGCCTCGTTCCCCTGGGCGCGTGAATGGTTGCGAGGCTAGTGTACTACCTCACATGCATTTCGCCCCCTCGCGAAGGGACTCGCGAGCTACGTAGAGCTTCGCTAACGCGAGCTATGTTGGGTTTCGTTCGCTCCGCGCCTCAATACAAGTCCCCCACGCCGCCCTTCAAGTTCATCAACTCCTTCACCTCCGCTGCGCTCAAGGGACGATTGAAGACGGCGAGGTCATCCAGATGTCCCACGTAGGCAGCACCGAGGACGAGCAATACTTTCGTGGGGTCCCAGCCGAGGGTGAGGTCCCAGCCTTCAATCGCGCCTTGCAGTTCCCCATTCAAATACAGTTTCCCTGTGGGCTTGCCATCCTTCTCGTTCAGGCGCTCCAGGGTGAAGACGGCGTGGGTCCACTTCTCGCGGGCGAAGGGCGCATTGGCCACCTGCACCATGGGACGTTTCTCCATGGTGGCCCAGTCCTTGTTGTCGGGATTCCACAGATGCACCAGCGGGCGGATGGCATAGCGGAAGAAGCGCGGGCGTTCATCGCGGGACCACTCCAGGAAGATGAAGCCCTTCTTCGTGTCATCTCCCACAATCTGCACCGGGTCGCAGTAGCCGGGCTCCAGGTCCTGGTCAGGTGTCAGGCGCAACCACACGGAAACCGTCGCGCTCCAGCTCTTGTCGTTGTAGCCCAGCACGCCGTCTTGGCCGCTGTACTGCGGACGTGTGCCACCCTTCTTCGTGAAATGCAGTGCTTTGCCATACTTCGCGCCATCGCTCACGATTTTCACCTCGGCATTCTCCGCGGCTGGCACGGTCTCCTTGCCCTGCTTCACGGTGCAGGCCTTGCTGCCCTTGGAGAAGTCGGCGTCGAAGCCGTGGTCGAAGGACGCGTGGAAGGTGAGGGCCTCCTTGAGCGATGCGGGCGGGGTGCTCTGCGCGTGTAGAGAGGAGGAGAGGACGGTCAGTGCCGCGAGGAGAATGGGGAGTGCGGTGGGTTGCATGGTGGGAGGTGGTTTCCGGTGCGACGGTAAGCGGTGCGACGGTAAGCGGTGCGACGGTAAGCGGTGCGACGGTAAGCGGTGCGACGGTAAGCGGTGCGACGGTAAGCGGTGCGACGGTAGGACGGTGTATCAGGAGCTATCAGGCACAGCACAGACACTTTGCTCCGAGGTGAAAGGAAAGGTGTCAGTCAGGTGCTCCTACGCAGGGCAGGCACCGCTCTTTTCCTGTGCTGCAAAAATGAAACACAATGGCACCGGCTCCAGGCAGAAAAGTAGGATTTCTGGAGGGGGATGATCCCGTGTTGCACGTGAGTTTGTGCGCTGAGAAATGACGCAGAACATTCCCTGGAGACGTCTCGTGAGTTTGGTGGCGTCTAAAAATGCAGAGTGTACCAATACGTGCACCACCTTGCGCGAAGTGCTTTGGAGTGCGCGTGCGAAGCACCGCTTTTTGCGGCGCGACACCATTTCCAATACCCACAGCGCAAGCAGCACCCCTATATCCTGTCCTTCTCCGAGGTCGGTTATCTTCGTCCGACTGCATTCCCACAGCCCCTCCGACCGCAAAGTTCCCCACCAAAGCGGTGCTTCGCACGTGCACTCCAAAGCGCTTCGCGCAAGGTGGAACATGCTCAGGGTTGCCGTTGTCAGTCGTGCCTACGTGTTCACGAGACGTTTTTGCAGTCCGCGCCCCTTTTTACCCCCTCTTTACAGACAAGATTCCTTCCGCATTGAACAAATCCCCACAGCCCCACGTCATACAAGCGCATTGACTTTTGCCCGGACCCTCGCGTAACTTCCCGCCTGCATGAACCGCACGGTTAGATCCTTCGTAGTCCTGTTCGCGCTTCTGGCGCTGGCGGGCGCGCAGGTGTTTGGCCTGCAGCGCGGGTTCCTCTGCGAGTGCTCAGGCGAGGCCGTGGAGACCAGCTACGAGTACTGCCACCACGTCCATGGAGACCTGCATGCTCCCTGCGAGGAGGACCATCACGAGCACGATGGCACCGTTCCGCGGAATCATGAGCATGAGAATCAAGGTGGCTCCCATGAGCACACCCCGCTGAAGGTGAATCTCACGGCCGCCTCCCAGGGCAAGGACACCACCGCCTCGGTCGCTGTGCCGGTGCCGGTCCTCATTGCCATAGCAGAGCTTCCTGACTTCCTTTCTTTCCTGCTGGCCGCTCCGGGCGATACCACCCGCGAGAGCGCCACGCTGCCGTACATCCGCAGTAGTGGGCCTCCCGGCATCCGGGAAACGGCCAAGTGCATGGTCCTGCTGATTTGAGGCAGGACATCGCAGCGGCATGTCCCGCTGCTTCGCGTTGATAAACCCTGCGCGGCTTCGTCATGCCCGCGTGGGAGTGTTCCTCCAACGAACCCTGCACTGTCAGTTCATTCCCTTTTCCTTCCACCCCTGCTCTCACCCAGCAAACTCCGCATCTCCATGCGCTCATCTCTTTTTCTCACCCTTGTCACGCTCTTCGCCGTGCATCTGCCTGCGGACCTCTCCGCCAGGGAGGTGCGTGTGCCGTACAGCAACGTCGCTGCCTACACCTTGAAAAACAATCCCGCCCTCGCTGCCGCGCGTCTGCGCATTGAGGAGGCAAAGGGCCGCCTCATCGGAGCGGGCCGTCTTGCGAATCCGGAACTCGGCATCGACTTCAAACGCGATGATCGTTTCTACGAGGGCACCTTTGGCGTGTCCTTTGACCAGAAGTTCCCCGTCACTGCGCGTCTCCGTCTGGAAAAGGTGGTCGCGCAGAAGGAGATTCGCGCCGCTGAGCTGGAGGTGCGCGAGGCCGAGCGCAAGATGATTGCCGAGGCACGGCCCCTCGCTGTGAAGCTGCTGTCGCTGGACCAGCAGCGCACCCTGCGCCAGCAGCAGGCGGACCTCGCGCTGAAGCTCTCCGACTTTGCCGCGAAGCGTGCCCAGACCGGGGAAATCTCCGCACTAGATGCGGCCCAAGCGCAGGTGGATGCGCAGCGCATCCTGCTGGAGGGTCGCCAACTGGAGACGGAACGCACCACGCTGCTCGGCCAGCTCAAGCCCATGCTTGGCGTGCGGGACACAGACAGCCTCGCCATCACCGGCAGCCTGCCCGCGATGACCAATGGCGCTCCCAAGGGCAACTGGGAATCCCGCCCGGACTACCTGCTCTCCAAGGTGCATGAGGACGCGGCCCGCTCACAGATTGAGCTTGCCCGGTCGAAGAAGTGGGAAGACTGGACGGTAGGTGCGTTGTTCGAGCATGAGCGCTCGGAGGATGCGCCGGAGGGCTTGGACAAGACGCCCTTCTTCGGCGTGCGCGTCTCTATTCCGCTGCCCTTCTGGAACAAGAACGAAGGCGAAGTCGTGGAGAAGAGCGCTGCGGCGCGCCGTGCCGAGCTGGAGACGAAGGCCCTCGCCTTCCTCATCCGCAATGAAGCCGCCGCCGCCCGTTCCGAGATGAACGCGTATGCGAAGCTGTCCAGCGAGACGAAGGAGAAACTCCTGCCGCTGGTGCTGGAGCAGACGGACAAGCTGGAGAAGGCCTACCAGAGCGGTCAGACCGACCTGCTCACCGTGCTGCGCGCGCGAGAGCAGCGCCTGCAACTGGAGGCCGCCGTGCTGAATGCCACGCGGGACTACCACCTGGCCCGCATCCGCTACGAAGCCGCCACGAACAGCGGCCGCTGAACCCATTTTGTATCCATTTCTGATATACCATGAAACTTGAGAAGAAGATTTTTGCAAGCCTGCTGGCGTTGCTGTGCCTCCTGGCAGTGCCATGCACCCTGAGCGCCCGTGAGGGGGCTCCAGGAAAAGCACACAGCCATGGAGACAAAAAGACCTCCAAGGAGGAAGCCCCTGCCAAGGACAAGGAAGAAGGCGAGCACAAGCGTGCCGAGGGCGAAGAGCACGATCATGACCATGAGGAAGCCGAAAAGGCCGACCCCAACCGCGCGACGAACACCGTGGTGCTTGATGAGCAAGGTGTGAAGAACCTCAACATCGAGACCGCGGAAACGGAAGAAGGTGACTTTGAGGAAACCATCTTCGCGCTGGGTCGCATCGAAATCCTCCCGGGGAAGAAGGCCATCGTCAGCAGCCGCATTCCCGGCCGTGCCTTCTCCGTGCTCGCGCTTCCCGACCAGGAAGTGGACCAGGATGAGGAGCTCATGTGGGTGGAGAGTCGCCAGCCCGGTGACCCACCTCCCACCGTCATGCTGGGTGCGCCCATCGCAGGCACCATCGCGAAGGTGAACATCGCCCAGGGGCAGCCCATCGAGCCGAATGACTCACTCATCGAAATCGTGAACCTGGAAACCGTGGAAGCTGCGGCCTACGTGCCGGAGCATCTCGCGGGAAAACTCAAGAAGGGGCAGAAGGCACGCATCAAGATCGCGGGCTATCCGGACAAGGTATTCGAAGCGGAGCTGGCGCACATCGGCGCGTATGCGGATGAAGAGAGCGCCACCATCGAGGCTGCCTTCCACGTCGCGAACCCCGACAAGGTATTGCGTCCTGGCATGCGTGCGGAGTTCGCCATCGTGGTGAGTGCGCGGGAGAATGTGCTCTCCATTCCGAAGGAAGCCGTGCAGGGAGATGCCACCGGACGCTTTGTCTTCATCAAGGACTACGATCTGAAGAACGCGTTTGTGAAAACACCGGTGGACTTCGGTGTCAGCAATGACCAGTCCATCGAAGTCATCAGTGGTCTCTTCGCCGGGGATGAAGTGGTGACGAAGGGCGCGTACACCCTCACCTATGCGGGCAAGGGCAGTGTGAGCTTGAAGGAGGCACTCGATGCCGCCCACGGCCACCCGCACAATGAAGACGGCACCGAGATGACGGCGGCGCAAATCGCCGCTGCCAAGAAGGGCGCGGGCGGTGGCGACCACGACCATGACCACAGCCAGTGGACCATGGTGGCCATCTTCTTCGCCGCGACCACGGGTCTCCTGCTGGCATTGCTGGTGGTGAGCATGTTCCTGAAGCGCCCGTCCGCTTCCGCCTAACCACACCCGGGATCCGATCATGCTGAACAAGCTCATACGCTTTTCGCTGCACCATCGACCTTTGGTGCTGATGGCTTCCGTGCTGCTGATGGTCTTTGGCTATCAGACGCTCACGAAGCTGCCGGTGGAAGTGCTGCCGGACATGACCAAGCCGACGGTGACACTGCTCACCGAGTGCCCCGGCCTCGCGCCGGAGGAGGTGGAGATGCTCGTCACCCAGCCGCTGGAGAGCGCCATTCAAGGTGTCGCCAGTCTGGACCGTGTCAGGTCAAACTCAGACGTGGGCCTCTCGCTGGTCTTCGCGGAGTTTGCCTGGGGCACGGACATCTATCGTGCACGCCAGCTCGTGCAGGAGCGCGTGCAGGCCGTGCTGGGGAATCTGCCCAAGGACGTGACGCCCGGCATGACGCCGGTGTCTTCACTCATGGGTGAGATCCTCCTCGTAGGCGTGAAGAGCAACAAGAAGCCCGGTGAAAAGGGCTACATGGAGCCTCGCGACCTGCGCACCCTCGCGGACTGGACCCTGCGGAGGCGCTTGCAAAGCATCAACGGTGTCGCGGATGTGCTGAACATCGGCGGCGGCGTGAAGCAGGTGCAGGTGCAGCCCGACCCAAATCGCATGCTCGCGTACGATGTGAGCCTGGAGGAAATCAACATCGCCACCGCGAAGGCGGCGGGCAATGCCACCAGCGGCTACCTGCAGGCTGGACCAAAGGAAATCATGGTGCGCAACCTCGGCATGAGCACCAGCCTGGAGGAACTCGGCAAGACCGTGGTGAAGATGGTGAAGGATCGTCCCATTCTCCTGCAGGATGTGGCGAAGCTGGACTACGGCGTGCAAATCATGCGCGGTGACGCCAGTGTGAACGGGCAGATGGGCGTGATCCTCAGCATCGATAAAGCGCCTGGCTTCGATACGCTTCGCCTCACGGAGCAAATCGAGAAAGCGTTGGAGGGCCTAAAGCCCACCCTGCCGGAAGGCGTGGAGTTGGAACTGCTCTTCCGTCAGGGGGACTTCATCACCCATGCCATCGACAACCTGAAGGAGGCCATTCGCGATGGCGCCATCATGGTGACCGTGGTGCTCTTCCTCTTTCTGCTGAGCATCCGTACGACCTTCATCACGGTCATGGCGATGCCGCTGTCATTCGCCATCACGCTGCTTGTGTTCCGTCTCTTTGAAGTCAGCGTGAACTCCATGACCCTCGGTGGTCTCGCCGTGGCCATCGGCATGGTGGTGGATGATGCGATTGTAGACGTGGAGAATGTCTTCCGGCGATTGCGCGAGAATGCTTCGCTGGCCAATCCGAAGCCGCGCATGGAAGTCATTGCCACCGCGTCCGGTGAGGTGCGTAACTCCATCCTCTACGCCACGGTGCTCATCATCCTGGTGTTCCTCCCGCTGCTCGGGTTGGAAGGTCTGGAGGGTCGTCTCTTCACCCCCATTGCCATCGCCACCATGGTGAGCATGGCGGGTTCGTTCGTGGTGTCGCTTACGGTCATTCCCGTGATGTGCTCGCTGCTGCTGAAACCGAAGGAGGGCAAGGACCATGGCGATGGCTTCGTGGTGCGTGCCATGAAGAACCTGGTGCGTCACACCTTCCTGCGTGCGGCGCTGGGCGCGCCGCTCGTGGTGATTGCCATCGTGGGAGCCCTGATGGTGGCCGCGTTGCTGCTCTATCCTGTGATGGGCAAGGAGTTCCTGCCGGCCTTCAATGAAGGCAGCGCTACCATCTCCCTCGCGAATGCGCCGGGCACCTCGCTCGCGCAGACGAATGAAGTGGGCGAGCTTGGTGTGAAGATCCTCATGGACATCAAAGGGGTGAAGAGCGTGGGCCGCCGTGCCGGACGTGCCGAGCGAGATGACCACGTGGTGCCGGTGAGTGTGAATGAGTTCGACGTGGAGTTCGACGAAGGCGGCCGCCCGCGTGAGGAGGTCTTCAAGGAGATTCGAGAGAAGCTGGCTGCGATCCCCGGCACCGCGGTGAATGTGGGCCAGCCCATCGGTCACCGACTCAGTCACATGCTCAGCGGCGTGAGCGCGAAGATTGCCATCAAGGTCTTCGGTCCGAACATCGATGTGTTGCGCGAGAAAGGCGCGCAGATACGCGACATCGGCCAGAAGATTCCAGGTCTCACGGATGTGTATCTGGAAGCGCAGGTGCCGATTCCGCAGTTGAAGATTGAGGTGAACCGCGAACGTGCCATGGCATATGGCATCCAGCCCGGCGCGCTCAATGAACAGATGAGCGCTCTCATCGGCGGCACCGCGCTCACGGAGTTGCGCGAAGGCGAGCGCAGCGTGGACCTGGTGCTGCGCCTGCCTCCCGAGTGGCGCGACTCACCGGAGAAGCTCGGTGACGTGCTCGTGGAAGCCGCGGGTGGACGTCGTGTGCCCTTGCGCCTCGTCGCGGACATTCGCGAGAGCAAGGGGCCGAACGTCATCAACCGCGAGAACACGCAACGCCGCATCGTCATCAGCGCGAACACGAGCGAGCGTGATCTGCAATCCATCGTGCAGCGGTGGGAGAAGGAAGTGAAGGAGAAGGTCGACTTTCCCGAGGGCTACTACCCGAGCTTCGAGGGTGAGTTCCGCGCGCAGCAGGAGGCGGCCAGGACCATCGCCTTCTACTTCGTGCTCGTGCTCTTCGCGATTGTCATCCTGCTCTACGGCTACTTCCGCAGCCTGTCACTCGCCTTGCAGGTGATGCTGAATATCCCACTGGCCCTCATTGGCGGTCTCGCGCTGACGTGGTTCCTCATCAACAACATCAGCATCGCCACCATCGTGGGTTTCATCGCCGTGGGTGGGGTGGCAGCGCGCAACGGCATCATGATGATCAGCCACTATCTGCACCTCATGAAGCACGAGGGTGAGTCCTTCGGTCCGCAGATGATCATCCGCGGCACGCTGGAGCGACTCGTCCCCGTGGTGATGACGGCCTTGAGTGCGGGCATCGCTCTCATCCCGCTGCTGTTGTCCGCACATGAACCGGGGAAGGAAATCCTGCATCCTGTGGCCGTGGTCATCGTGGGCGGCCTGGTGTCTTCCACGTTGCTGGACCTCGTGGTCACACCCGCCGTCTTCTACCTCTTTGGCCGAAGCGCCGCTGAATCTGCCGTCCGGAATGAAGCTCCCGCGGCACACTGAAAAACCAACCGACAAGAACTGACAGGACAAACATCGAAATCATTTCTGACTTGAATCAGAGAACCAACCCAATCGTCAAACCAACCCAAAGCCAAACCCACTAGATGAAATCCATGAAAACGAAATTGATGACCCTCGCGCTGGCGCTTGTAACCAGCTTTGCCTTCGGCCACGGCGGTGTGCCTCTCGGCCCCAAAGGCGGACGCCTGCTGGAACTCAGCAAGGATGAAACCGTACACGCCGAGGTCACCGTGAAGGATGGGAAATTTCAAATCGCGCTTCTCGACAAGGACCTCAAGCCCATGAAGGCAGGCGAGGGCACGCTCACCGCCACCACCGGAGATCGCAAGAACCCCGTGAAACTGGAAGTGACCAAGACGGAGACCGGCTTCACCGTGCCCGTGGTGAAGGATGGTGAATGGCTCATCGTCCAGTACAAGGCCACGCCCAAGGCCAAGGCTGTGACTGCCCGCTTCGAGTATGACACCGGCGAGTGCGGCGAGTGCAAGAGTCCCGAGTGGCTCTGCAAGTGCAAGGAGTGAGAAGGCTGAATAGATTTCTGCCAAGGACGCCCGCTGCCGTGAGAGGTGGCGGGCGTTTTTCTATTTATGATTGATGATTTGTGATTTTTGATTGGGGCAGCGCCTGCGGTTGAACTCGGCGCGAGCCTGCGATGCAGACATCTGGCACGCATCACTCCAGCATTCCAACACTCCAACACGTACCCCATGTTCTACTACCTCATCAAACTCGTGCTCAGCGCCGGCATCATCGTGGTGGTGACGGAGACGGCGAAGCGGAATAATTTTGCCGCGAGCATCATCCACTCGCTGCCGCTCACTTCGCTGCTGGCCTTCATCTGGCTCTATGTGGAGAAGAAGGACACCGCGCTGATTGCGAATCACGCCTTCGGCACCTTCTGGTTTGTGCTGCCCACGCTTCCCATGTTTCTCGTGCTGCCGTGGCTTCTGCGTCAGGGCTGGGGCTTCTGGGCGGCGCTGGGTGTGTGCATCGTGGGCACGGTGGGATTGTATTTTGTCACGATGAAGCTGTTGAAGGTGGCGGGGGTGGATTTGTGAGTGGGATTGACTACAAGCGACAGATCCAGATGCTGTGACGCGAAGCGGCCTTGGACTGTGACGTGCTTCAAAAGCCAGGCAACTGTCTGCGCCTCTGAATTGGAATTAACTTATTGAGATTTGGGCAATAGACTGACCAATTCCCAGTGTTATTCGACTTGGCCAAATACTCGAAGCAGACCCTGCCCTCCTCTCCTGGACCCCTTCAGGGTCCGAGGGTTTTTTTCGTCTACCAGGGTGTCGGTCGCCAAGACTCCCTAACCCCGGGCTGGGCTCCGGCAGCCCTTCAGGCTGCAACTTCGAATGTGCCATCCGTCTTGTGCCGCTTGAAGCTCTTCTGTCTGTCGATAGCGCAAGGGTCCATAGGCCCGCACCGCCATCGCAAAACCCTATTCACAAGGCCCGCTCTCCCCCCCTCAATCCTTCAGCTTCTCCTCCACCAGCTCATCACGAGCCGCGCCGAGGGCGACGGCTTTCTCATAGTGGCGTTTGGCAAGCTCCAGGGCCGGGGGCTTGCGCTCGAGGTACATGATGCAGAGATTGAAGTGCGCGTTGCCGTAGTTGGGGTCCAGTTCGATGGCGCGAAGCAGTTCCGCCTCGGCGGCGTCCAGCCAGCCGAGTTTTTTCGACACAGCAGCGAGGTAGTTGTGCGCACGGGCATCCGTGGGGTCCTCATGGATGGCACGGCCAATGGCGTGCAGGGCGTAGTAGAGGTCGCCCTTTTCATAACTCACCAGCCCCAGCGCGACCCAGGTCTGCTGCAAATCCGGATTGATGGCGACGGCGCGGCTGAAGAGTGCCTGCGCTTCCTTGAGCCTGCCCGCCTGCTGCTCCACGGCGCCAAGGTTGGCATGCGTCAGCGCATTGAGCGGGTCATCACGCAGCATCTGCTCGTAATACTTGCGCGCGGTCTCCCAGTCCTTGCGACCAAACGCCTGCGCGGCGAGTTCCGAGATGCTGGTGTTGTTCGGAGGAAGTGTGCCGGTCTTCATCTGGTTCGGAAGTCCGAGCGTGGCGGCGTCCTGGGGTTTTTGCCCGGCATCGGCACTCTCCTTGCCCTCCTCTTTTTTTGGTTCGTCCTTTGGTGGAACGGCAGGCTGCGCCGCAGCGGGCTTCGCGGCAGGTGGGGAGGCAGGCGCAGGCTTTGTTTCCTGGGAAAAAACTGGCGAGATGATGAGTGTAAGGAGCAAAATCCAATACTGAGCGGGGGCGGGCATGGCGCAAATATCCTCAGGGTGAGCGCGCAGGCAAAACAGATTTCTCTTGCCTGGCTGCCTGAACAGTGTTCAAATGCGCCTCATGCTTACCGAACGTCAACAGGAACTTGTCGGATTCTTACGCACCTACCAGCGTACGCACGGTGTGATGCCCAGCACAAGGGACATCCAGCAGCACTTCGGATTCGCCAGCCAGACGGCGGCGATGAGCCACCTGAAAGCCCTGGAACGCAAGGGCGCCATCCGTCGCCTGGCCGGCAAGGCACGCGCCGTGGTCTTCCCGGAAGACATGGAGCGCGATACGGTGGACATCCCCTTCTACGGCCTCATCCCTGCGGGTTTCACCGCAGACAATCCCCAGTTCGCCGACGGCAAGCTGAGCATGGACCTGGGAACGATGGGTCTGCGCCCGACCTCGAAACCTTTTGCCCTGAAAGTGCGCGGCGACTCGATGATTGGCGCCCACATCTGCCACGGTGACTTCGTCATCCTGGAGCAGAAAGAGCCCAAGCCTCGCGACATCGTGGCCGCCCTCATGGACGGAGAGACGACGCTGAAGCGCTACCTCATCGACAAGGGCCGCCCCTTCCTGCGTGCTGAGAATCCGGCGTACCCGGACCTCGTCCCCGTTCGCGAATTGTCCATTCAGGGTGTCATGGTGGGACTCTTCCGTCCCAATCCGAACGCCGCCTGACGCTGACAGTGACCATGAGCGCGAGCCTGACCCTCTACGACCTGCCTCACAGCCCCTACTGCCTGCCCATCAAGCGCATCCTGCAGGCGTATGAGGTGCCCTTCGAGATCGTAGACGTGCCGAACTGGGACCGCCGTGCGGTCATCGAGGCGAGCGGTGGGCAGTACTATCAGGTGCCGATGCTGGTACACGAGGGCAGGGCCATCTACGAAAGCAGTGCCGAGAGCAATGATGTGGCGCGCTATGTCGACAAGACCTTCGCGGGCAGCACCCTCTTTCCCGGGACTCTTGCAGGACTGCACGACATCCTCATCGCGTATCTCGATGATGAAGTGGAGGGCGCGACCTTTCGCTGCACGGATGTCTTTTACGTGCCCTCCATTGAAGACCCCGTGGGCCGCATGATGACCTTGCGCCACAAGGAGCGCAAATTCGGTCGCGGCTGCATCGACCAATGGCGGGCCTCCCTGGCAGAGCTGCGTGCAGGGTCCGCGAAACATTTCGCCCGCTTCGATGCCATGCTGCAGCATCAGCCGTTTCTCCTGGGCAGCTCTCCCGTGTTTGCAGACTTCCTGCTCTACGGCATCCTCACCAACTACACGTGGAAGGGTTGGAATGAACTTCCCCCGGACATGCCCACACTCAGGCTGTGGCTGGAGCGCATGCGCGGGTGGAGGGCCTGAGGGACAGGCACCTGAAAAACGACAGGGGCATCCCTGTCTGCAGCAGCCTGGGATATGGCAAACCCGTGTTCAAGGGTTGTCTCGCACCGGAATCGCGTTAGCATGGCGGTCAATTCAAAAACCTTCCCGGATGTCGTCTGTCCCCCGCCCCCCCAGACTCCTCCCATCGCAGGTTTCAGCAAGTCACTGCAGCAACTGGATCAGCGCGGTGACAGGCCTGAGCCCGCGGCGGCGTTTTGACACGCCACTCATCGGCGTGTTGCCAGGTGAAGGTATCGGCCCGCAGGTCACGCGCGCGGCATTGCAGGTGCTGGAGGCCGTGAGCGCCGTCACCGGCATCCGGTCGGAAGTGACCACAGGCGGCGACATCGGGTGCGATGCGGAGAAGACCGGTGGCAATCCACTGCCGGAAGACGTGGTGGCATTTTGCCGGGATGTTTTCGAGCGCTCAGGCGCCATTCTCAATGGCCCCGGCGGCAGCAGGTATGTGTACGACTTGCGCCGCCAGTTTGATTTGTTTTTCAAAATCAGTCCCATTCAGGCCCATTGTGGTCTGGCGGATGCATCCCCACTGAAGACGGACCTGCTGCAAGGGCTCGACTTGCTGATTGCGCGGGAGAACATCTCCGGTCTGTATCAGGGACTGGGTGACTCGATCATCGATAGCGATGGCGCTCTCATCACGCGGCACGCATTCACCTATCGCGAATCCGAGGTGATGCGGTTCCTCAACGCGGCGGCGCGACTCGCAGCCACGCGCCGGGGCATTCTCACCGTGGTATTCAAACAACACGGCGTGCCCACCATCAGCGCGATGTGGCAGAAGTGCGCCCAAGAGGTCGCCAGAATCCAGGGTGTGCTCTGCAAGATGGTGGACATCGACCTGATGGCCTATCAGTTGATCAGCCAGCCCTCGGAGTTCGACGTCATCGCGGCTCCCAACATGTTCGGCGATGTGCTTGCGGATCTCGCCGCCGCGCTGCTGGGTTCGCGGGCGATGTCCTTTTCAGGGAACTTCACTCCGCTGGGTCATGGGGTGTACCAGACGAACCACGGTGCGGCCTATGACCTTGCGGACACGGACGACGCAAGCCCTGTCGGCCAGATTCTTTCCCTCGCCATGATGTTGCGACACAGCTTCGGCCTGGAGGCAGAGGCCAGCGCCATCGAGCAGGGAGTCCAGCAAGTCTGGCGTGATGGATGGCGCACGCGGGAAGTGATGGCAGAAGGCGCGAAGCTGGCCGGTACGCGAAAGATGACGGAGCTCATCACTGAAGCTGCCGCGAATGCTGCGGAGAGGGCCCAGTAGCTTCTCCCTATGAAGCCAGTGCTTCTGCTCGTGGACCTCCAGAGGGACTATCTCGACGCGCCGGGATTGGAGCCTTCGGCCGGACAGCTCATCCACGAATGCAGCCGCTTGCTCAATGCCTGCCGGGCGCGGGGCATCCCCGTCATCCACATTTGGACGAGCGTCTCACGTGAACGCGATGAGCGCATGCCCCACTGGAAGGCGGCTGACAGGTGGCGCTGCGAAGTGGGGACCCCGGGGCATGCACCTCCTGCATCACTGGCGCCCCAGCCCGGTGAGCACACCGTGCACAAGACCGGATTCAGCCCTTTCACGAAGCCTGAGCTTGGGCATCACCTCGCGGAGGGCGGGTTCGACCATGCAATCATTGCCGGCGTGCATCTTCACGCGTGTGTGAGAGAGACCATCCTGGGGGCCTATGAGCGTGGCATGACGGTGTGGGTGGCAGATGGCGCCACCGGCAGCGATGATCCACTGCATGCCGCCATCACGCGGCGCTATCTGGGTCAGCGTGGGATTCGTTTCGCGAGTGTCGCTGACATCTCCGCGATGCTGGAGTGCAACGGCACCGTGGTAACGGCGGCCCGCCCTGCCATCATCCCGACTCACACGGATATTCCAGTCCCACGGCCTGCTTCAGAAGGGATGAATCTCGTCCCCATGGCAGAGCGCGCGCACCTTCTCGAAACTCTCGCCCGCCAGCTCGAGCATCAAGCTCATGAGCTGGCACGGGCCATGGCAGATGAAATCGGCAAGCCCGTATACCATGGCGAACGCGAGGTCCGGCACACGGCGGCCATGCTCCGCAAAGTCATGCAGCGCGCCGCGGACGATGCCGCCACCAATCACGGCGATGCACCGGAGGTGCGCCACCGCCCGCTTGGCACCGTGGCAATCGTCACTCCGTGGAACAATCCCTTTTACATCCCACTGAGCAAGATCGCCCCGGCCTTGCTCTACGGGAATACGGTTGCCTGGAAACCATCGCCACTGGCCCCTGGAATCGCGAGGCGTGTCATCCAGATGCTACAGGAGAGCCGCCCAGACCTTCCCCTTCCCAGCATCCTCACCCTCGTGGAGGGAGGGAGAGAAGCCGCCGCACAGCTCATGAATCACCCGGGCATCCATGCCGTCACGCTCACCGGTTCGCTGGAGACGGGTTTCAGTGCTCACGAGATCTGTGCACGACGGCATCTCCCCTTCCAGGCGGAACTTGGAGGAAACAACGCCGCCCTTGTGTGGGAAGATGCGGACCTGCCCGAGGCCGCACGCCTCATCGCCAAGGGCGCCTTTGCCCAGGCGGGACAGCGCTGCACCGCCAACCGGCGGGTCATCGTCCATACCTCCTGCAAAGATGCCTTCCTGTCGCACCTGCAGCAGGAAACGCGACGCCTGTGCTGGGGCGACCCGCTGCAGGAGAGCACGCGCATCGGCCCCATGGTGACGCCCGCCCACTGCGAACGTTTTCGGCGGCTCCTCGACCGTGCTGAGACTTCCGGCGGGACATTGACCTGTCCCCAAGAGGAGCGCGAACCCCACCCCTCGTGGGGGCATGAGGGAGCCTGGCATCCGCCCGCCATCATCTCCTGCGACAATCCACGCGCTGAAGTGGTGCAGCATGAATCCTTCGGACCGCTGCTGGTGATGCAAACCGCAAACCGCTGGGACGAAGCCATCTCACTTCTCAATGGTGTGCCCCAAGGGCTGGCGGCAGCTGTGTTCACCCGTTCCGAGGAAGTCACCGCGCGCTTTCTCGCGGATGCCCGAGCCGGGATTCTCAAGGTGAACCAATCCACCGCCGACGCCGGGCTCGACCTGCCATTCGGCGGCTGGAAAAGTTCAGGCATCGGCCCACCCGAGCACGGGCGCTTTGACCGGGAATTCTACACCCGTGCGCAGACGGTCTACGGCATCGGCCGCGGGTGAGAGGGATGCAACGAATCTGCCTCAGGCTGAAGCAAGGTAGAATTTACCGGACATCGCCCTCATCCGTAGTACGTTGCGCCGCGGATGGAACAATTGACGCTTGCGCAGTCAGCCTTGCTCTTCAAAAGACTCCATCCCGCAATGCCCAAGGCCGACATGGCGGAACCGGTAGACGCAACGGACTTAAAATCCGTTGGTGGGCGACCACCGTGCGGGTTCGAGTCCCGCTGTCGGCACTCTCTAAGTCGCTCACACTGAACACATACCTCTTGGTAATCGCCTTTGGCAGCTCATACACCAAGACGCATAAAGACACACCAAAACACACGAAAATACACTGAAAATTGGCAGTTTTTGGCAGTAGAACGCATATGAGCGCCACGATTTTATCTCCAGGCTCCCCGAACGAGGATGAAGTTTCCTTCGCTGAGTTCCTTGAGTCGTGCCCACCCAACCAAACGAGAGGCATATCAAACATCGTGGGTTCACACCAAGGGACCACACGTTATTGCATAGGACCAGAAATTCAGCTTCACTGCCCAAATGAGAAATGCAACGGCGTACGAGTGTTTAGACCTGCGAGTACGCCGCCTTTCCTGTCCGTGGAAGGCCTGAGGAACAGCTATTTCATCTACCGATGTTCGAACTGCCAAGTCTTCACCAAAACCTTCTCGCTGGCACTTCAGGAAAACAACCACAATGATGGGGGCACTGCGTACAAGTACGGAGAGTCTCCCCCGTTCGGTCCGCCGACCCCGGCCCGGTTGATCAGTCTAGCAGGCCCGGACCGCGACGCTTTCTTGAAGGGTCGGAGGTGTGAAAACCAAGGATTAGGCATCGGCGCTTTCATTTATTATCGCCGTGTCGTTGAGAATCAAAAAGCTCGGATCATCACCAGAATCGCGGATGTGGCGGAGCGCCTCCAAACTTCACCTAGCGATGTTCAGAAACTCCGTGCAGCGGCTACGGAGGACCAATTCGCGAAGGCTATGGAAATGGCTAAGCCATACATACCTCAAAGCCTGCTCATAGACGGCCACAACCCACTCGGGCTTCTTCACTCCGCCCTGAGTGATGGTGTCCACGCTCAAGCTGATGAACACTGTCTCGCTTTAGCAACGAGCATTCGCGTGGTTCTTGCGGAGCTGTCGGATCGCATGACGCAACTTTTGAAGGACGAAGCCGAACTGAAGCATGCACTGAGCATCATTCTGAAGAATGATGCTGCATCAAAGAGTGAAGAGGGGCCACCAAAAGGTTCCACCAGCAGCGCTGGAGGGGGCTTATGAAATTCCATTCCGGTCCCACCCCTGGCTTTCCGCTGGAATCGGAACCGGAATTTCACGCTGACACACGCACGAGCCCCCCTTGCCTCGAATAGTCTGTGGCCCGCCAAGTGGGAGCTTGGTTGGTCGTTCAAATGTGTTTGATGTGTGTGCCCGCTGGACGAATGGGAGTTCTCCAGCGGGTCTTTTTTGCGCACGGCCTGACGCTCGGCGAGGTCATCAAGGCGTGGATGATGTGATTCTCGCAGGAGCTTGACGCCCCTTCGACACGGCATCATGTTTCAGTGTTCCCGTCGGTGAGGGATTCACCACTGTTTGAGTCGGCGGGGACGGCGGCTGGCCTGGTGATGGCACAGAAGCAGCAAACAGCACCAAAGCGCCCTCAAACTGTTTCGACGGCTTGGGGGCGTGTTGCGTTCGGGCCTCTATTTTCCATTCCGGTCAGATCATGGACTTTGGTCGGAATTGGAAGGCGGAATGATTGGTCATCCACAAGGACCAAGTTCAACCAGTCACCGCGAGTGACTGGTTGATGGTCACTGAGGAGTACCATCTATTTAACTTCGGCAGTCATCCTCGATGACGACCGAGAAGGTGCGGTACCCAAGAGTGACCGCACCTCAAAAGTGCCCTACGCGACAAGGAGAGCACTTCTCCACGCGGTCCACGCGAATGACCGCGTGGACCGCACCTCCGTGGTGGTCGTGGTCGACCACGGGGATTTGGTTCCCGAGAGGTACCTATTAGGCGGTCGTTCCGCTCGACCGCCTAAACGAAACCCGCCAGCACCACGAAGGCACTGACGGGCTCGCATTCGCTCAAGGATGGCCTACCGCTGGCCAGACGGTGTAAGCGCCAGCCTTGCCCCTGCCAGCCTCTCCACGGCCACGGCATCACGTTCTATGGCCAGCTTGAGGCATAGCCACAGTTCGACGCCCGGACCGCCGTTCTTGGCCCGCTGCTTGCCCTCCTCGCCATGCTGGAGGCAGAATAGCACCCACTCGGCACGAAGCCGGTTGAGCTCCTCTCTGGCCTCCTGTGCATCGCGGTGGAGGTCGTCCAGGGTGGGACCCTTGGTGGCGTTCTTGCTCCCAAGCTTCCGGCCACGGCGCGAGGGCTTCCGCAAGGCTGCACCGACCGCCACTTTGCCGGTGGTGTGGTACTCCTGCAAAACCCTGTCCGTGCCGATGCGCACGAGGTGAGCCACGGAATGGCCCGTCTCTTCCGCGCAATCCTCGATGGCAGCGCCCATGCCTTTCCATGGGCCGATGAAGTAGGGGGAGTTCATACTAGAACCCCCTCGCTATCGGCGTGGAGCTCAGTGGCCGCGCGAATGTACTCCGGCAGCGCATCAAGCAGCACCTTCGCCTCCCGTGGACTCAGGATGACATGGGCAATGTCCTTCGCATTGCCATCGCCCTGCATGATGTTGATCCAGCCCGCTTCCGTCACACGCAGGAGGAATCCGTTTTGCGGAAGGAGCACGGTGTCGGCTGGAGCCATGAGCGGCTTTGTGTTTCGTGACCTCTTCATGCTGCGGCCCTCCTTTCCATGTGAGCGGCGCACAGCTTGGTCAGATTCGCGATGAACATCACAGCGGGGTTTTCGTGCCCCTGCTGGCTGGCCATCTTCCACAGCTCGCGATCCTTCGCCTTGGAGACGAAGATGCACGCATTCTTTCCGCTGCGGCTCTCCACATACTGAAGGCTCCGAAGGCCGGGCGCAACGCGGTAGTGCAGCCAGCGACCATGATTGCCGGGCTGGGGGCGGCGCGAGAACGGGACGCGGGGCAAGCCAGCGTGGCGAGGTCCGCGCTTGTCACCCCGCCATTTTACTTCTTTCCCTTTAGGATGGCGTCCAGCTTTGCGTTGAGGGCTTCCAGGGCGAGGCCTCGGGGTGTTCGCTGGTCGTTCTCCCAGCCTATCAGCGTGCGTGTTGGCACGCCCAGCCTTGTGGCGAACACTACCTGCGTTTCGCCCACCAGTTCGCGGGCGGCTTTCAGCTTGCGCACTAGCTCTTTTGACATACGATCTCATTGTTGATGATCCTCGGTGTAGGATTGTTACATGCGGGCTCGGTCGGTGGTGCAAACACTGGCCGGGCCTTTTGCTTCCTGCGGACTCCCGCAGTTCACAAGCGCATTATTACTCAATGCGTAACTTACTCAATGAGTAACTGCATATTATTTCCATAGAGGGGAAAGCCTTATGGCAGCTTCTCGATGAGATGGCTCAAGCACTTGTAGCGGAGCCATTTGATGACTTCAGTCTTCGGGAAGACGACGCCGCGCACGCCGGGGCGCTTTTCACCCCCTTGAAGGCGACCTCTATGCCTCTCCATGCAAATGGCGCTGGGGGTGCAGCCAACAATCTTCGCGAGCTGCGTGCTGGTAATGTCAGCCATGGCTTTTACGGGTGTACACGAGCAATGACCGCACGCCGTCACGCCTTCAACTGAATGAACCTTCGTTTCTCCACGTCGGCACAAGACTCAGAATCTTGTGTGCTCTCCTAGTGAAATCGGCTTTTGCTACGGATTTTCGACCAATTTGTGGTCAATCCGCACTGCGTGATTCCCCCTTGCATCCCGAAAGTTTTGCCGTTCCTTACCCGACCATGGGCATCATGACCAAAGTCTGCCGGTCCTACGCTGCGCTTCTCGCGCTGCTGGCCGTTGGACTCGGCTGCACGGTGCTGCTGGTGTTCCATGTGGTGGAACTGCCCAAGGCCGATCCCGTGTGGATGGTGAAGGTGATTTCCCTTCCTGTCACCGGGTGCGCGTGTGGCACCATCTTGTCCCTGATGTGCGTGGAATACAAGCGCAGGCGCGGTGAGTTGCGCATGCTGGAGGGTCTGGTCTGGCCAGAGGATGAAGCAGACCGCACGTAGGCCCTAGTCCTCGTGGGGCGCAATGCTGACATCTACACCGAGATGCCAGAGGTGCAGGTGCGGCTCTGCGCGAACGTTGGCCATCACCACAATCGTTCCATCCATCGGATCGATCTCTGTCCACTCATCCTCAATTGCCGTTGTCTCTCCAGTGAGAATAGTCACCTCGTGCGACTCCTCCTCAACAACCCAACTATTTGTAGCATAGGTGTATGTCTTCTTGTCGTACTTCACCTCAATGGTGACGGGAAACGGGCGGTTTGATGGAATGGTGACCTGAAGCTTGAACCTCCTCCGCAGCCTGGAGTATGCCGTCTCCCCAATGAACAGCCTGCGATGAGGGTTGGTCATGGTCGAAGGTGCAAGGTTCTCAGGGAGCGGAGTTCCCCATGCGGAATCGAGGTGCGAGTCCACGGGCTGGGTAATGCTATCGG
The DNA here is from genome assembly GCF_003315205.1 of Roseimicrobium gellanilyticum. Classification (NCBI taxonomy): domain Bacteria; kingdom Pseudomonadati; phylum Verrucomicrobiota; class Verrucomicrobiia; order Verrucomicrobiales; family Verrucomicrobiaceae; genus Roseimicrobium; species Roseimicrobium gellanilyticum. The sequence continues at coordinate 158,825 of NZ_QNRR01000006.1, read as the reverse complement.
TGGAGACAAGGCCGCTCAACGTCATCACCATTCCATCCGGCCACTGCCTTTGCGTGGCGGTGTACTGGCGGGACTTGCTGCCGAATGGATTGCCACCAACTCCTGACACGCGTTCAGGGTGCGCGGTGACTGAGGCACTCAGGGAGCTTTCGATATTGAAGAACTCGTCCACTGATTGGGAGCCAGAGAATGAAACGCCCGTCTCAGTGTTGAGGCCGGAGGCGGTTTCCGTGGCGTACCATTGCGCAGTCGTGCCAGTGTGGATGTATGCCGGGAAACCATATTTCACCTTCGAGGCATGCAAGTCTTCACTAACTATGCTCACCTGCGCCCTGCCTGGCATGGTCACAATGCGATAGGTCCCCTCAATCTCTGGAGCGGCAATATAGTGGTCGGCAGTCCGTGCAACTTGTGTGCCCGACTCAACTTCCACATCTTCCGTAAAAGGTTCCTCGCCGTAAATGTACTCACTCCCATCTGCCGGTATGAACACCTCTCTCCACTCAAATCGGATGTTTGTTGTTCCAGAGGGAAGCGGGATGCGTTGTGATATTCCATCCTCTCCACTCCGCTCTGCCATGTCGAATTCCAGCCGATAGAACCCGTCCCGCCTCTCATCTGCCGTGAGGTGGGCAATCGTTCCGTCTCGACCAGACACAAACCACATCTCAACATCTTCCCCTGTGGCCACGGAAAGATTGTGCTCAGCGCAGGCGAGTTTGTAGATTGCGACATCAAGGTCGCGTTGGATAAGGTCGAGTTGCCGTTGTCCTTCATAAAATTCAGCGTAGGCGTCTCCAACATTCGTTCTGGCAGTGATATAGAGATTGTTTTTGTCGTGGTAGATGTGATCTGAGAGCTGCGATTGAATCGCCGCCTGCTCTGCAAGGGCTGCGGCCACACCAGCCGGGTCGTTCCTACGCGTGAATGTCTCTTCTTTGATTCGCGCTGAGGTGTGAGCGTTCTGAAGCTGGCTGTAAGCGATTCGGGCTGATTGCATCTCAGCCAACGCTGAATCCGCCTCAGTATTCCGGTCTCCGACAGCCTCGCTCAACAATTCCTGCTCCAAGGTCTTGTCGTCGAAAATCACCTGGGCGTCGTCCCTTTCGCTGGTCGCAACTTCAACCGCATCTTCGAAACCTTCCTCGCACGATGGATTTTCTTCACCGCATCCGCCAAGTTCAATGTCTACGACGCATTCGTAGGCTGGTTGGTCTGCGCCAAGAGATATTTCCGGGTCTGTATCGAGTGCCGCTCGCCGGGATGCAATCAGGACTGAGCCGAGCCATGGGCCGCAGCAGTTTTCACACGGATCAACCTGCTTTGTCCAGTGGAGCGCGGCTTGGTCTTGAGCTGTTGGGGTTGGGAAGATCATCGTTTGAATTTCTCAATCCACTTCTGACCAAGCATGCTTTCATCACGGGCGAGGATCTGGATCTCCCGTTCATGCCGGGTCCAGAACTCCTTTTCCAAATCGGGATGCAGGAGCGCCCTGAAGCAGTGGTGAAGCTGCCCTAGCTTTTTCTCTGCCTGCTGCCTGCGCTCCTCCCGTGCGAAGGGCAAGCAATTGTCGGGCCGCTCCGAGAGCTTCGCGATTGCCGCCTGAAGCTCTTCTTCACCGGGGATGCAATGGCGGATGCACCGCACGTGTGGAAGCTGTGCCCATTCCCGAAGCAGGATGAGGGCTTCATCACTGTTCACGAAGTACGTGACCGCAGCAATCTGCGCCGTCTCTCTCGCCGTGGTGGTGCAGAAAGTCGCCAGTGAAGCGCGGGCCGCGATGAGTTGGGGAGATTCAAGGTTCATGGAAGGAATGAATACTTTGATGGCTTCCGGCCCTACACCACGCTGACAACCGCATTCACCTCCAGTCGTCCTCTCGCGCTCCCGTCAGGAATTCCGGTGACTTCTCCAACCAAGTTTGTCACAGTCGTCTGGCCGACTAACTGATAGTTCTTGAAGACAGCGAGCAGGATATAATACTCGCCTGTGTTGTTCGGGCCGTACGGCTGGTTGATTTGCGCATCCGTCACGATTGTTGCGCTCGTCAGCGTGGCATTGTTGACGTGGTCGTGGACCACAAGGAGAGAGAATTTTAGTTTCAGGTAGACCCAGCAATCAAAGAGATCGACTTCCAGGTGCGGCTCTTCTGAGATTGGAATCCCTTCAAGGGTCGGGTAGATGCCATTGATTGTCCCTGGAGCAACTTGGATGATGTTCCGGTTGTGCCTGAGGCGGTATCTCCTCACGTAAAAGGGATGCCTGGGGCGCGGTGGTGGAGGTGCTGGGGCCAACTCAAGCACACGACCAGCAGGCAAAGGCTTGGTGAACATGCGGTGCCGCGTTGGAAGCGGCGTCTGTGCGACCGTGTTCTCACGGAAACGGGCCTCCTCGCCAAACTTGTGGTGGGTGCCGGGGTATTGTGGGCCTTGTGCGCTGCTCATGGTAAAAACATGTGGATCCACCGGGTTCCTTTTCTTGTCTCGATGGCGGAGAGGTGGACAATCTCCTCGTCGTATTCCGACCAGAACTGTTTCCGTGCGCTCCGCGTGTTGAGTGCGGACGCCATGACCTGCAATTCCTTCAGCCGGTCTTCTGCTGCCTGGCGGCGGGCTTCTGCGACCTCTGCTTCGGTGACGCGTTCCTCAAGTGGTGGTTCAAGGTAAACGGTGCTCATGGCGGTCTGAGGTGTATAAGATGTGGTGAGCGCCCCGCCGGGCTACTTTTCCATGTTCAATCTGGCGGGGCGCTCGATGACCTGCACAAACGGGTGCAGGGCAAATTGTCAGATAGGCATGCGGTAGAAGCCTCCACCGTTGCGCCCGAAGAACTCGACTGGGCCGTCCTTCACGAAGGGGTGCGCAACATGCACAAATCCATCCTTGAAGCTCAAAAGCTGCACCTTCAAGATGCCAGATGGAAGCGCCCGCGCCTCGTGGAAGCCGACAAACTTGGCCTTGAGAACTGCAAGCTCGCGCTCCTGGTCCATGGTGCGGATACCCTTGGCGCTTTCGTAGATCATCACGGCTTCGTTTTCCACGCGGGCAGGCTCAACCGGGGTCGTGCCCGGTGGGTCACCCGTGACAAAGTTGTTGAAGCAAGTGAGCGTGTCGAGTTCCACTTTGGAAAGCGCGGCTACTTCACTCGTAGTGAGGATGGGTTGCTCTTTATCGTAGGGCATGGGGTGTATCAGGGTGGAGGTGGTTAGCGGGTGATGTGGGTGTTGATGCCAGTGATCCGTGTGACGAAGAATGCGATCCAATTGCGTGAACGCTTTGTTTCGTTCTTGGCGTGGTCCTCCACAGTCTCGTGGTTGCGTTCCCACCAGATGCGCCTCAGTTCTTCATTGTTGATGGCCTCGAACTCGGTGAGCATGGCGACCAGCTTATCTTCAGCGGCACGGCGCTCAGGTTCCGCGACCTCGCCGGGTTGCTTGAATGGCTCTGACTTTCTGCGGCTGATACGTGCCTCGTCGTTCACCGGAGCCGCGCCGGGGAGCAGATAGCCAACGGGACGGCTAGACTTTTCAGCCTTCGCCAGTGCTTCTTTGCAACGGGCATCGTCGTAGGCCCTGAATGATTTGTCGTGGTGGCTCGCGCCCCATGCGATCATGTGCGGGGTGGCATCAGCCATAGACAAGCCGAACCCTTTCAGCAACGCCACAGCAACGTCATCAGGATCCTGCATGCGCACGATTGACTCTGCCGCTACATCGTTCGCGTTCCCGTGCTTCACCTCACGCACGAGAGAGCCGCCATTCCGGATGAATTCGGCTTGCTTGGCGTGCCCCAGGGCGTCGAACTGCTCACGGGTCAACAGGCTTGATTCCTTGAGCACGTCGAACTTCGCCGGGGGTGGCGTCGATGCAGCGGGCGCTTTCGGTATGGTGGGCGGAGTGGTCATAAGGGCGGGTGTGGGTGCAGGTTTGGCAATGGGTGCAGGTGGAGGCGTGGAAGCGGCGGGTGCGGGCGGTGGTGTGCTGGCCACGAGAGGCGCAACCGGCGCAATAGCGGCGGCTTGCCTGCTGAACCTTTTCCAGAATTGTTTCGTAAGGATCTTCATTGGTGTGCTGGGGTGTATTAGGAGGCGATGGCGAGCGCGTATTCGTCGGCGCTCATGTTGGTGATTTCGTCCACGAGTCCGCAGGCGAGAGCTTCCCGCCCATCGAACCATTGACCCTCCATGGATTCAGGTTTCACGCGGCGGAGGCTCGTGACAGCGGCTTTGAAATCGGCATGGATGCGGTCCACGCTGGCTTGCATCATCTTCCGCTCTTCATCCTCCAACGGCTTGAAGCTGGCACCCATGGCCTTGAACTTTCCGGCCTTCATCAAGTTGACCGTGATGCCAGCAAGTTCCAAGGCGCGGGATTCGTCCAGGGTCGCCATGTAGACGCCAATGGAGCCGTTGGTAGACGAAGGGGTGACCACCACATGATCCGCTTGGCTCGCGATGTACGTGGCCGCAGAGCAGCACATTGTTTCCGTGAAAGCGTGAACCTCCTTGGTCTTCCTCAGGTTCGCCACGCGTGCTGCTGTCTCCGCTACGCCGGTCACGCTGCCGCCAGGGGAGTTGAACTCCAGCATGACGGTGTCCACGGATTTGTCAGCCTCGGCAGCAGCAAGGGCGCGGTCCACGTCCGCGAGATCGCACCCGCCGAAGCACTCCATTTCCAGCGTCGAGAGCTGCTTGTCGATAGCGCCGTAGATGCGCACGATGGCGAGGCGTCCGCGCTTCTCGAGCACACGCTTCATGCGCCACGCCTTCTCCTCTCCCTCCATGCGGACGGGAGGGCGTGAGGCGTCCGTGCTCATCTGGCCAAGCAGGTAGGCCTCGAATCCTGCGCGGGCCGGTGCATGCAGCATCAGCGGTTCGGCAAAAAGCTTGGTGAAAAAATGGGGCAGGGTGCGCATGGGAAGTTAGGCAAGGAAGGTTGCGTACCACGTGTTGCTGTTCTGGCCGGACTCCCTGATCGCTGTGTCGATGTCGGCACGGTGAAGCCGGAAGTAGGACTCGCGGGCCCGCTTCGTGGAGAGCTGGCCCTGCTTGACCACGTGCTCATTGAGCTTCGTACGGGCCTGCTCCTGCTTCTCCGCCTTGGTGGAGGCTTCGGCGCGCTCCAGAGCGGCGCGAGCGTCAGCGGTGCGCATGCGCTCGTTCAGGATGGCAGCAGCTTTGGCTTTCCCGTGAAGCTTGCTGATGTCCACGGGTGCGGGTGTCGGCTCCTGCTTGGGTTCAGGAGTGGGGGAGGTTTTGGCGGGCGCACTCCGCTTGGACCAGAAGGATTTCGAGAATAGTTTCATGGGGTCAGTGATGTGCTGTCACATGTAGTGGATTCCGCCGTTCCACTGGCACATGGCACATTCCCCACCTCACCCCAGCGGCGTGATGCCAGCGCTTGCCATGCGAGAGAGCAGGGCGTTGTGGATGTCGTACAAGCTGCGGGCAGGATCGCGTAGCGTCTTCTCCAGGCGCATGAGTTCGCGTCCGCTAAGCCGGTCAATGGTCCGGCGTGTCATCATGGTCCACAATCCCACCCTGACGGCGTCGGCACCGTCCACGATGGCTGTGATGGGGGCAAGGCTTGCCCCGGTCTGTTGCGCCAGCGCTTTGCGTTCGGCTATGACTTTCTGACGGCGTAGGGTGTCTAGACGCTCTTGGATGTATTGCTTCAGCTCCGGTGTGAGCGGGATAGGCCACGGGTCGCTATGCCGTCCCTCTGCCCGGCCAGCGGTGCCAGGAATGCGGCCTTCCTTCGCAAGCCTGCTGCACGTCCTGCGCGGCATGTTGGCCATGACGATGAACTGCTGTTGTGTGAGCATGACGAAGGGCGGGGTCTCGGCAGTCATGGGAAGCATGGTGTCTAGAAGGTGTCTAAACAGTTGGTGAATTGGTGTCTAGTCAGTTGACCGAGAGCAGGTTTCGCAGTTGGTTGGGCGTGAGGAGCATGGGAAGTTCAGAAATTTGTTATTCGTGCGAAAATGACGGTAGATGCTTAAACCGCACTGGATGAGGGGTTAAAAGAGATTCCTTACCCCCGGTGGTGGGGCATCCCCTGATACCTCCTGCCATGGTGTGAGTGCCGCTCTCATGCGTGGTAACCTCCATGCAGTTGCATCTCCCTTCCACGAAACCCAAGACCTCCGGTTGAGGTGAAAGGGCAATGGCTCCAGCGGATACTCTCGCGCTGCTCCTTGGTGTACACCTTCGTGCCCGGCTGTCTCAAGCTCTGCCATCCACATTCCACCACGCCGCCAGTCTGCGCCATGCGGTCGGAGATGGATGGCCCGAGATTGGTTGCCAGCTCTGCGGTGCTCAGGTTGCCAACAATGAGAGTGGGTAGCAAGCCCGCGTAACGGTGGTCCAGCACGTTGACTAGTATCTTGTTCTCCCATTCAGATAGTGTCCGCTCCTGTATCTCATCGATGACAAGGAACTCGGCCTCCCTGAATCGGTTCATCAGACTTTCCTCTGTCTCCCTGCTTGAGGAGCGACCTTTTTCCCATGTCCCCTTGATCAATGAGAATACATCAGCAGCACGTACGTAGATGCCGGGCTCTTCGCGGCGCTCGCGTCGCCACTGGGCGATCCTTGCAGCCATGACGGTCTTGCCGCGCCCACGGTCACCAATCAGGCCCACCATCGCGCCATCGGATAGCAGTCCATTGATTACCTTGGCAAGTCGTAACGGCTCCCCGCTGCAATTCTCTTGGTCCAGGATGGCGCGCTCCGGCCACAGGCTCGGCCATGGGGCCAACGGGCGATTCTCCCATGCAAGCCGCTTCTCTTCTTCAGCCTTCTTCTCGCAGGCTTCACAGATGAAGTTGGTGCAGATGGCTCGCAATACGTCATCCTGCTCATCCATCTCGGTACCACACTCCCGGCATTTGATGGGTATAGCCTTCGGTTTCTCAGGTGAAGGTGGCGGCGGATTGCGTTCCGCTTCCAGGCGTTGGTGAACCTGAAGGTACGTCAGGTGGGACGGGAAGCGATGCGCTTGCGCCTCGGCCTCTCTCTGTTGCTCAGGTGTAAGGAGTGTCATGGCTATTTGATTCTTGGGATTTTGTCTGCGGTGACGTCTGTTTTGATTTCGCCAGGACGCTGGCCGCGATCATCACGTCCGTTCTTGAAGCGCATCACGTTTCCCCCACCACGTGCTCGCTGAAGCTCCAGAGTGATGTCATTCCATCGGCTGCATAAGCCGGTGATGGTGGCTGCACTCGCACACTGGCGGGCGTAGGGATCTTCTTTGGCTCGCTTCCATGCCTCCTGTGCTCGGTGTAGGAACTGCTCAGCGGTGGTGCTGGAATCGTCGGCAAGGAAGCGCTTCAGGTTCGAGACGTCCTTTTTATTGAAGACATAGCTCTGACCATGGAACGCTCTGTAGGTCGATCCCCATTGGGATGTTATCTCATGATGCCTTGGGTCTGCCTCACTCTTCACCTTCTTGGGTTTTGAAGAATGAGATTTCAAAGGCTTTCCCTGCTCGCCCCCGTCGTCCGCTGAAAGCGACGCGGGAAAAAGATTCATGTTATCTTCCTTTTCAATATTCCTGTTAACTTCCTGTTTGGATGAACCACGTTCATCCCCCACCTGCACGACGTTCATCCCCTGGGGTGAATCTGGTTCAGGGGTGGGATGAACCACGTTCAGGGGTGAACAACATTCATCCCCCTTCTCGATGTCTGGAAATGGGGCGTTAAGGAAGGGGAGGCGGTACGCTGAAGACGTGGTGCCAGTCCCTCGGATCACGTTGATGATGCCCTGCTTCTCCAAAGCCTTGATCGTCTTGGACACGGCTCGTGTGCTCAAACCGGAAGCGCGTGAGATCCGCCCAAAGCCTGGATGACATCGGAGATCCTTGTCATTGCAATGGTACGCCAGCACGAGAAGCACGAGCTTTTCAGTGGGAGTGACCGGCGCGAAGATGCTGGCCTCTATGTGTTTGAATCCCATGCAGCGGATGGCAATAGGGTTTGATATTCCCGTTGCGCCTTGGCATGCCATCGCCTAAACTCTTCCCATCACAGTCACGTGCGGGCCGGGCGGGCGAAAGCTCCCCGGCTTCTTTATGCCGACACCCGCTTCCCCGGTTTATCGGAGACAGCGCCAATTGTCAGACGGTCCAGCACGGATTCCACGGCCTCGGGGCGATACCGCACGGCGCGGTTGCTCAGCTTGATGACCGGCAACACGCCGCGCTTGGTCATGCTCTCCACGCCCCTCCGCGTGAGAGCCAAAGCGTCTGCTACTTCTTCGATGGTGAGCAGTTTGCGGAGTAGCGGGGAACCGTGCTGCGGACTGGGTACTTGCGTTTTCATATGTCTATGGCACGGTGTCAAAACGTAATTGCACATTGCACATATGGAGGATTCTTCGGTGCGACTCATTTCGAGGGAGGAGCTGGCGAAAATGTCCGGGCTTTCCAAGCGCCAGATCAGCAACCTTGCACCCATGCCTGGAGGAATACCTGGGGCGAAGCCCTTCAAGCGAGGGACTTACACTCAATACTTTCCCGTAGTGTGGAGTCCAGAGTTAGAGCAGTGGGCAAAAGACAGGCGAGCTACCACGAAGAAGGTTAGGTTGAAAAAAAGGAAAACCCTCAAGCTTCTGGAGCGCGGTGGCCACGCGACAGAATTTTTCAAGGCGCTGACCTCCGTCCGTGCGTACGTCGAGGAGCTTGAGTCATACAAGTGGAAGCCGGGAGAGGGTGGGCTCGACTACCGAATTCCTGAAGACGCTTACAGCATTCACTTGCGCCTTATGGGGTTCGCCAAGTTCTATGCAAAGCTAAAAAAGGTCATGGCCGAGGCCAAAGATCAGCAGTGGATCAAGCAGTATATGAGTGATTGGAGGGGGTGGACGCCGGACAAACCCATCAAGGGATGACGGTTGGCATCACCTCCCAATACTTCGCCGCATCTGCGGGGCGGACTAGCTGCCTGTAGTGTCTAAACACCAGTACCGAGTTGGTGTGTCCCATTTCCAGCGAAACCTTCGCGGCGTCGTTGTGCTTGGCGAGGTGATAGCTGGCGAACGAATGCCTGAGCGCATTGTGCCGCCATGGCATGAGCGCCACCCCCTTCCCTTTCTCCTCGTCAGTCTCCGTTCCAGGCGTTCCGAATCCCGCCGCCCTCTTTGCTTCGTCCAGGAGTCTCCTGCCGCGTTCCTTCTGGTCTGGCCAGACTGAGCCGGTCCTGCCCTCATACGGTGCCAGCCACGCGGCGAGATTGTCGCTCATAACAACGATGCGCCTCTTTGCTGACTTCGTGTTGGTTCCAGCTACCACCACCTCTACGAACCTTTCCGGCAGGTTGATATGGCCCCACTGAAGCCGCCCGAGCTCAGAGCGTCGCAAGCCAGCGAAAGCGCCAACGGCGATCACTGGAAGGATATCAGGGTCGGCATGGTCCAGGAGCGCCTTGCATTCCTCCGGCGTCACCACCTCGGTTTTCCCGCTGTTTTCTTTGCGGAGCGTGGTCTTTTCAATCTCGGTCGCATTGCACCACCCGCGCTTGCCAGCGAACGCCCAGAGAGCGCACAAGTGCCTTCTGTAGCCATTCCGCGTGGCGGCCTCCACTTCCAGGTCATCCAACCATTCGTCGATCTCCTCGGCCTCCACCTCTGCGATCAGTCGATCGCCAAAGGTTTCGGAGAAGCGCCCCAAGCGGAGCCGGATGTCTCGGAGGTGGGGCTTTGAAAGGTTGCGGGCTGTGGCGTTGCTCTCGTAGGCATCAGATGCTTCCAGCACGCTTTTTGAGGATTGGAGCGCCTTCAGGTGCGGGACGTAGAATTCCACGGCATCCACCAGAGTCTTGCCGAACGGTGCCAACATCGCCAGCGCTCGCTCTGCATCGAGACGTTGATCGCCCTCCAGGCTGAAATAACCAATGCCCTCGTTCTGACGGCGGATGCGAGCCTGACGCGCCACTTCGTTAGCTTCCTCAAGCGTCGGCTTGAACACACGGGAGCCCTCGCCACGTAAACGGGTGTCCACCATGTAGGCAATGCTGCCATTGCGGTATTTGGTCCGCTTCACGATGGGCCACTCCCGGCGCTTCGGTTTGCCCTTCTTGGTCGCGGTCTTCTTTGTGGCTGCCATACTTGCGTATTTTGGCAGTCTATTGGCAGTCGGTCAATCTTTCCCTACTGCTGCCTTAAACACAAACGGACTTAAAATCCGTTGGTGGGCGACCACCGTGCGGGTTCGAGTCCCGCTGTCGGCACTGGAGCAAGTCCACTATGGCTCTCCCGCGCGGTCCACGGGGCCGGGTCCTTCATGCCAGCATGAGGTTTTGGAGTTGGTCGGTCATGAACCAACAAAGATATGCCCCATTTACTCACCCGGGGAATTGTGATGTCCTGTCTACAAAAGAAAGATAGCAGACATAGCAGAAACTTGTATTACTGGCACTCCTTGGCTCCATGAAGTACATCGCTGGCATCATCCTTTTGCTGATTGTGTGTAGCGCGCTGATGCAGCGAAACACGAAGCTTCCTTTCGAAGTCAAAGATGATGGGCGCATCCCACTTGTCGAAGAATGGATGTCCAGACAGGTCGCTTACCCCTATACGAACATCGCAAACTGGGGACCTGTGCGCCAGGACACGGCACTTGGAGACTACACCACCCAGGCGACCATCCGGCAGCACGAGCATTCACAATACTGGAGGCTCACTCCCTACCAGTTTCGCATCAGCGCTGATGGAAAGGTGGTTAAAGGACGGGAGAACACTGGGGCGATTCCCTACGAAGAGGAGCTTCGAGCACGCATTGGGGAACTGCAGACAGAGATTGCCGGCTATAAGACCCGCCTGAAAGATGAGGCCGCTCTGCTGGATTCCCAGGCGAAGTACTTCCTCAATCACAATGTCACCACAGCGGAGAGCTCTCTGAACGACGTCACTGCCGAGCTCCGCAGGCTCATCGATGGAAACTACCGATAAGACAGGACGAGCTGGTACCAGCCGTGTCCCCCATCGGTCAGCATATCGAACCCGCCCATGAAGCAAAGGCTCCTCTAGCTCAACATTGTATTCCGGCATGAAGTACACGATTGGGACACTGATTCTCGCCATCATTGGGCTGGGTCTGCTGGTGAGGCCTGAGAAGGAGACCTTTCGGCGCGAAAGGCACCGCACTGTCCGTCTTCACCACGCCCCCGGTGGCACTCCCGCTCGTGCTTCGGAACCTGGGAACAAGGGCATTGTAGATCCACACGCTGCCGTCAAAGCGGAGATCAGAACCATCGAAAGACAAATTGCCGTCGTGGAAAGGCAATTGGAGGACGAACGCGGAGCTCTGTCATCAGCCAGGGCAACGGGGAAAATCACCTCCCGGGGCATGAAGGTCGACGGACTCTACCAGCAACTTCGAGCGCTTCACCTCCGGAGGGGCACCCTCGAGGCGGAACTCTACAAGGAAGGTTGACCTCGTGCGGGCAATCCTGCGCAATCGGCGTGACCATCATCTGCCTGGTCATCCTCCGAGTGGTCGCCTGGATTGCATCACGCGTCACGGCCAGGTCGTAGCCGTGGGTTTGGCGCATCGCATGCTGGCTTCAGGGGATTACCACGGAATCCTGCCAGCCGTGATGTGGCTTGCGTGCGATGAAGGGGAGGAAGGAGAACACGACCATGGCTACCTGTGAAACCTGTGGAAATACCTACGACAAGTCCTTTGAGGTGATGATGGCTGGAGAAAGCCACACCTTTGATAGTTTTGAATGTGCCATCTCCGCGCTGGCACCCAAATGCGCCCATTGTGGTTGCAGAATCATCGGACACGGCCTGGAGGCAGATGGCACCATGTATTGCTGTGCCCACTGCGCCACCCATGCGGGTGAAACTGGACTGCGCGACCGGAAGTGATCACAACCATGTCCGAATCTCAGAAGGATACCCAGTTGCGAAATCACCAGACGGCGATGCCACGAACATATCCGGTGGGTCCGGAACTCCACGGCGACAGAGGTGCACGCTTCAGGGTGTGGGCTCCCTCTCGCAAGGAAGTGGCTGTACTCGTGGGTGGAGATGCCACGCGTGAGTCACATGCAACGCGGCAGATGCTGGAGCCGGAGAAGGATGGCTACTTCTCCGGACTGGTTCCCGGGGCGACGCCGGGCATGCTGTACCGCTTCGATGTGGAAAGTGGCGCCTTCCCGGATCCCGCCTCACGTTTCCAGCCCTCAGGACCGCATGGTCCTTCGCAGCTCATCGATAGCAGCGCCTTTCCATGGACTGATGAAGATTGGCCGGGAGTTCCGCAGGAAGGGCAGGTCATCTATGAGATGCACTTGGGCACCTTCACGCCAGAGGGAACATGGGCCGCGGCCGCCGCACAGCTGCCGGAGCTCGCTCTACTCGGCATCACGCTGCTGGAGATCATGCCGGTGGCGGATTTCCCGGGCGAGCGTGGCTGGGGCTATGATGGCGTGAACCTCTTTGCACCCACGCGGTTGTATGGCTCACCGGATGACATGCGTGCCTTTGTGAATGAGGCGCATCGTCACGGCATCGGCGTGATCCTTGATGTGGTATACAATCATCTCGGCCCCAATGGCAATTACCTGGGCCAGTTCTCGCCCTACTACGTCCACCACAAGCGGATTTCCGAGTGGGGTGATGCACTGAACTTCGATGGCGAGAACTCCGGCCCGGTGCGTGAGTTCTTTTGCACCAATGCCGAGTACTGGATCCGCGAGTTTCATCTCGACGGTCTTCGACTCGATGCCACACAGCAAATCTTCGACGACTCCGAAGAGCACATCCTGACTGAACTCACCCGCCGCGCCCGCGCTGCTGGCAGCCCAAGGAAGATCTACATTGTCGCCGAAAACGAATCCCAGCATTCCAAGCTGGTGCGACCATCCGCGCGCGGTGGCTACGGCCTCGACTCCATCTGGAATGATGACTTCCACCACAGCGCGATGGTGGCCATGACGGGACGCAATGAGGCCTACTTCACGGACTACCGGGGTTGGGCCCAGGAGTTTGTTGCCTCCGCGAAGTGGGGTTTTCTCTACCAGGGCCAGTACTACCAATGGCAAAAGAAACAACGGGGAACACCCTGTCTGGACCTAGAGCCGTGGAACTTCGTGACCTTCCTGCAGAATCACGATCAAATCGCCAACTCGCTCTGGGGCCAGCGCATTCACAACATGGCCAACAGGGCGACGCTGCGCGCGCTTACCGCGCTGCTCCTGCTGGGCCCCAGCACGCCCATGCTTTTCCAAGGACAGGAGTTTGCCTCCTCATCCCGCTTTCTCTACTTCACGGATCACGATGCCGATCTCGCGACCTGCATTGGTGAAGGTCGCGTGAAGTTCCTGGAGCAGTTCCCTGGCATTGCGACGGACAAGGCGCGCGCGGTGCTGTCCGATCCGCAGAGTGATGAGACATTCCAGAAGTGCGTGCTCGATTTCAGCGAGCGGCAAAAGAACGAGGAGATGTACCGTCTGCACCGGGACCTCATTCAATTGCGGAAGAACGATCCTCTCCTCGGCAAAGTGAAACGCGGCGAATACGACGGCGCTCCTTTGGGCAGGAATGCGCTCGTCTTGCGGTGCTTTGGCAGGGAGCAGAATGACCGGCTCCTCATCGTGAACTATGGCCCCGCGATGGACTTTGATCCGGCGCCGGAGCCCCTGCTGGCCCCAGTGGACGGCTGCACGTGGCACCTGCACTGGTCCAGTGAAGATCCTTCCTATGGGGGCAGCGGCACGCCAGCATTTGAGTCCGTAGAAAACTGGACTGTGCCTGCCATGTCGGCCGTGGTCCTCATCCCTGCAAAGCCATGACTTCTTCCCTGACCCGACAGATCAGCCTCGCGAATGCTGAGCGGTTGCACACGCGCCAGATGCTGCGCCGCGAGTGGCTCGTCACCAATGGCCTCGGGGGCTACGCCTCTGGTACGATCTCGGGCAAAGTGACACGCCGCTATCATGGCCTGCTGGTAGCCTCCCTTCCCGCTCCCCTGGGACGCGTGGTGATGCTGAATCACCTTGAGGAGCACCTGTGTCTGCCAGATGGGACGAAGGTCCACTTTGGGGGAGATGAGCCGGCGGAAGATTCCAACGGCGAACGCCAGCACCATGCTCATGAGTTCGGACTGCGCGACGGGCTGCCCTGGTGGCGTTACAACGTGCAAGGCTACCAGTTCAGCAAGACCCTGATTCTTGCTCACGGACAGAACACGGTATACCTCGGGTACCATCTGGAGTCAGGTCAGGACGTGTTGCGCATTGAGCTGCGTCCCTCCATGCATTTTCGCCGGCACGAAGATGATGTCGCGGGGCCACTGGAAGGAGACTTCACACTCACCATTCAGGGCATGCGGTATGAAATCTCCACCGGTTCGCCCGTGCAAACCTTGCGGCTGACGGCGCAAGCGCCGGAAGTTTCGTTCACACACGATGGCGGAAAAATCTGGGAACACTTCTACCAGACGGAGGCTGACCGCGGCTATCAATCCAAGGGCGTCTTGTGGAGCCCGGGCACCTTTCGCCTCGTAGCCACTCCGGACACCTCGGCGACGCTTATCGCCTCCACGGAGGACTGGCCGCGCGTGCTTGCCTTGAAGCCTGAAGAAGTGCTCTCTACGGAGCTGGAGCGTCGTCAGCGTTTGATCTCCGTGGCTGATCCACGGGTGCGTGAAGGAGCAGCGGCAGAGCTGGTGCTGGCTGCGGACCAGTTCATCATCCGTCCGGCGGGGCGCGTGGAGGACATGGCACGGGCACGTGCCGCAGGGGATGAAGTGCGTACGGTCATCGCTGGCTACCACTGGTTCACCGATTGGGGACGGGATACGATGATCAGCCTCGAAGGACTCACGCTTACGACAGGGCGTCATCATGAGGCAGGGTGGATCCTGCGCACCTTTGGCCACTACATTCGCGATGGCCTCATTCCAAATCTCTTCCCCGAAGGTGAAAACGAAGGCCTTTACCACACAGCGGATGCCACGCTCTGGTTCTTCCACGCGCTCGACCGCTATGTGGATGTGACAGGCGACAGGGCCACTCTGCGACACCTGCTGCCAAAACTCGCCGATGTGGCAGAGCATCATTTGCGTGGCACGCACTTTGGCATTGGCGTGGATCCAGACGACGGCCTCTTGAGACAAGGAAAAGAAGGCTACCAGCTCACCTGGATGGATGCGAAGGTGGACGGCTGGGTGGTGACACCGCGCCGTGGCAAGGCAGTGGAGATCAATGCCCTCTGGTACAATGCTCTCCGTCTGTTGGAAGCATGGCACCACGAAGAGCAGAAGCCAGAAGAAGCCGCACGCTATGCGTCCGAGGCGGACCGTGTTCATCGTTCCTTCAACCAACGCTTCTGGTCAGACGAGCTGGGATACCTGTATGATGTCGTCGACGGAGAGGGAGGGAATGACAGTGCCTGCCGCCCCAATCAGATTCTCTCCATTTCACTGAGGCACGAGGTGCTGGAAGCCACGCACTGGGAGGCCGTCTTCAACAAGGTGAAACAGGAACTGCTCACCCCCGTGGGGCTGCGCTCACTGGACGCACACCACCGCGACTTCAAGGCACGCTACTTTGGCGATCTGCGTGCCCGCGATGCTGCCTACCACCAGGGCACCGTATGGGGTTGGCTGATTGGCCCCTTCATCGATGCCTGGCTGAAACTTCATCCGAAAGACGTGCAAGGAGCGCGAGGATGTCTCGATGGTCTTGTGGCCCACATGAATGAAGCGGGTGTGGGCACACTGAGTGAAATCTTTGACGCGGAAGCGCCCTACACCGCGCGCGGCTGCATCGCCCAGGCATGGAGCGTCGCCGAAGCGCTGCGTTGCTGGGCGAAGACTTCGGCGCAAGACTCTCCGTGATCCTACTTCTTTGAAGTTCTCTTCTTTGAGGCGGTCTTCTTGCTGGCCGCCTTCTTCTTCCGCACCGCTCCACCTTTCTTTCCGCCCTTCTTGGCAGGGCTCTTGTCGACTTTCTTTCCTCTCCCGGAGCCACTCTTCTTTCCACCTTTGGTGGACTTGTTGACCGTGGCCCAAGCGCGGGCCTTGGCCGTCTTCTTGGAGACGCCCTTCTTCTCGTAGCCTTCTTCAATGTGCTCCGCCTGGCGTTTCTGTTTCGACGTGTACTTGGATTTGTCGCCTCTGGGCATGGCCGCGGTGGGTCGGTAGTTTCAGTAGGACACACGGCCTGTCTTGCCGGTCGCGGAGTCCTGGAAGGTAGTGGGACGAAATCCCTCATCGTGGAGGGCTCTCTTGATGCTTTGTTCGTTGATATCCTCAGGCCGGTAGCGCATCCAGATGCCTCCCGGAATCAGCCTGGCAGCTTCCACTCCGGGAAGCCTTCCGATCACTTCAGCCGCGCGCTCCTCCATCAACTCCGTGTCCATATTGGCGATCGCCAGATCAAGCTCTGCAGTCAGTTTTGACATGATCGTAAAATGGGTTCTAGGATCATCGCGCGGACGCAATCCCATGGACGCCGCAGGCGGCATGGTGCATCCACGGACCACATGCCCGTGAATGCATTTGAGCCGCCACGGCAACCGAAGCGCGGAGCGCGTGCGAACTGCTGCCAGACCCATGATCTGCTCAGCGCCTGCCGCGTGGAGCATGAACCTCTCAACGGCTACGGATATGGACACCACCTCTTCCTGGAAGGCGCTTGCCACCGACTTTGATGGAACTCTGGCGGAGGATGGCCTGGTGCTGCCGGAAGTATACGAGGCTGTGTCGCGGGCGAGAACCAGCGGGCTCAAGGTCATACTGGTGACCGGGCGTGAGCTCCGTGATTTTGAGTTGCTCCAGGTGGATTTGCGTGTTTTCGACCACGTCGTGGCAGAGAATGGAGCCGTACTCTATGAGCCTGCCACGGGCGTGCAAACCCTGCTGGCACCGGCACCGTCACAGGAGCTCGTGGAAATGCTGCAGGAGAACGGCGTGGACTCACTTTCCGTGGGGCTCACCATCATTGCCACCTGTGTCCCGCATGAAATCGTCGCGGTGGAATGCATCAAGGCATTGGGGCTGGAGTTGACCATCACCTTCAACAAGGGCGCAGTGATGATCCTTCCTCCCGGAGTGAACAAGGCCTCAGGGTTGAAGGCTGCACTCAAGCTGCTCAACCTCAACCCCGGTGAGGTCGTAGGCGTCGGTGATGCCGAGAACGATCATGCCTTCCTCAGCTTCTGCGGATGCGCCGTCGCGGTGGACAACGCCCTGCCTCGCTGAAGGAAAAGGCCCATTTCGTCACGGACGGGCGCGCGGGTGCGGGCGTGGTGCAATTGCTGGAGCTGATGGTGAAAGGCGAACTCACACCCGCCACACTTGCGCAAGTAGTGTCATGAAGATCCTGATGATTGATGTGGGCGGCACGAACGTGAAGCTCATGGCCACCGGCCGGAGAGCAGTCGTCAAAGTTCCGTCAGGGAGGAAGATGACCGCGGCACGCATGATCAAGGAGGTGCTGAAGGCCACCGAAGACTGGGACTTTCAGGCCATCACCATCGGCTATCCGGGCGTCGTAAGAAATGGGCAGCCTGCAAGCGAACCACCGAATGTCGGCGGAGGATGGCTGCGCATCGACTTCAAGAAGGCTTTCGGCAAACCGGTCCGGTTCATCAATGACGCCGGTCTGCAGGCGCTGGCCGCACACAGGACAGGGCGCATGCTCTATCTGGGCTTCGGCACCAGCACTGGGGCGACCCTCATTGTGGACGATGTCATTGTGCCCTTGGAAGTCGGCAGCCTATGCCTGCCCGATGGAAAGCGCTTTGGGAAACATCTCTCCGACAAGGCGTTTCAAAAACGGGGACAGAAGCGCTGGAAACGCACCGCGCTCGCAGGCATTGAACTTCTGCGTGAAGTGTTCAAGCCTGATCACATCATGCTCGGTGGTGGAAATTCAGATGCCATTCGCCCGCTGCCACCCGACTGCAGCCAGCAGGACAACCGCGCGGCATTTCGTGGTGCCGTACGTTTGTGGCCGGGTGCGGACATGCTGGCTGAGCCTTACGGCGCATCATGGCGCATCACACGGAGGAAGACAAAGAAGTCTCCCAAGTGAAAGTCGGGCACAGCAGGTGCCAGGATACCCTGCGTCCATTTATCGTGTTTCCTGCAGGAAACTGTGCGATTTATCACCCCGGCTGGCCATTTTGTGGCCGGGGGGATGAAGGACAGTCCTTGTCATCCCGGAGTGACGGAGTTTATTCAAGTTCCCCTCATCCCTCTTTCAGGGATCTCCCCTTCATGAAAGCCTTGCTGGAAAAGATACCGGTGACTGCGCAGGAGTCGTTTCACTGTGAGATTATCCGTGCTCCAGACTTTGGCACGCCCTGGCACTTTCATCCGGAATATGAGCTGACCCTGGTGCTGAAGAGCAGCGGCTACCGCATGATTGGCGACAATATCACCGTGCTCTCCCCGGGTGACCTGGTGTTTGTGGGTTCCAACCTGCCTCACGTGTGGCATCAGGATCAACAGCGCAACGGCTCCTCTGACGAGAACGTGCACGCCGTGGTGGTGCAGTTCCTGGATGGTTTCCTGGGCAACGGTTTCCTCACCGCCCCGGAACTCTCCGATGTGCGCAAGGTCTTCCAACTCGCCGGCCGTGGCCTGCAGGTGAAGGGGCGCACGCGCGACTCCATTGCGAAGAAGATGCAAAAGCTCGCGGACACCTCAGGCTATGCACGGCTCATGGAGTTGCTGGCCATCCTGGGTGAATTGGCAAAGTCGGATGAACTGGAGCCCGTGGCCAGCGCTGGGTTTGCGCCTCAACTCGATCTCACGGATAAGGAGCGCCTGGGACGCGTGTGCCAGCACATTGATGACCATCTGGCCGAACCACTCAGCCGTCAGAAGCTGGCGAAGCTCGCGCACCTGAGTCCTGCCGCATTCAGCCGCTACTTCCACGTGCGCACGGGGCGCACGCTGCCGGATTATATCAATGAACTGCGCGTGGGGCGTGCCTGCCGCCTGCTGCTGGAAGAAGTGGAGATGGGTGTGTCCCAGGTGGCTTTCGCCTGTGGGTATGGAAGCCTCTCCAACTTCAACAAGCGCTTCCAGGCACGCATGGGAATGACACCCACGGAGTATCGGGAGAAGGTGTCGAAGTTGACGTGAGGTGCGGTGAGGTGAAGTGGATGCTCAAGCGGGCCTATGACCAAGGCGCAAATGTCAGCACGATCCTGCGAAATGGATCTGCGCTTTGCGTCGTGGAGTGCGGTGGCAGAGGCCTCCCTTGAGGCCGCGACACCGCTTTGAGCGGAGCCCCAGATTTTCTCCCAGGGATGAGACTCACCAATACCCTGCCCAATTTCATAGGCCAGGGGTGTTGGGAGGCTGTGGAGGACGGAACGTTTGCTCACTCCGTTCAAAGCGGTGTCGCGCTTGAAGCTTGCCACCGCACTCCAAGACGCAAAGCGCTCCGTCACGTCCAACGGTCACTTCACTGTGAGCACCGCCGCTCAATCAAGGGGACTGGCACCTCACCGCTACAACGGCCGGTCATACACCTTCTTGAACACACCCTCGACCCCTTCGCTCGCGCGCATGGGATCCACGATGGTGATGCCATCGGCACCGAACCTAGCCGTTACGGGCGCGCCCTTGCCTTCCTGGGTGTACTTGAAGTTCAAGTCACGCACCTCAGCCGCGGCATGGACGATGGCAGTGGTGATGCGCGCCTCTTCCGCGGTGGGATAAAGCGACGCCACATCATCTCGTGATGCACCATGATACTTCATGCGGCAGATGGCGGCGAGGCCCACGGTGAGGCTGTCGACACCGTAGCCAAGGTAACCGCGCGTGCCATCCGGACGAGCGACATCGCGGGTGAAATGGTTGTTGCTCGTGCGTGAGCCACCACCGTTGTTCCAGAAGCGGAAACCACGGTACTGCTGGTCGCTCTCCACCTTGCCATCCGCGCCAACGATTTCGTGGCCCTGGTTCACCGGCCCTTCGAAGTCGGCAGGAGTAATCCAGTTGTTGTGGTAGTTGATGCTCATGCCGTTCTCGTAGTCCACGCGGACCTGCACGGCGTCATAGGCATTGATGCCATCACGTACGAGACGCTTCTTCTGGCCGATCGCGGTGAGTGAAACGGGCTTGCTCTGGTAGTAGCTGTGAATCAGATCCGTCCAGTGCGGCCCCACGTAGCTGAAGGGGTCGCTGCTTTCCACCCATTTGAAGGTGCTGGTGCTCACCTCCAGCGGCTCCTCAAGATACGCGGTGCCATACAGGGGGGCGCCGATGCGGTTCTGGATGTCGTTCTTGATGCGCAGGTGGTCCGGGTCGTAGCGTTTGTGCATGTCCACCGCGACCACGCGATTCCTTCGCTTCGCGAGGTCGATGATCTCATCCGCCTCATGAATGCTCAGGCACATGGGCTTCTCCGTGATGACATGCACTCCCTTGTCCAGTGCCGCGAGAATGGGCTGGGTGTGCAGGTGGTCCGGCGTGGCCACGGCAAGCACATCAAGGTCCGGGAAATCACGCAGGATGTCCGTCCAAGGTTCATCACCGTGATAGGCGCGCGGCTCATGACCGGTGAGGTCCTTGAAGTTCGCGGCGGCTTTTTTTGCAGAGGCTTCGGAGCGCGTGGCCACGGCCACGAGGTCAAAACGGATGTCCGCGAAGTCGCGATTCCACATGTCCAGTCCCACACGGGCAAGCTGGCCGGCGATGCCAAAGCGCTGCAGGTCTGCGTACGCTCGGGCGTGAACATCACCGCCGAACATGCCGGCGCCGACGAGGGCGATCTGGATGGTTTGAGACATGGGAAGGTGGAAAAGCTGGCTGCGGTTGTACCGCAGCCCAACAAGCCAGTACAGCCCCGCTTATTCTTCGCAGCTTGTGCCCGGTTCTGGGCTTTTGCTGCGAGGAGAAAGTGGGAGTAACTGTCGGGTCGGAAGACCCAACATCCACTGTCAGGCCAGAAGGCCTAACCTCCAGAGGCTCGGCGGACTACTTTCTAGCGTGGCGTGATCTTGATGTTCCGGTAGGCGACGGGACCGTGGTCACCCTGGAACATGATGGGACCTTCCGCGGCTTCCTTGCCGGTGACACCAGAGGGAGTGGGGCCGGGCATCTCCAGATTTTCGTGCATCACCTTGCCGTTCAGCTCCACCTTGATGAACTTCGCATTGGCAATCTTCTTGCCGCTCGCATCGAACTTGGGTGCCTGCCAGTCGATGACATATTTCTGCCATTCGCCCGGAGCCTTGCAGGCATTCACCTTGGGCACAGCCGCGCCATAGATGGCGCCCATGTCTCCGGGACCCATCTTGTCATCGGCCTTGCCGGAGGAATCGAACACCTGCACTTCATATTCACCCATCACGTAGATGCCAGAGTTGGAGCCCTTGGGCACCATGACTTCCAGCTCGATGAGGCACGAGCCGAACTTCTCCTTGGAGTAGATGTCCACGCTGTCGCCGTGTTTGGTGGCGAAGTTTACCAAGCTCGACTGAGAGCTGATGATATCCCCAGCAAGGCCTCCGATTCCGGAACCGGAGCCGCCCCCAGCCCTGGTCAGCAGCTTGGGATTGGATTCATCCACCTTCGCCGCTGCCACTTCCCACTTGGGCGTTCCTTTCCCGGTCTTGAAACTCCAGTTGTCGAGGTCCTTCCCATTGAAAAGGGAGACGGGCTCAGCGGCAAAGCCGAGTGTGGAAGTCGCGAGGAGAATGAACAGGGAGAGAGGCTTCATCTCCTCACGTACGCGACCGGAATCGAGTCTGTTTCGTGAAGAAACAGCCTAGTGTCACTTCCCAATGCACCACAGGTTCTGGTAGCTGCGGATGAAGAGCTGGCCATCAGACACGGCGATGCTGCCGATGATCTTTTCACCGAGCGAGTTCGTCGCCAGCAGCTCAAACTTCGGGCTCGCCTTGAAGACAAAGCAGTCACCACCCTGATTGGCGGCATACAGCTTGTCTCCGGAACGCACGAGGGAGGACCAGTTCTGCCCCGTGGGGCCGGGTCCTTTGAGTCGTTCGTTCCACACCACCTCGCCAGTCTTCAGGTCACGGCACTCGGCAATGCCACCGTCCGTGAGGATGTAGTAGTGACCCTCATGGATCACACCGGAACCGATGCGCTGCTGGATCTTGGGCAGGTGCCACACACGGTGGCTGCTGGTCACGTTTCCATTTCCACCAGCCTTCACCACCATGCCGGAGCCACCGTAGCTGGACACCGCAACCATGAGGCCATCCGCGTACACGGGTGAGTTGTAGACGAGTTGCGTCATGCCTTCGCAGGTCCAGAGCTCCTTGCCCGTCATGGGGTCAAAGGCGCACGCGCGACCCGGATAGGTCATGAGGAGTTCATAACGATTGTCCACCTTCCGGAGCAACGGGTCGCTCCAGGAGCCCAGCCACTTCTTGCCGGAGCCTTCACCTGAGGCGCCACCCGGCTCATTGTGTTCCCAGAGGGTCTTTCCGGTCTTCTTGTCAAAGGCGTACAGCACCGTCTTCTCCCCGGGGCCGAAGTTCAGAAACACGCGATCTCCCGCGATCACTGGCGAGGTGCCATTCCCCCAAATGTGATGCTGGCGTCCCAGATCCGTGCGCTTCCACAGTTCCTTGCCATTCATGTCATAGCAGTACACACCTGCGGAGCCGAAGAAGACCACTACGCGTTCTCCATCCGTCGCAGGCGAGGCGGAGCAGTAGGGATTGGTGGCGTGCGTGAGCTCGGCCTCCTTGTAGGTGATGCCGGATTCCCACAGCTTGTTGCCCGTCTTCTTGTCGAAGCAAAGCAGCAGCCGCTTCCCTTCACGCTCGATGGGTTGGGTGAGGAAGACCTTGTCCCCCCACACCACCGGGGTGGAGTTTCCACGGTCCGGCAGGGACACCTTCCACTTTACATTTTCCGTCGTGCTCCACTGGAGCGGCAGATCCGTTTCCTCAGTGACGCCGTCGTTGGTGGGTCCCCGCCACATGGGCCAGTTCGCCGCGGAGGCAGCGGGCAGGAGGCAGGACGAAAGGGTGACGGTCAGGAGACAGGCTGCCCAAAGAGGCTGGGAAACTTTCATGGGAAAGACGGGTGAGCGTGGGATGCGAGCGACTGATGGGGCATTCATGTGCCCCAAATTGCAAACGTGCAATACCGCCCGGCCTTAGCGCGGAGTTTTCCGCGCCGGCCAGACGGCGAGATGCATGAGCAGTCCGAACTGCTTATTTCTTCAGGTCAAAGCAGGAAACGAACTCCTGGTCCCGCAGGTACAGCTTTCCATTGCTGACCACGGGGTGGACCCAGATTTTGCCCTTGGGATTGCGGTTCGTCGTCTGCGGCTCCAGGACGAATCGCCCATGCTCATTCCAACCGTTCGGTGACGCCTCAATGAGCACCACGGTGCCGGTGTTTTCCTCCAGCAGGTAGAGCATGCCGTCCGCGCAGTGGATGGCGCCCTTCTTGAGCTTGCCGTTCTCCGCCCACTTCACCTCGCCAGTCTTGAAGTCCTGGCAGGTCCAGCCGCCCTTGTCAGAGTGGCCGTAGAGATAGTCACCCACGAGGATCACACCGCCGTGATGGTTCACCATGTTGGTGTTTTCATAGAGCACTTCCGGCTCGGCGCTGCCCGTGAGTTTCACGGACTTGCAGCCCACGCCGTAGCCAGCTGCCACATACACCTGGCCATCCTTGTAGATGGGGGTGGGAATCACGGCCGTCTTGCCCGGGAAGGCGGACTTCCAGACGACCTTGCCATCCGCCGCATTCACTCCGGCAAAGTTCTGCATGGTGAGCTGCACGTACTGACGCTTGCCGCCGTGCTCAATCACGATGGGGCTGGCGTACTGCGCGCCGTCCGTCCACTCCTCGCTCTGCCAGACCTGTTTGCCGGTCATCTTGTCGAGCGCCATCAGGGTGCCTTTGGGGCCGCCGGGGGTGCAGATGACGAGCTTGCCATCCACCAGCGGAGATTCGCAATAGCCCCAGCCGGGGACCTTGCCGCCCGCTTCGGTCATGCTGGCCTTCCACTGTTCCTTGCCATCCTTGGCGCTGACGCACACGAGGTCGCCCTTTCCGCCCATGGCATAGACGCGGTCACCGTCCACCGTGGGTGTGGCACGTGGGCCATCTCCCCAGCCATTGGTCAGCAGCGGCCCGATTTCCGCGGCCCACTTCTCCTTGCCGGTGTTCGCGTCCACCGCGACGAGATACTCCACCGAGTCACGCGCTCCGAGGGTGTACAGGGTGCCACCTGCGATGGCGAAGCCGGAATAGCCGAAACCGGCATTTTCATAGGTCCACAGTTTCTTGGGTCCGGAAGAAGGCCACTGCTTCAGCAGTCCGGTTTCCTTGGAAATGTCCGTGCGGTCGGCTCCGCGGAACGTGGGCCAATCACCCACGGCAGCCGTGGCAACGGTGACGCCCCCGCGAGGAGGCAGACTGGAACGTGTCTGCGCAGGCAGCAGGGTGGGAAGCGCCAGAGCGAGCGCGAGCAGGGTGGTGCGGGTGGCGAAGTGGGTGGGCTTCATGGTCGGATGGTTACGATGAGCAGAGCACCCAGCTTACAGCGATGCAGTGGGCACTTGGCAATAACGTTTTCACCTCCCGCAATACCGGATCATTTCGCTCCGGCAGAGAGAGTCACGACATGCTCAGGCGTCGCCAAAGAGCTTCCGGTTCTTCCAGAAGTAGCTGAACCCTGATATCATGGTAAGGCCCGTCATCATCACCAGGCAGAACACGCCGAAGATGCCGGGAGACATGGGTTTCCATGCGAACATCGCATCCAGCCAACGTGTGTTCGGCTCCAGGCTTGCCTGCAGCATGAGAAAGTAAATGGTGGTAATGACCTGCCAGACCATCTTGTGCTTGCCCAGCTTCTCCGCCGCGAGGATGACGCCGTTGTTCGCTGCCACCACACGGATGCCGGTCACAAAGAACTCACGCGCCAGCACGGCCACCACGATCCACGCTGGAATCGGGTGCAGTTCCGCCACGGCCAGAAACACCAGGGCCGCCGTCATCAGCACCTTGTCCGCCAGGGGATCCATCAGCTTGCCGAAATTCGTCACCAGCCCCCGGGCGCGGGCGATTTTCCCATCCGCCAGATCCGTGAGCGCGGCCGCGATGAACACCAGCAACGCCAGTCCCACGCGGTTCTGCAGCGGGACGTAGAACAGAATGACAAACACCACCGTGAGAATGAAACGGGCAACGGTGAGCTTGTTGGGAAGATTCATGCAGGCGGCGCGGAACAGGAAGACAGCGAGGGAATGATGCCGTCTTCACCTCTGAATAGAAACATCATGCGCCACTGTCAACGCACGATTCCGTGAACGTGGCCGTATGGCGGAATCTTCCTCCGCCCGCTCACCCAAAAGCGGGACGTCACACGGCTTGCGACATCTGCGCAAACAGGCCGCCCTGATTCCAGCAGTCCCAACCTTCCACGATCACACCATTGTCCACGCGGAACCAAGTCATGCCATTGAAGGCGAGTTTCCGGCCGGACGAAGGAATACCGAAGGCCGTGCCCGTGTGTGTAGCGGTGGCCTCCCAGTGCACACAGACATCGTCTCCATCGGAAAGGACATTGCGCACCGAGATGCGCAGGTCCGGCATGGCCTTCAGTAGATTCTGGTGGAACACGATGAAATCCCTCGCTCCCACAACCTCCTGCCCTCCCTCCATGTGACCCCGGGCATCCGGCGCGAGCAGTTCCGTGATGACATTGACGTTCCGCTGATTCCATACCTCCTCAAACCAGCGCCTTCCGATTTCTTTCGGTGAGCATTCCACGGTGGTCATGTTTGCCTCCTTGTTGCCGCAGCTATCAACTCGGACACGAAACATGCAACTATAAAAAAACCGAAGCAACATTCATTCCGTCTGCATCGCCAAAAGTGGCCTGACCACTCCGTGTGCGGGTCAGGAGGTGACAGACATACACATCGTCCTATCCAGCGTGCGAACTGCACTGAGAAGTGGATAATCAGGAGACGTGCATTGCATGCCGCACACGGAGTGGGCAAACCACCGATCACGCCCAGACCGGCTTCTTCCAGATGGGCACGGAGGTTTTGATTTCGCGCAGGTACCAGCGGCAGAGCTCAAAGCCCTCGGCACTGTGTTTTGTCTTCACGCGAATCACAATGCTGGGCTCCCTGGCAGGCACGAAACCGAGACGGTGCTGAATCTCCACCCGATGGGGCGAAAGTTCGCCCTGGGCACGATGACAGATGCGCTCCAGCTCGCGGTCGGCCATGGGGCGGTAGGCGCTGTAGTCGATGCCGGAGATGGCCCGTCCATCTTCCTCCCCACGGACAGTCCCAAGAAACTGCACCTCCGCCCCCTCCCCATCGGCAAAGGTGGGGACTTCGCTGACGATGGGCGTTTCCGAAAGGATGATGGCGTAGGGAGGCACGGGAAAACGTAGACACGCATTTCCCTTCGGCAAGCTCCGGTCGTCTGCTGATGCCTATCTGCGGCGGCGGCGCGGGAGCAACAAGGCGCCCAGTCCCACCATGAAAAGCAGGGCCCTTCCCGGCTCCGGCACGAGGGAGATGGTCCCGGAACTGCCGAACCGGCTCACGTCCCAGAAATAGTCACTGCCCAACACGGTGACGTCCGGAAGGATCAAGCCAAAGGCCTGGTTGTCCGCTCCGGTGCGCCTTCCATTTCCAGCGAAGTCATAGAAGGCGCTGTCGATCGCGCTGCCGCCATTCACACTGGCCCAGTCCAGCAGATCGAACACACTGCCCGAGGTGGCATTGTACCCGGCAGCCAGCGTGACGGTGATCTTCGCACCCGAGTGGAGCGAAATGTCACCGGTGATCAGAAGGCGATCGTTCCCGCCGTCCTCCGAGGTTCCAGAGACGGAGGTGAGCATTTTGGTAACGGCATCGCGGGTGACCGTCAGGCCATGGGTGCCATCGGTCTTGATTTGCAGAGCGAGATTGGCACCGGTGCTGACGGTCAGATTATTGTCAATCTTCAGGGTGCCCACATCTGTGTTCAGGCCGCTGACGCCGTTGGCAATCGTGGTGGCGTTGCCCCCGGGGGCGAGCGTGGCGCTGGTATTGACCGTCACGGGTCCTGCCACACGTCCGTTTCCGCCAAAGGTGGTGCCTCCGTTGACGGTCACGGTGTTGCTGCCCGTGGCGGAGCTCGTGCCGGTGTAGGTGTTGTTCACCAGCAGGGTGCCCGCACTCACCGTGGTGGCGCCGGAGTAGGCATTGTTCCCTTGCATGACGAGCATGCCGGTCGTGGTCTTGCTGATGGCAGCGCCGCCATTGATCTCACCCGTGTCCTTCAGGGTGCCGGAGGCGAGGGTGAGGGTGTTGATGGTGTTCGCGGCGGAGCCGATATTGTGGCCGGTCATGTCGAGCGTGCCTCCATCCAGCTTGATGACCGTGTTCGTGTTGCCGGTCGTGGCATTGGTCCCGCCCACCTCGACGATGTCCACATTGGAAACCAGGGTGCCGCCCGTGATATTCACGGTGGCATTCACACGACCTGTGGCTGCTGGACTTGAGAAGGTGGCCATCCGGAAGGCGCCACCGGCATTCACTGTGAAAGTACCGCCGCTGATGTTCAGCGTGGTGTTGATGGTGCTCGAGGTGCCTACCGTCAGGATGCCCATGTCCACATTGTTCACGGTGAAAGTGCCACCGCCGAAGTTCAGCACTCCGGTGGCAGCGCCGCTCGTGGTGGTGCGGCTGCCCATCACCAGATTGTTGGCCACCACGGTCGCCATGTGACCGCTCAAGTCCAGGGTGCCACTGGGCCCGGCGGCCGTGATGGTGTCACCGGTGGCTCCGAGGGTGATGTTCGTGGCAGCGCCTGACTTGCCGCGAATCTCAACCGTGCCGGCCGCCGAGAGAAATTTCAACGTGCCCACGCCCTTGGAGATGCCGATTTCGAGATTGTCTGTGAGGAGCACATTGGTGCCGCCGCCCAGAAACAGGGTGCTCGCCTGGGCATTCCGCCCATCGCTGTGGGAGATTTGAATGGCATTCGCGGTAATCGAGTTCGCCGTGTTGGAGAGGTTCAAGGTCGTGGCATTGTTCATCCCAAAGCCCACGCGGAAGTTGTTCACGTTGGCCGTGACGGACGACAGCCCGGTCATGTCCACGACTGTCGTGTTGGCATTGCTCGCGCCATCGAAAGTCGGGTCGCCTCCTGGGCCCACTGTCATGCTGGTGTTTGGCTGGATGCCCGCTTCGAAGTTGGCTGCGGTGTTGTTCACCACCAGGGAACCGCCGCCCGAGAAGGTGGCGTTTGTTTTGACCTTGTAGGTGCCTGCCACACCGACCTTGAATCCACCACTGCCCGTCACGGAAAGCGTCTGCCCGGCTCCGATGGTGACCGTGCTCGTCGCGGAGACGTTGGAGGCCACGTGCAAGCTGCCCACGGTGAGGCTGGCGGTGCTGGCATCCAGATGGGCCGCGAGCCCGTCCGAGCCAATGGTCAATGCAGTGCCAGTGGGCAGGGCATTGTTGACCCCAATCTTCAGTGTTCCCTCACGCACGGTGGTGGCTCCAGTGTAGTTGCTCACCGCGGAAAGCACCAGGGTGCCGGTGCTTGTCTTGTTGATGCCACCCGTACCGGTGATGGCCACACCGATGTTTGCGGTGATTGAAGGATCCACGCGAACCTCTGTAGCAGCCGCCGTGATGGCCAGCTTGCCCACGTTGCCGCCGGCATCCACGAGGTTGTAGCTGCTGCCAAACTGCAGGCCTCCCACGGCGATCGTGTCTGCCACCTGGACATCTCCTGGCGTTCCCAGGAATACCGCCGTCTGCCCTGCTGACCAGGCTGCATTGGTACTGCCAGTGCCATTGGTCCAGTTCGTATTCCCTGCCACATTGCTCCAAATACCGGGACCTCCATCGATGGATCCATTCTGCGATGTGTTGCCTCCATCCCAAAACTGCAACCCCGTCTGGTTCACCTGCAGATTCACCTGTCCCGCTCCTGACGTGATGGAATAATTGTATCCTGACAATGGACCTGCCAGCGCCAATCCCGCATCTGCCAGGGTGCCAGTGTAGGAGAAGAGCGTGTAGGAGGACGCCTCTCCAAACCCCACGCCCTGATGGATGCGCAGCACGCCATTCAGCAGGAGATTCCCGGTAACGGCGACCCGGTCGCTATCCGTACCGAGGTTGAAGTTCAGCGAGGTCTCATTCGCAAGACTCAGCCCTCCTCCGATGCTCAGTGTCCCCGTGCTGCCGGCCACGAGAGAATCACCTGCGGACAGGGTGGAGCCGTTTACCAAAGTGACCGCGCCACCCATGGTGCCTGAGCCTGCCAGGGTGCCACCGGTCTGAACAGACACCTCGCTGGTGCCCGTGGTGCCCAGCACATTGAACGTCGCGCCAGTCTGCACGGTGACCTCCGTATTGCCCAGGCTGCCTGCGCTGCCGATGGTCAAGGTGCCGTTGGTGACGGTGGTGGCGCCCGTGTAGGTGTTGGCGCCGTTCAATATCCAGTTGCCCGCACCGGACTTGGTGAGGCTCTTCACACTGGCATCCATGGCACCGGACAGGCTGCCATTCCCCGCGCCCGTGAGGGTCAGCACGCTGTTGTTTCCCACGACTGCCGCAGTGCTGGTGAGGTTCAACTGGCCTGCAAGCGAGGCGATGGTGGTGTCTGCCCCCAAGGTGAGCGCGCCCCCGATGATATTCGTGCCGCTGACATTCACCAGTGCCCCTGCCTGCCCCGTAACGCCCACGCCACTGAGGGTCAAGGCCTCCGCGCCAAGATCAATATTCCCCTGCACCTGCAACGTGGTACCACTGCTCACCACCGTTCCCGCGTCCGCCGTGCCCAGTGCGCTGTTGCCTTGCACATTCAAGATACCCGCGGTCACCGTCGTGAGACCGGCGTAAGTATTCACCCCGGAGAGGACCAACGTGCCCGCACCCGTTTTTGCCAGGCCGCCGGTGCCGGTGATGACATTGGCCACGGTCAGCGTGAAGCCCGTCTCCACATCAAAAGTGCCGCCGCTGGAGCCCAGCGTCACACCACGATTGGCATCATCGATCGTGAAGGAGGCAAAGGCTCCCAAGGTGCCGCCATTCAGTGTGAGCAATCCTGCATTGAACGCAGCAGCGTCTCCGCCGAGATTCGCCTCGGCATTGATCCGCACCTTGCCCGCGTTGATGGTCGTGGAACCCGTGATGGCGCCTGCGGCATTGCTGCCCGCAGGCCCAGCGGCTGAGCCGCTGATCGTGAGCGTGCCTGACCCATTTTTGATCAGGCTCATGTCATAGGTATTCGACCGGCGCTCGAACCTGGCCACGGTGGTATTCCCAGAGCCGTCGAAGGTGAGCACCTTGTTCCCGGACCCCGACGTGCGGTGATACATGATGCCGTTGTTGAAGTTCAGCGTCCCGTTGTTCAGGATCGTGGTGTCCCCGGGAGCGTTCAGACGCACGTTCCCCGAGTTGAAATTCTGCGTGCCTGAGGTCACCTCGATGCCCTGATTCCCCACGTAGAGCACCCCGACATTCACGTTGATGGCGTAGCTCCCGCTTCCGTTGAAGAGAACCCCGCCCACAAAAC
The DNA here is from genome assembly GCF_003315205.1 of Roseimicrobium gellanilyticum. Taxonomy (NCBI): domain Bacteria; kingdom Pseudomonadati; phylum Verrucomicrobiota; class Verrucomicrobiia; order Verrucomicrobiales; family Verrucomicrobiaceae; genus Roseimicrobium; species Roseimicrobium gellanilyticum. The sequence continues at coordinate 128,317 of NZ_QNRR01000006.1, read as the reverse complement.
GGTCCTCCCCTGTGTTGATACTCAGGGAGGCGCCGGCATTGCCGAAAATCACGCGGTCGCTGGCCGTTGGCAGCGTGGGATCAGAGGTCCAGTTCGTGGCCGTGCCCCACACGTTGGTGGTGCCTTTCCAGGTGACGTCCACACCCTGCACCCACGTGAGGCATGAGAAGGAAAAGATTGCCGCGAGACTAGCGATACGAAGGAAAGGACGGCAGAGAGACAATCGGGCCATGAACGACTGAAAATGAAGAACAGATATAGGAAGAAGGGGGACGAGTAGACAGGGCGACCTGCCTTAAGCAGGCTTCGCCATTGACTCACTCCGAGGGGAATCCGCAGAACGGAAATCAGCAGGGCGGCATCGTTTGCCACCGAGGCGTGAAGGCAGCCGAAGGTGGGGCTGCCAGAGGGTAAGGGAAGCAGGGGGAGGAAGCTTTCATTGGGGGGGCAAAACAAACCCCGCACCCCCAAGAATCTTTCATTCAACTCGCACCGAATCCCCCCTACCTACCGCTAAAGCCGCTGCCTACCTGCCCTTCTGCCCATCAACCCGCCTCCGCCACCTTGCCCGTGCCGTTGACTCAAAACGCCTCCTGACCTCACCCCGGCTTGCAGCCGACTGGCTGAGCTCTGCAACCCGAGTTCCCGTCATGGTTTCCATGAACGAATTCCCGGTTGCGATCTGCCCTCCTGAGGTTAACTCCCTGCCCGCCAATCCCAATTTTGGCGGGCTTTGTTCCACTGCAAACACCCTGCTGATACTATGTCTAAGAGCGACTTCGGATTGATTGGCCTCGCCGTGATGGGCCAGAACCTCGTGTTGAACGTGGAGAGCCGCGGCTTCCAGGTTTCCGTGTTCAACCGCACCACTGCGACCACGGATGAGTTCATCGCCAAGCACCCCGGCAAGAAGCTCGTCGGCTCCCACACCCTCGAAGAGTTCGTCCAGAGCCTGGCCACTCCCCGCAAGATCCAGATCATGGTGAAATCCACCGCCGTGAAGGACACCGACCGCGACGCCGTGGACGCCGTGATCGAGCAGCTCATCCCCCTCCTCGACAAGGGCGACATCGTCATCGACGGCGGCAACAGCTTCTACCAGACCACCGAGCGTCGCGACGCCTACCTCGCGGAAAAAGGCCTGCGCTTCATCGGCGCCGGCGTTTCCGGTGGTGAAGAAGGCGCCCGCAAGGGTCCCTCCATCATGCCTGGTGGCCCTGCCAGCACCTGGGAAGTGATGAAGCCCATCTTCGAAAGCATCTCCGCCAAGGTGGACGGCGAGCCCTGCGTGATTCACATCGGCCCCGGCGGCGCCGGCCACTATGTGAAGATGATTCACAACGGCATCGAGTACGGCGACATGCAGCTCATCTGCGAAGCCTACAACATCTTCAAGCAGGCTGGCATCACCACCGACGAGATGGCTGCCATCTTCAACCAGTGGAACGAAGGCGACCTCCTCAGCTACCTCATCCAGATCACCGGCAAGGCGCTGGAGCAGAAGGACGCTGAAACCGGCAAGCCGATTGTCGAGCTCATCGTGGACAAAGCGGGCCAAAAGGGCACTGGCCAGTGGACGCTCCTCAACGCCGCTGAGAACGCGGTCGTGATCTCCACCATCAACGCCGCCGTGGAGGCCCGCATCCTCTCCAGCCAGAAGAAGCAGCGCGTCGCCGCCAGCAAGGAACTGACCGGCCCGAAGGTGAACATCACCACGGACAAGGCCGAGCTGGTGAAGAAGGTGCACGACGCCCTCTACGCCTCCAAGATCATCTCCTACGCGCAGGGTCTGGACCTCATCAAGACCATGGGCGAGAAGAAGAGCTGGGGCCTCGACCTCGGCCGCATCGCCTCCATCTGGCGTGGCGGTTGCATCATCCGTGCGAAGTTCCTCAACCGCATCACGGACGCCTATCGCACCAACCCCAACCTGGTGAACCTGATGCTCGACCCCTTCTTCAAGGACGTGCTCAGCAAGACCCAGCAGAACTGGCGCGAAGTGGTGTCCCTCGCCACCCTGAACGGCATCCCCGTCCCCGCCTTCTCCGCCTCCCTGGGCTACTACGACAGCTACCGCGCCGAACGTCTCCCCGCCAACCTCCTGCAGGCCCAGCGCGACTTCTTCGGCGCCCACACCTACGAGCGTCTCGACAAGCCCGAAGGCCAGATGTTCCACACGGAATGGCCTGAGGTGATTGGGTAAGGCCCAATAGTGGTCCGCACACTCCGTGTGCGGGCTGTCAGGCAAGCAGCCGACGAGGCGAACAAATCACAGCCAAACTTTCGAGAGCGGCCCGGGAAACCGGGCCGCTTTTTCTTTGCTCAATACTCTGTGAAGCGTCCTTCGTAGGACCCTGAACTACCCCAATACCGGTAGGACACTTTATTCTTGTCTGCGGGGCGTGTTGCCAAAGAGCGAGGCTCGATCCTTGCTTTGAATTGCGCTCATGAATTTACGTGAGGCACTGGGCAGGCTGGCACCGCGGACGCGGCTGTATCTGGCTACCTGCGTGTATGGGCTGGCTGGTGGTGGCGTGGCGGTGGCGTTTCACCAGTGCATCCATCTGGTGTATGGCCACACGTTCGAAACGTGGGCGAAGGAATCTCCGGAGACGTTCCTCTGGCGCACGCTGGCGCTGATGGTGGGGGTGGCACTCGCGGTTGGGCTTCTGGTGGGCAACTGGTGTCCGCAGGCGGGAGGCAGTGGCATTCCGCAGCTCAAGCTGGCTTACTGGAAGGAGTTTGGATGGTCGTCACCCAGGATTGTGCTGACGAAGTTCGTGGCGGGCGTGCTGAGCATCGGTGGTGGGATGAGTCTCGGTCGTGAGGGGCCTTCGGTGCAACTGGCGGGCACACTGGGCTCAGCCGTCGCGACGAGACTGGGTGTGGCGAAGTCGAGGCATCGCATGCCTGCAGCGGCAGGGGCAGCCGCAGGATTGGCGGCAGCGTTCAACACCCCACTCGCGGCGGTGACGTTCGTGTTGGAGGAGATCATCGGGGACCTCAACAGCCGCTTCCTGGGAAATGTGCTCGTCGCCTCGGTGTTGGGCGCGCTGGTGGCGCATGGCCTGCTGGGCGCGCAGCCCGCCTTTCAGATGAGCGTGATGGACCAGCCAGGGTGGAAGGTCTATGCGCTGACTCCTTGGGTGGCGGTGTGTGCGACGCTGGCTGGGGTGCTCTTCCAATGGTCCTGCCTGAGGCTGCGGGGCTGGAGCATCATGCAAAGACGCCTGCCCGTCTGGCTCCTGCCACTGCCGGCGGCGCTGCTCACCTGGGGCATTGGGGCGCTCGTGTGGACGCACACGGGGCGGCTGGGGGTCTTCTCGCTCGGATACGAGGACCTGTCCGATGCGCTGGCGGGAGACCTCGGATGGCAGTTGGCGCTGGTGCTGCTCGGCGCGAAGCTGCTGGCCACGGTGACCTGCTACGGCATGAGTGGCTGCGGCGGTGTCTTTGCGCCGACACTCTTCTTCGGTGGCATGGCGGGACTGGCAGCTGCAGGACTCGCAGGTCTGGCGCTTCCGTTGAGCAGTGCCGACATCGTAGTGCTGGCCGTCGTGGGAATGTGTTCCTGCCTGGGAGCAGTAGTTCGCGCACCGGTGACGGGCATCCTGATCATCTTCGAAATGACCCATCAGTTTTCCCTGGTGCTGCCGCTGATGCTGGGCGCGCTGGTGAGTCAATCGATCAGCCGGCGCATGGTGAAGACCAGCTTCTACGAGGCGGTGCTGGAGCAGGATGGACATGTGTTGCACCGCATCATTCCTCCGCGTGATCTGGAAAGCTGGCATCAGCTTCCGGCGTCCACCGTGGCCAGCTTCCAGCCTGTGTCATTGCCGGATCTCGCGCCTGCGACGTTGCGAGACACACTCGCTGCTCATCCCTACTCACTGTTTCCTGTGGTGCTGGATGGAAACATCACCGGAATAGTGACGCGCCAGGCGATGGAAGATGCCCTACACCATGATATACCGCCACCGATGGTTCCCGCTGTCACCGTTCAACCTCACGAGACCATCGGCTCCATTCAAGCGCAGTTCCTTCATTCCAGCATCCCGCTTATCCTGGTGTGCGACGACCGGAGGGCACTACTGGGCTTGATCACTCCGCATGACCTGATGAGGGCACAAGTGGCATTTGGTACGACCCTCGCAGCCTAGGCGGCGCCACTGACAGATGTGCGCACGAGGGTCAGCGGGTCCATGCAAGTTGCCCAGAAGCCTGACGTCTCGTCGGCATTTTGCAAAGCACCGCCGAGGCTTTGGAACTGGCTGATGGATACGTTCCCCTAGTGAAAGGCGCTTTCCGCAACGCTGGCACAACGTCTGCACAAGGGTGCCAACCCCATCCTCCATCCAGCGTCATGAACACGAATACCTCCACCTCCGCCTCCTCCTTCTCCTCTCTCCCCAAGCACTACCTCTTCATCCTCTCCGAGGCGATCACGCTGGATGAGCAGCATGAAGTCGTGCAGGCTGCGAGCAAGCTGGCGGAGGAGGGGTATGTGTACCTGGCCAGTGCGCATGTGAAGACGATGGAGGACCGGGACAATCTGCGCTTCATGCCGCTGCATACAGACCGCCTGCCGTGCTTTGGCGAGGTGTCCGGCGTGCTGGTAGCGCGGGACCAGGACCTGGCGAGGACAGCGAAGGAAGTGTATCGCGATGCGCCGGTGATGGTGTTTGAACCGGGAGTGCCGTTTGATAGTGTTTCTGAGAGCCGCGCCATTGAACGGGCTGAGGATACGTCGGCACCAGCTTGGAAGCCGCGGTACAATACCGTCAGCGAGCTGCGGCAGGCGGCTTGAGGCGCTGGGTCGACAGGCTGGATGGAAGAGACGCGTGGCAGCTCATCTCGCAGGGGAGCGGCACTTGCCAGGTGCCGGCGGTTGGGAGCTTGGGGTGCGGAGCGTAGAGGCGGGCGGTGTCGATGGGTCAAGGCGATGTCGGCTACTCTGCCTGCATGACGGCACTAGGCTAGTGCCGCTCCCTTGGACGGGGGTGCTTCGAGGTGCTTGGGAGATGGTGTACGCCGGGTTATGTCGCATCCGCCTCTCTGCGCAGTGCCCTTGCTGGATGAGGGCGGGTGGGTGGCGGTGACCAATGTCGTAGACAGTTCCCTTTTGGACCTCTACGATTCCCAAGGTTTCTGCTGCTGGCACGTATGGCCCATGGTGGCTGTGCGGACCGCACCCCGCTTCGTCCATGAAAGTGCACGCCTCCCTCCTCTCCCTGCTGATGCTCGCGACGCCGCTCGCGGCCCAGACGCAGACACCGCCTGACTCGACGGCGCTCTCGGCAGAGGCGCGGGAGTGTTTTGAGTGGTTCGGCACGCTTGGCTACCCGGATGTAAGCGAGGGCATGTGGGCGGAGGTGTGGAATGGCAACTGGATGCAAGTCTCCAATGCAAAGCCCTATGCCATCACCCAGCAGACACTCGTGCTCTCCCATGGCGAGATGGACTTCACCTTCGTGGGCCGCTACCTCATGCCGGAGACGCTGGAGTTTGATCGCAGTGAGGAGCGCCCGGTGAGTCGCAAAGGATTCGAGGAGCGGTCCTTCAGCGAACATGCACAGAAGACCCTGGAGGCCTTGCGAAGCCCCGAGCCCAAGGCGTGGCCCCACAGGTCCTACGACTCACGGGTGGGTCCGGTCACCCAGGTGTTCTATCTCGCGTACATCGCGTGGCGCAGGGGGGATGCTGCGACGGCACAGGCGCTCTTTGACGAAGCGAAAAAACTCCGGAAACGTCCCATGAGGGAACCCGATTCTCCCATGCATGAGGACATGAAACTCTCGCTGGAGCGCGAGCTGGGTCTGACGGCCTACTGGCGCGCCATCGAGCTCATCGGCGGAGGCCCCATGGGTCATGACGACGACGACTCACTGATGCCTCGTGCCCAGTTGCTCGCCGAGTTCCAGAAAATCGTTCGTCTCTATCCGAGGTTTGAACATATCGACCAGGCGCAAGGTACCGTGCGCATCCTCGCGCGCATGGTGATCGAGGACGTAAAGCATCCCAAGCGCACTGCGGAACAGATTGCCGCGCTCCCCGTGGATGATCAGGTGCGCGAGTACATTTTCCTCCTCAGGAACCAGCACGGGCGGCAATGGAGCCAGCCAGGGAGATGTGACATCTTCAATGACTGGGGCACCCAAAAAGGCGACAGCCCTGCACACCAACTCGTGAGGATTGGCTACCCTGCCGTGCCCCAGTTGATTGAGGCCATGACGGATGATCGCCTCTGCCGTTCGGTGCAGTATGGCCGGGATTTTTACTTCTCACACCGTGCCCTCACGGTGGGCGACTGCGCATGGGCAGTGCTGAACCGCATCGCGGGAAAATATTTCGTACCCACGCGCGAGGCCTACGCAAAAGGGGAGGGAGAAAAGCCCGCCGTCGTGCAGGCGGTCGTGCGCGCATGGTGGGAGGAATTCCAGGCCAAGGGGGAGAAGGCGACTCTGGTGGACGGCATCTCCTCAGGAAAGGAATACCCGGGAACGATGGCCACCACGCTCAAGGAGAGGTATCCGGATGCCCTCACTGCCGCCGTCCTCGCTGGTGCGGAGCGCGTGCAGGAAGCGAATCTGAAGCCGGCATACGTGGAACTGCTCGGCGAGATACCAACCGCGGACGCCACGGCGATCCTGCTGAAGTGGGCAGAGACAGAACAAGCCCTGCCGCTCAGGCTCGCGTGCCTGCGCCAGCTCTGGAATCGCAATCATCCCGATGTGCTCAAGGTAGCCAAAGCCATGTGGCAGGCGACGCGGAAGGACGCGGTCGGATACCATGCTGACGATGCGCACTACATCACGAAGTTCCTCGTGGAGACCGGCCAATCCGATGCCGTGAAACTGGTGACGCAGAGCTGGGATGAGCTTTCATCCGACAACAAGTTTGCCTTCTGCAGCAGTGTTTGGGAGGCGTGGCGCAACGGCAACTCACCCCACCCGAGTTCATCGCTGAAAGGCGCCACGCTGGAGCCAGCCGCCCGGAGTGAGATCGTGCGCACACTTGAGAAAGCCATCGAGACCAACACGGAGACCGCCAATGTCGGCGGAGGCTTCTCTGACTACTCGTATGTGAATCCCCGTGTCTGCGATGTTGCGCTCTGGGCGCTGCACAAGCTCGAACCGGACACCTACAAATTCAGCCCCAAGGCGGACCGGAAGCGGCGTGATGAGGAGCGCTTCAGCGCCATCAATATCTCGCGGCTCGCTAATGGTCTGCCCGAACTGAAAGCCCCCGACTATCCCACCGCCATACTCGAACCCAAAGATGCCATGCGCCTCACTCTCGTGAGAGTGGATGCCAGGGGTGTCACTACGGCAGGCGACTTTGAGAAACTCCTCAAGAGTCTGGAAGGCAGCGAGCTCACGACGGAATTGCTACCGCGAATCCTGCTGCAATTTGCGAAGGAGGAAGTGCCCGGGGTGCGCGGTATTGAAATCGAGCTGGTACGGAACTCCGATCTCACGGGAGTGACGCTGGACGTGACATACCTTCCTGGCACCTATCCCAGGAAGGAGTCATGGAGCTATGCGCACTCGGGTGAGCTGGATGGTACGCAGGTGCCCAGTTCCGGAGGCTCCTGTGCTCCTGACATGATTTCCAATGCTGAGCAGTGGAGGAGTCTGGAGAACATGCTCAAGCCCGTGATGAGTGCGGAACCTCGCTCGCACTTCATCCTGCGGGCGCATTTGAAGGCGGGCCGATGACATTCTTGGGCGCGGAGACTTCGTAGGGATTCTCGAAAATCTCCTCCGTGCCCAGACCGAACAGGGCGGAGATGCGGTAGGCGAGATCCAGCGAGGGGGAATGCTTCTCCGTCTCCAGGGCATTCACGGCCTGGCGGGAGACGCCGAGTTGCTTGCTGAGGTCTTCCTGGGTCCAGCCACGCTCGGCGCGGAGTACTTTGAGGCGGTTTTTCATCTTCGTTGGCAGGCAGTCAGTGCGAGGTGCGGACGAAGGGGCTGATGACACCATACGTGAACCAGAAGAGCGGGAAGATGAGGAAGCCCGGGGCATGCCATGCGCCCGCGTAGGTCTCCATGAATCCCCAAGCGGAGGCAAAGCAGAAGGCGATGCCGGCGGCCAGGATGAACCGCTTGGCCATGAGGCCCCGCACGAACTCGTCGGAGTCGCGCCAGTAGGCCAAAGTTGCCCATGTATGCCCGATCAAGGGAGCCGTGACAGTGAGTGCCAGCCCCGCAGCCCCACTTCCCCGGACATCATCGAACGCGCCGAAGATGGCGGCGAGATTCACGGCCACATAACCTCCCATGAACAGGAGGGTGCGGATGATGTACTGGCGCTGGACGAGCTCGGGAGAAGGGTGGGTCGCAGTCATGGCAATGCATTTAGTTAACAATGTCAGGTTAACCTTACTCGGGAATCGTGTCAAGAAAACCTGACATATTGTCATCACAACCTTCCAGATTAAATGTTCGCATGAACACAAAATACTTGCAGCGGGGCGACTTACCGACGTCACTTCGCCCACCATGCCAGCCACGACGGAATCCCTGCACGAAACGCTCCGTACCCAGTTCGGTCATGCGGCGTTCCGACCCGGGCAGGCACAGGTGATGGAGACGCTGCTGGAGGGGCGGAGTGCACTGGCACTCTTCCCCACGAGTGCAGGGAAGTCGCTGTGCTACCAGCTCCCGGCGGTGCTCATGGAGGGGGTGACGCTGGTCATCTCTCCGCTCATCGCGCTCATGAAGGACCAGGTGCAGGCACTGCAAGCGCGTGGCATCGCCGCCGCGCGACTGGATTCCTCCCTCAGCGCTGACGAGGCACGGGAGGTGTATGAGGATCTGCGCACGGGCACGCTGAAGCTGCTGTACATCGCGCCGGAGCGGCTGATGAACGAGGCCTTCGTGGAGCGGTTGAAGAGGTTACGCATCGCGATGATGGCCGTGGATGAGGCCCACTGCATTTCCGAGTGGGGACACAACTTCCGGCCTGAATACCTGCGGCTGGCGCATGTGGCGAAGGAACTGAACATCCACCCGGTGCTGGCACTGACCGCCACGGCGACTCCATCGGTGGCCAAGGACATCCGCAACGCGTTCGGCATCGAGCAAGGTGATCATGTGCAGACATCGTTTCATCGGCCGAACCTGCACTACCGCATCACCCCCTGCGCTGCGGACAAGAGGAAGGCATACCTCACCAGGGTGCTGCTGAAACGGAAGGTGCCCTCGATCGTCTACGTGACGCTGCAGAACACGGCGGAGGAAGTGGCGACGCATTTGCAGAAGAGTGGCGTGAATGCGCTGGCGTATCACGCCGGCCTGCCGGATGAGCAACGGCATGAAGCGCAGGACAGATTCATGTCCGGTGAGGTGGACGTGATCGTGGCCACGATCGCGTTCGGCATGGGCATCGACAAGGCGGACATCCGCGCGGTGTATCACTACAACCTGCCGAAGACGCTGGAGAACTACATGCAGGAGACCGGTCGTGCGGGTCGCGATGGCAAGGTTTCCGTGTGCGAGCTACTGGCGTGTGGGGATGACTGCATCGTGCTGGAGAATTTCACCTTTGGCGACACGCCTACATCGCAGGCACTGCGACAGCTCATCGACCACCTGCTGCGTCAGGGCGAGGAGTTCGACTTCTCTCTGTACGAACTCTCCGGTGCCACGGACATCCGCCCGCTGGTGATTGAGACCGTGCTCACGAATCTGGAACTGCGTGGCATCGTGCGCCCGCTGGGTTCCTTCTACTCCACCTACCAGTATCAATTCGTGCAGCCGGAGTCGCGTATTCTGGCGGGACACAAGCCGGAGCGGCAGGCGTTCCTGAGGAGATTCTTTTCCAGTGGCAAGCGCGGCCGTACGTGGACCACGGTGAATCCTGATGAAGCCGCTGCAGAGATGGGCGAGCCACGCGAGCGCATCCTGAAGGCACTCACCTGGCTGCAGGAATCCGGCGATATCACGCTCAAGCCAAGCGGCTCCCGGCAGCGCTATCGTTTGTGTGCCGATGCCACGCAGCGCGATCCCAATGTCATCGCGCAGCAGATGCAGGAGCTTTTTGCCAATCGTGAGGTACGCGACATCGCCCGTCTGCGGCAGGTGCTGGAACTCGCCGGGCATCGTGGATGCCTCGTGCGCTGGTTGTTGCGCTACTTTGGTGAGGAGTTGGAAGCGGACTGTGGCACGTGCACGAGCTGCAAGGAGAAGGCGGAGGGCTTGGACACGAGCGCCGCGCGTGAGATTCCGGTTTCCACGAGGCTTGCCATCACTACGGAGCATGTGGCCACCATTCGTGAGCTGCTGGATGGCAGGCCCGTGTCCCTGCGCACGCCGAGGCAGCTCACGCGTTTCCTCTGTGGCATCACCAGCCCGGCCACGACGCGGGAAAAGCTCACGAAGCACGATGCGTTTGGCATGCTGGAGAAGGTGCCGTTTGCCGATGTACTGACGCAGGCGGAGACGATGTTTTGATTTTCATGGTGGTCCGCACACTCCGTGTGCGGTCAGGGTGCTGCCACGCGAGTGCAGGTGACCCACATGGATACGCCATGCTCTGTGCAGGAAACGGCTCAGGAGCTGTGCCACGTGCCGCACACGGAGTGTGCGGACCACCATGGAGACACCACCATCAATCCCCAGCTACCAGCGCGGTCATCACCCACGCGCCGTTCTTCTTCTCGAAGTAGGCGCGGAACCCGATGACCAGACTCAGGAACTCCTCACGTACGAAGCCTTCGCGGCCGTTGGCGAGTTTTACTTTCATCCACGCCTCCTTGCCATTTTCTCCGTCGGTGGGCACGAGCGTGAGTATCTCGTAGGAGAGCGTTGCCACGATTGCGCTGCCAGCATCCGGCTTCTCACGCACCCGCACATTCTCCCCCATGATGGCGACGTACTCGAAGGGGTCCAGATCCTCGGGCCATGCGGCACTGGTATATGGTGCGAGGAAGGAGCCATCCTCGTTGAACTTGCCCCCCAGCGCGAGCACGCCTGCCAGTACATGCCAGAGTCCGGAATCCTCAGGCTTCGCCAGGTCCCACTTCTTCTTGAAGGCGGCGCTGCCATTCTCGCCATCGAATCCGGTCTGGATGTCCGGCGCGATGATGCTCAGCACAAAGGCTGCATCTTTTTTAGCTACGGCTTCCTGAAGCTTGGCACGGAAGAGGAAGAAGGAGGGATTCTTCGCTGCTTCATCCACAGGGAGAAGTTTGCGGGAAGGTTCCGCAGCTTGAGCAGGCAATGCACAAGCGAGCAGGGTCAGTAAGAGATGAGGGAGAAATTTCATACGCATAGTGGGTACGGGATGGAGCAATTCTGCCGGAGCAGGATTCCGCCATCAAGCTGCATCGCTGACGATGCACTTGCGTGACAAAACTTCTGTGGAATACTCACCGCTGTCATGAACAGGTAACTGCACCAGTCGCGAGCTTCAGAGAAAGCCGCCCTCACCGCCTGCAAAAATATTCAAGCGGGCATCACCTGTTTCACATTCTGGCTGGATTGCACATCCACCCAATACCTTTTGCACGCCATGGGCGCTTCCCGTGACCATTTCACCAAGTACCCGCGCACCCCGCATCTCTTCGGCTCGAAGGGCACGGATGATGATCGTCATCTGGGTCCCAGGGAATCCGCTGCGTTTGTGAAGGATGCCTCGCTCATCGTGGAGGAGAAGCTCGATGGCACGAATGTGGGCATCCACTTCCTGAGCAACGGCCGCCTCTTCCTGCAATGCCGCGGCCATGAGATCACGGAGGGCATGCATCCACAGTATGATCTCTTCAAGCAGTGGACCGCCGTGAAGCAACCGGTGCTGGAGGAGATGCTGCGGGATCGCTACATCCTCTTCGGCGAGTGGCTCTATGCCAGGCATAGCGTGCACTACCACGCGCTGCCGCACTACTTCTTCGAGTTCGACATCTATGACAAGGAGGGAGAGGTCTTTCTCTCACTGGAGCAGCGGCTCATCATGCTGGAGGGCACGGGCATTCACACGGTACCAGTAGTGCATCAGGGCCCGGCGACGGAGAAGCAACTGCAGGCCTTGACCGGCCCCTCGGCGTACGATGCCGAATTCGTGCATCCGGGCGATGACGGCACGGACAACCGCATGGAAGGCCTCTACCTGCGCACGGAGTCGGATGGCGCCGTCACGGGGCGCGCCAAGGTGGTGCGCCCGGAGTTTGTGGAGAAGATCAAGGAGAGCACCCACTGGCAGCACCAGCAGATGGTGCCCAATGAACTCGCACCCGGTGCGGATATCTGGAGCTGATACACCATCACACCATGAGAAACTGGCAGGACATCTTGAAATCAACCAATGCCGAGCTGCTGGCCTGGGCCGGGCAGACCTCGTGGGCTCATGACATGCGCTCGTGCCAGCAGGACTCGGAGTGGCATGCCGAGGGGGATGTGTGGACGCACACCACCATGGTGTGGCATCAGGTGGAGATGCTGGATGAGTATGCAGACCTGGACCGCCTGTCGCAACTCAAGCTGCTCTTCACCGCCCTGCTGCATGATGCGGGAAAGCCTGCCACCACAGCGCGGGACCCCGAAAGCGGACGACTGCGTTCCCCAAAACATTCCATCGTCGGAGCCTCGCTAGCGAGGCAGGTGTTGCGTGAGGTGGGTTGTCCACTGGAGTTGCGGGAGGAGATTGCGCATCTGGTCCGCTACCATGGCAGGCCGCCCTACCTTCTTGAGAAAAGCGCTCCCGAGCATGAGGTGATTCGACTTTCCTGCCTGCTACGGAATCGCCTGCTGTATCTCTTCGCGCTGGCGGACACGCGGGGGCGCGATACCCGTGAGATGAGCCGTCCGGAGGAAGCACTCCACCTCTGGCAGGACCTGGCCACGGAACTCCACTGTCTGGATGCGCCCTATGATTTCGCCAATGGTCAGGCGCGATTCCTTTTCCTGCGGCAGGCAGGTGGCAATCTCCACTACATCCCACATGAAGACTACCGCTGCGCAGTCACCATGATGTGTGGTCTGCCCGGTGCTGGCAAAGACACCTGGCTGGCGAAGTACCGCCCCACCCTCCCCGTGGTCGCTCTCGATGCCATCCGTGAAGATCTTGATGTGGATGCCACGGACAACCAGGGGCACGTGATCCAGGAGGCGCGTGAGCGCTGCCGTCAGCACCTGCGTGCCGGGGCGGACTTCGCCTTCAACGCGACGAACGTCACCACGAGTGTGCGGAAGAAGTGGATCGATCTCTTTGCCGACTACGGTGCGCGCATCGAGATCGTCCACATCGAGCCAACGCTCACCACCGTGCTGCGCCAGAACGCAAAACGACCTGACCCGGTACCCTCAAGTGTGATTCACAAGCTGGCTGCGAAGATGGAAGTGCCGGACATCACGGAGTGTCATGGCATCACCTTTGTGGAAGGCAGCTAGTCCACCCGCACTGCCGCGCACACCATCTCCAGCACGCGCCACAGCGCCTGCCCACCGAGCGTTCCCTCATGGAAACCGGTGGCCGGAATGGGTTGCCAGTTGTCGCGGTCGAGATTGAGTGGCGGCTGGGGCAGACCGGTGAGGGCCGGGTCATACTGACCGTCCTTGCCGCCCAGCTTGTAGATGACTAGGTCGAGCGAAGGCACGACATAGAGGCAGAAGCCACCGGCACCGGATTTCCAGAAGGCGTCCTTCGGCGCGCCAGCTACGTGGCCGTCCGCATTGTGCTCCCACTGCAGGCTGAAGGGCGTGTGTGGATTGTAAGGACTCCAGGTCTGGCATTTCTTGATGTAGTCCGCGGGCACGAGCTGCTGATCCTTCCACTTGCCCCCTTGGGCGAGGCAGTAGCCGAAGCGCACGGCATCCGTGGCATGCAACGCGGTGCTGCCAGCGCCATTGGCATGCGGCATGAGGAAGTCACCACGGTGCAGGCAGTAGCCCCATGCACCCCAGCCCTGGGGCTTGCCAAGCTTCGCCTGCAGATAGTCCTGCAGTTCCATACCTGTCACGTGGCGGAGCACGATGCTGGCAATGTGTGGTGAGGGGGAGGAATAGGAATAGCCCGCGCCCGGGTCGCACCACAGGGGAACATTGAGGGAGGACTTGTCGAGGTCGCGGATGTCCTGCCCCTTCACCGGCTTCAGGGGCTCGGGCTTGGCCACACCCTTCTTGTAGCCTGAGGGAGCCTGACCTTCGCCCCAATAGCCACCGGTCATGCAGAGGAGCTGGCCAAGGGTGATGTCCGCCTTGCGCGGATCATTGAGAGGAAAGGCCTCGGGCAGGTGCTTTTCGGTGAAGACCTTTGTGTCCAGTCCATCAGGAAGCTTGTCCTTGAACTCATCCAGCATGATGCCGCAGGCGATGCTGGTAAAGGCCTTGCCGGTGGACGCCATGTCGGGATTCGCATTACGGCTGGCGCGTCCGAAGTAGCGCTCAAAGCAAAGATAACCGCGCCTCACCACCAGCAGGCCACCGTGCGCAGTGGAGCGCTGGGTCACTTCATAGGCGGGCTCCAGCTTGGAGAGATCGATACCCGCCTGGTCTCGCGCCTCTTTCTCGTCCTCCGGCGTGCGCCATCCGCCCTCGTTATCCGGCGGCGGAAAATAATTATCTGCCACCGCCTTGGTTGGGGCGATCCACAAGGAGACGGAAGAGAGGACGGCAAGGAAAGGACGAAGCGAAATGCAAAGTGAGGAGGACATGGCGGGAAGGCGGCGGGTCTGCAATCAGGCGGCACAGGACTGCCACGTCCATGGATTTCTGGACAGGAATTATTTTCTCAAGGTGGCTTCGAACAAAGACTTCCCATCCTTCGTCGAATCCTGTAAAACCATCTGGCATACCCAATGCTAGACATCGTTTCATCCCTATGATGCGAGTCCCCCAACCCGGCTGCTGGTATCGCTTCACCCCTGCCGACTGGCAGTTTATCGGCGATATTCTCGCGCTCTCCGAGCGCAATCGTACAAGCCTCGCCAAGCTCGGCGACGACCCGGACGCCGTGCGATCCATCGCGGACGAACCGCGATTGTTCGAGGCGCTGCTCATGAACCAGCGAGCGGCGCTGGTCTCTCCGGAGCTCTTCTTCTTCGTGGTGGTGCGACAGACACTGAAACGCATCGGCGTTGAGGACCTCGAGGTGGCGGACTACGTGGCCGTGGTCTGTGCCGACTTCGGCGTGCCCACCAACCCCTCCGCGGACCGCGAGCAGGAAAAGGCCAGCCTGTACAGCGTGGACTATCTCCAGGCCCTGGAGAGCGCGGGAAACCACGAGCGATTTTTCATCCATGTGCAGTGCGCCAACCAGTTCCTGGTACTCACGTGTTTGTATCCCTCCTTCCTGCATCACCGTGCAGAGAGGAAGGGCGCTCCAGATGTGAAGTTCTACGACGGCGTGGTGATGAATCACCTTTCCGCCGCAGCCAAACACATCCTGGCTTCGGAGTTCGCGCTGCATGACGTGCTCATGAAGCTCTCTGAAGCATTTCCACCCGTGCGCCGTGCCATGAACTACACATTGCGCGAGTACCTGCACCTGGGAGCGTGAGCGGAAGGGAGGATTGAATTTCGGAAAGGAGGTGAGCCATTGCATGCGGGAGACAAGGCGCTATCATGTGCCTGTCTCCCGCCATCATCGTTTCATGGCGGTGATTTGTGATGAAGCGTACCCTTCATTTTCTCTGGAAGACCATCCCATGGTGTTTGCTGACGAAGCTCACTGGCACTCTTCAGGCCTGAACCACGGCCCCTGCTTGTGGAAGTAGAGTCTCGTGTGAAGGGACCTTGAGATGGGTCCTCTCATGCGCGGCTTATTGAATACTATTCTATAGAGGAACTCGGCAAAATCCACTGTTAGAACCTCCACTCCAGAGTCCTCTATGAGAACAATCTTGGGTTTTGAGCCTCTGGACACCGTTCCTACTTTACTTTCCAATCCCTGAAATCCTGCAAGTAATCGGTAAGAAAATGAGGCAAACAACAGAATGCCCCCTGCATGAGGATAGAACTCATGCCCCGGGTACAATTGGGCCAGTCTGTCACCCGCCACACTCTGGCAATGATTAGTTAGGCGTCGCCACTCATCCCGGCGATTTGGCCCGTACAGGCTGATGTAGTCTCCGAATACACCAGGCCCAAACGTTGTGGCAATTACCTTGAAACTATCCGGCAATCGGACACCGAGATCCTCCTCACACCTCGCCCAGTCTTCTGCACTCGGTCCGGGCTTGAGCTGATACAACCCTTTCTTGGCGTGTTCACAGAGCAGCTCCAGATACGACTTTCTGCTGACGTCCAAATCGAGGGGAAGCTGCATCAGTGCACATCGTACCAAGCAAAACTCCACTCACAAGAAAAGAACCCAATTGGGAGGGAGGTGGAATTGCGCCCGCTGTGTGAGTGTCGGCGTAATTGACTTTTGCAGGAATACCCGCATCTTCTTTTCACCATATGTTCCCCGTTGCACGCAACTGCATTCAGCACCCTGGCTGTCGCCAGGGCAGGGATGCTTTTGCGTGCAGTCAGGCCGAGGCCCACTGATGGGGCCTTCGTCGTGTCTCGTGAAAGGACATGACTTGATGCGCCGCAGCCCGGCCGCCTGATTCGCAGCAACGACTTTCCCTGAGAGCCCTGGAGACCTTCTCCAGGGCTTTTTTTGCGTTCCGGGGATGTGCCGCAAACCACCGCTATGTGAGGACGCACACGTGGCAGGACCCAAACAAGAAACCGTACCTCGTTATGAAAACGACCAACACTACCGCAACCGCCACCCAACGCGAACGCATCCGTAACATCGGCATCGCGGCCCATATTGATGCAGGCAAGACCACGCTGACGGAGCGCATCCTGCTCGCTGCCGGCGCGATCCACCACGCAGGTGACGTGCATGAAGGCAACACCACCACTGACTTCGATCCGCTGGAACGTGCCAAAGGCATTACCATTTCCGCAGCGGCGATTCCCTGTGCCTGGACACCACGGGAGGAGACTGGCATCAGCAAGCTCTTCGCGGGACAGCGTCATGCCCTGAATGTCATCGACACACCCGGCCACGTGGACTTCACGGCCGAGGTGGAGAGATCCATGCGCGTGCTGGATGGCGCGATTGCCGTGTTCAGCGGTGTGGATGGCGTGCAGCCTCAATCTGAAACCGTGTGGCGCCAGGCGGACCGCTATGGCGTGCCTCGACTTGCGTTCGTGAACAAGATGGACCGTACCGGCGCGGACTTCATGCGTGTGGTGCAGCAACTGCGAACCCAGCTCGGCGCCAACGCTTGGCCTGTGCTCGCGCCCCTCGGCGCGGAGGACAACCTGCGTGGCCAGGTCGATGTCATCAGCCAGCGTCGCTACATCTTCTCCAGAGAATCCCAGCAGAGCTGCACGGTAGAGGAAGGACCCTCTGATGATGATGGCCCTGCTGCCGAACTGCGCTCTGAACTCGTGAATCGCATCGCGGAGCTCGACGATGTGGTGGCGGAGCTATGGCTGAATGACCAGCCCGTGCCCGACGAGGTGCTTCGAGCTGCGGTGCGCCGCCAGACCCTTGCCGGCAAATTCGTGCCGGTGATTGGTGGCAGCGCGTACCGCTATGTCGGCATTGAGCCCCTGTTGGACGCGGTGGTGGACTTCCTTCCCTCCCCGCTCGATCGCGGCACGACGGAAGCGCACAATGACGAAGGTGAATCCATCTCCGTGGACAACGGCGTGGACGCGCCGCTGGCAGCGCTTGCCTTCAAACTGGTGCATGACTCGCAGGCCGGACGCCTCGTCTATGTGCGTGTCTATCGTGGCGTGTTGGAGCGCGGCATGACGGTAGCGAATCCCCGCACAGGTCAGCGCGAGCGCATCGGTCGCATGGTGCGTGTCGTGGCGGATCGCCGTGAGGAGTTGTCACGTGCTGAGGCAGGTGACATCTGCGCCGTCGTCGGACTGCGTGGTTTCCTCACGGGAGATACGTTGTCAGACCTTGATGCCGTGGTGTCGCTGGAGCCTCCGCAGTTCCCGCAACCGGTCGTCTCCTTCGCCGTGGAACCACGCACCAGCGCGGACCGCGAGCGCATGAGCGTGGCCCTGCAACGACTCGCCGAGGAGGACCCGACCTTCCGCACCTACACCGACGCTGAAACCGGACAGACCATCATGGCCGGCATGGGCGAGCTGCATCTCGAAGTGCTGCTCACCAAGCTCGCGCGCGACCATCGCGTGGCGCTGAACTCCGGCGCTCCGCAGGTTGCGTGGCGTGAGACCATCGAACGCAGTGCCGAAGCCGACCACCTTCTGAAGAAGCAGAACGGTGGATCGGGCAGCTATGCCCGCGTGTCACTCCGTGTGGATCCCCTGCCTGCGGGCAGTGGCAACCGTGTGGAGAACCGCGTGCAAGGCGGCGCCATTCCTTCGCAGTTCATGCGCTCGGTGCATGCGGGTATCGAGTCCGCACTCACTGCCGGTGTGCTGCGCGACAGTCCTGTGGTGGATGTGCTGGTCACCATCCTCGATGGTCACGCGCATGCAAAAGACTCGAACGACCTGGCCTTCCGCCAGGCTGCCATCGAGGCCACGCGTGAGGCACTGCGCGCGGCGCGTCCAGTGCTGCTTGAACCTCTCATGGCCGTGGAGTGCACCGTGCCGGAGTCTCATCAAGGTGACATCCTCGGTGACCTCAGCCGACGTCGCGGCCAGGTGCTGGGGCTGGGGATGCCCGCCCAGAATGGCACCACCATCGTGCGTGCTGAAGTGCCGCTCGCGGAACTCTTCGGGTATGCGGATGCCATTCGCAGCCTGAGCAAGGGCCGTGCGAGCTACACCATGAAGCCTGCCCGGTATGAGCGGGCTCCCATGGCGGCATAACAACGCGCCGACTCCATGTCCGATAGATGCTTGCTGCCGGGTGATTTCAAGGATTGCCCGGCAGCTTCAACCAAAGTACTGCTTTTCAATTTCGACTCTGATCAAGTTGGCGAGTTGCCGACAGGTACGGCCTGCGGCCCTGACTTTTCCGATGTAAGGCACTTTCACAAAGCCGTCCTGCCCCACGGTCAGCATGTGCTTTTCCGGGCCCACCGAGGTGAATTGGACCGAAACCACATCACCTGCCCGGAGCAGTCGGAGATCGTCATGCGCGCTGACTGCAAGCTTGCCTCGCGGCTTCCAGATCAGTCCATGCCGCTTATTGTGAGCGCGGTCGTCGCTCGCAAAGAAAAATTTCTTCGTCTTCAGATGATAGTGCACGGTCCAGTCCGCGCGATAGGCCTCACCGCAATGGGCGGCCGTGAGCCTGAGACGCAGCGTTTCACCATCCGGCTCCCACCCGAGAAATCCGCACCCCGCATGGTAGCGTTGGGTGGCATCACCCGCGAGCGAGTAGACCCTGTCAAACTCTGCCCAAGCCAGCTCATCAAGCGTGCTTCCTGCATCTGTTCGCACGAAAGTTTCCTGCTTGGTGATCCGGTACAGCACAACAACATTGTCCCCACTGCCCGTCTTCTGAGTACGCAGCAGCCACTTCTCAGAGGGATGGAAAGAGAACCCCGCGCCGTACATGGCTGGGTCGCGAGCGCCCGTAGACAGCTTCACTGGAGGTGCGCCCCCTTTGCGTGAAACCCAAAACTCCCAGTCCCAGATATCTCCACCGGTGGTGTGATACTGATCGATGCGGAAGCGTTCCGATGGAGAGATGCAGGCATGCTCCTCTGCCTTCACCAGCGAGGCGTCCTGCGCCATCGAAGAACCTCCTCCCATCACTGCGAGGAGAGCGGCTGCCATGGAGATGGCGTTTCTCAACATGGCCGGGATCTTACCCCGGAGCCATGCCGTTGCACCAGAATTCCGGCGTCTCAACCTTTCTTCGCCTGGCCCACACTGGTGATCAGCCTCGCGCCCTGCGCGCGGGTGAAGTAGGACCACACCCAGATGAGGAACACGGATACGCGGCTGCTCATGTTCATGAGGAAAATGAGGTGCACGAACACCCACGTGAGCCAGGCGGGCAACCCGCTGAACTTCACGAAATGCAAATCTGCCACCGCGCGGTTGCGGCCGATGGTGGCCATGCTGCCACGGTCCCAGTAGGAGAACGGCTTGGCCGCCTCACCCTTGATGCGTGCGAGGATGTTCTTCGCCACCCACTTGCCCTGCTGCATGGCCACGGGCGAAACGCCGGGGAGCGGCTTGCCGTCCTTCCCCGCACAATTCGCCGTATCACCGATCACATAGATCTCCGGATGATCTGGCAGATTCAGTTCTGACGTGATCTGGATGCGGCCTGCGCGATCCAGCGTACCCGGAAGGCTTTTCATCAGTGGTGAGGCCGCATTCCCCGCAGCCCAGATGACTGTGCGCGCATGGATGAACCCGTTGGCCGTGGCCACGCCGGACTCGTTCACGTCCTGTACCGAAACTTTCAAGCGCACATCCACCTTCAGATTGCGAAGCTGGCCTTGCGCCTGCTCAGACAGCTTCGGGTCAAAGGCCTGCAGCACACGATCTGCCGCATCCAGGAGGATCACTCTCGCCTCTGAGGGATCAATGTGATGGAAGTCACGCAGCATCGTTTCGCGGGCAATTTCGGAAATGGCTCCGGCCATCTCCACACCGGTGGGACCTGCACCAACAATGACAAAAGTCATCAAGCGCTCACGCTCCACGGGATCCTTCTCCGCCTCAGCCTTCTCGAAAGCCATGAGCAGCCTGCGGCGGATGCCCAGCGCATCGTCCAGCGTCTTCAATCCCGGCGCGTACTGTTCCCACTCTGGATGACCGAAGTAGGAGTGTCGGGCTCCGGTGGCGACAATGAGGTGGTCATAGGGAAAGCTGCGCTCACCGGCCAGAACCAGCTTCTTCTCCACATCAAAACCCGTCACGTCCGCCATGAGGATTTCGATGTTCTCCTTACTCCGCAGGATGGCGCGCACGGGTTGGGCGATATTCGCCGGAGAGAGGCCTGCGGTCGCCACCTGATAGAGCAGCGGCTGGAAGAGATGGTGATTCTCCCGGTCGAGCACGGTGACTTGCACCTCCTTGTTCCCCAGGGCTTTCGCGGCGGAGAGCCCACCAAAGCCCGCTCCCACAATCACCACGCGAGGCACGCCCTGCGTTTCTGAGTTCGCTGCGTTCGTGTTCATACCTGATTGCGAGCATATGTGGAGCCATTCGCATCCCCGGGCGAGCGGAATTCGACAACGGGCAACGCTCATGCAAACGCAGGTGAACGGGCATTTGCGTGTCGCCCGGCATCTGCTTTGCTATGAGTCATGAGACTCGCTTTTTACTGCCTGCTTGCGCTTGCGTCCATGGTTCCGCTGCAAGGGCACGGTCAGGATAGCATCCTGAAGCAGGTGACCTTTTGCCGTAGTCTTGCGGAGAACCAGACTCCGGGCGAGAAGGTGGAGTCCTTCATGCCGGAAGATACAGTCTACCTTTCCGTGGAATTGAAGGGACGGCCCAAGAGCGGTGTGGTGGGGTGCCGGTTTCTCATCGAGGAAACGCTCATCGCCGAGGCCAAGATCGATGTGGCGGGCGTGAACAAAGGGGTGCTTTTCTCCGTGGGCCAGAGCACTTTCGCCGGCTTCAACCTCACCCACGCGAATCCGTTGCCAGTGGGCGACATGTACCGCGTGGAGTTGAGCCTGGATGGCAAGGCTCTGGGGACCTACCCTTTCCGCATCTCGCCCCCGAAGGATTCGCTTCCGAGCAAATTCAAGTCAGGCATCTTTGAAAAGGAAGTGGCGGGCGAGCGGCAGTCCCTCGAACCGGACGCCTCACTGGCTCCGGAGGACAGCGTGATCTTCAAAGGTGTGGCGGATCTCGGCGTGAGCACCTGGCTGCGCATCAACTGGCTGGTGAATGGCAAGGTCGATGCCAAGGGCACCCGCAGCCTGACCATGGAGGAGAACAAGGCCGATTGTGGATTCTTTTTTTCCTTCCGCCCCGATGAAGGCTGGCCGGCGGGCAAGCATGAAGCGGTGCTCGTCATCAATGGAAAAGAAGCAGCACGGCAGGCCTTCACCGTGAAAAGCACTCTTGCAACCCGGATGTCCACCCAGGTGGGACAGATCCAGCCGGTGTCCTTCAAACTTTATCGAGGCGATGAGAAGGGCGAGAACATCACGGAGGTGAGTGCCTTCAGCACGAGTGATACCGTCCTCTTCGCCGAGTGGAGCCTCAAGGTGCCTGCCAATGGCGCGGGCGTGCAGTTTGTGTGGACCCTCGTGGACGCGGGCGGCGAGAAGAACGTAGCGATTGCCAAGGCCGACCTCACAGAGGGCATCTACCGCCGCCTGCGCAGCAGTCTGAAGCTGAATGGCGCTCCGCCGGTAGGAAAGTACCGCGTGGACCTTTTGCTCAATGGCAAGTTGATCGACAACCAGCCGTTCGAGGTGAAATAGTGCTCGGGGAGGGTGAAAACTCAGGAGCGCCCTCAGACAAGCAGCAGGGTTCATGATTTCCTTTCTCAAGAATCTCTGCTGGAGGGCAGTCTACCCATGGCCACGCTCCATCGTGGAGGGCATCCGTCCCCTGCGAATCTCAGTGTGCCCCGAATCCAGGTTCGCAGAGTGTGAACGCTTGTTCGACGAGAACACCGCCCATGGGATTCCGGCGAATCACCGCGATGAATACCAATCCTCCCTGCGGAGTGGCAGGCTGCTCACCCTCATTGCCGAAGATGCGAACGAAGTCGTCGGCACCTTTGGCGTGCAGTATCTGGAGCAGAAGAAGAGCTACTGGCTCTGCTATCTGTTCATCTCACCAAAGCACCATCGAAAGTGCATAGGCACCACACTGTTCTTTGCATCCATCGCCTTGCTGCCCCAAAACCACCCTGACGTCAGTGTTTGCATCTGCAATCTTCACGGCACCGCGGGATTTTACAAACGATTGGGGTTCCTGCAGGTGGGTGAAGTGGATTTACCTGAAGGAGAACGTTCCCAGGTAGCCACGTTGTATCTCTGGCCTCGAGCGGCGAAGAAGATTCGTGCCTGGCTCTTCGCTGCGGGGACCAGACTTCCCGAGCCTGGCTATGGCATTCCCATCATCTCGCTCGCTCCACCCCCAGCACCTTCACCAGAAACGCCCATTCATCCGCCGTCTCCTCAATGACCTTGCTGAGCGCGGTGCCACCGCCGTGGCCGGCACTGGTTTCGATGCGAATCATGACCGGAGGACCGTCTTTCGCCTGGCACTCCTGGAGGCGGGCGGCAAACTTGAAGCTGTGCGCGGGCACCACGCGGTCATCGTGATCGGCGGTGGTGATGAGTGTGGCGGGATAGCGCGTGCCCTCCTTCAGATTGTGCAGTGGCGAATACTTGAGCAGCGCCTTGAATTCATCCGGCTTCTCGCTGCTGCCGTAGTCGCTCTTCCACGCCCAGCCGATGGTGAACTTGTGGAAGCGCAGCATGTCCATCACACCCACACCGGGCAGCGCTGCGCCGAACAACTCAGGGCGCTGGATCATGCACGCGCCCACCAGCAGGCCGCCATTGCTGCCTCCCTGAATGGCAAGCTTGGACGGTTGAGTGTAGCCCTCCTTGATGAGCCATTCGGCGGCGGCAATGAAGTCATCAAAGACATTCTGTTTGCGCAGCTTGATGCCTGCCTCGTGCCACTCAGAGCCGTACTCGCCTCCACCACGTAGGTTGGCCATGGCGAAGACACCGCCCATTTCCATCCACACGGCGCGGCTCACGGAGAAGCCCGGTGTGAGACTGATGTCGAATCCACCATAGCCATAAAGCAGGCAGGGATTGGAACCATCGAGCTTCAATCCCTTCTTGTGGATGATGAACATGGGCACACGGGTGCCATCCTTGCTCTGGTAGAAGACCTGCTTCGCCTCGAGCTGGGTGCCATCATAGTTCAGCTTTGGCTGACGCCAGATGGTGCTCACGCCGGTAGGCACATCATAGCGGAAGATGGTGGTGGGTGCGGTGAAGCTGGAGAAGGCATAGAAACTCTCCGAGTCTGCATTCTCCCCACTGAATCCTCCGATGCTGCCGATGCCGGGCAGCGCCACCTCACGGATGAGTTTGCCCTCAAGGTCAAAGGTGCGCATCGCTGACTTTGCATCCTGCAGGTACTCACCAATGAGCTGCCCACCGAACATGGCCACGCCCTCCAGCTTGTGTTCAGATTGCGGGATGATTTCACGCCACTGTTTCTTCTCCGGCTTGGTGACATCGATGGCGATGACACGGTAGCGCGGCGCATCGAGATCCGTGTGGAAGTAGAAGACCGTTCCCTTGTTCTCCAGAAAGTTGTAGGCCGCATCAAAGCCCTTGAGCAGTTCCACAAAACCGGAGCGCTCCTGTGTGAGGTCCTTGTAGAATACCTGGGACTTCGGGCTGGTATCCTTGTTGACACTGAGGATGAGGTAGCGACCATCCTCAGTGACGTACGGGCTGTAGCTCCAGCCAGGTTTGTCCGTACGAGCGTAAATGAGCTGGTCCTCATCCTGTTTCTTCCCAGGGACATGGAACCACACGCTTTGGTTCTCATTGCGCTCCGTCAGGGCTGCGCCGCCTTCCGGTTTGGGATAGCGGCAGTAAAAGAAACCGCTGCCATCGCGCTTCCAGCTCGCACCGCTGAACTTGATCCACTGCAGCACCTCCGGCAAATCCTTGCCCGTTGCGATGTCCTTGATGCGGAACTCCTGCCAGTCGCTTCCCGCACTGGAGGTACCCACCACCATGAGCTTCCCATCTTCACTCACCGACGTCTCCGTGAGCGAAACGGTGCCGTCTTCCGAAAGCTTGTTGGGATCCAGCAGTTCGCGCCCTTCCTGGTCCAGCGAAGGAGTCACGTACAACACGCTTTGATTCTGCAGGCCGGTATTGCGTGTGTAGAAGTACTGTCCGCCCTTCTTGAAGGGCACACCGAAGCGCTCAAAGTTGAACAGCTCCTGGATGCGGTTGCGAATCTTCTCCCGCTGAGGAATCTGCTCCAGCCAGCCAAAGGTGACCTTGTTCTGCGCTTCCACCCAGGCCTTGGTCTCCGCGCTGTTGTCATCCTCCAGCCAGCGGTACGGGTCCTGCACCTTGGTGCCGAAGTAATCATCCTCGACGGATTGTTTCTTCGTTTCCGGGTAGGTGAGGCTCTGGGCCACCGCGATGCTTTGCATGAGAATGAATACGACCAGCGCGCGCACCAGGCGTGCTGGAACAGAAGGCAATGGCGAGCACACGGGATTGTCGGTTCTGCGTCGGCGGCATTTCTTGAAGATGATCGTCAATGGCAACAGGCAGCTCATTCGTACTAGTGTGGTAAGTGATTCATTCACATATCAATCCAACGAACTACGTTGCGGCTCTTGGTAGCTCCTACGCCGAAGGCGTTGTACATTGAATAGCCCGAGGTCAGCCCGCGAAGCGGGCGCCACCTCGGGAATGCTCCCGAAACTTGCTGAACGCCGTAGGTGTTCCACATATGCGGCGTCGTGGTAAGAAGTACGGCACGCCGCATGAGCTGCCTTTATCGAACACCTTCGGCGTTCATGAAAAACTACCTCCCCCAGGGTGGCGCCCGCTTTGCGAGCTGACCCTGGGCTTTGCATGTTCAACGCCTTCGGCGTAAGAAGACCCAACGACATTTATCACGAATTTACCCATCACCACCCTCGTTGGGAAGAAACTCAGGAACCAGCTGCCTTCAAAAACAAGAACGCGGCACCCTGCATCTTGCCCAGATACGCCGCACAGCCACCCAGCAGAATTGCAATCCAAAGTACTGCGTTCGCCGGCAGCATTTTCCGTTTTGCCAACACTGGGAGAACAAGACCCAAAATGAGGAAAATCGCGTATTTCGCAATCAACCAAGGCTCCGTGTAGGACATGGACGGCATTCCCTGTTTGATCTTCGCAATCATCCCAAATCCCGCGATGAGCAGGATGAGCAGGCCAATGCCGTGATACATCATTCCCTTCCGATTGCCGGAGGCGAGCGCGCCGAATCCGACGAAGAGGAGAATCAATCCAACCAGGTGAGCAATATGGTAGAAAGCAGGACTCATGGCCGCATGCTGTCACGGAGTTGGCGGACGCACAAGCGGGGATGCACGGAGTCTTGGCAACCACGATGGGAACCTGTCCGAGTTGTCATGAGATTTTTTACAGACAATTGACAATATTTTCCCTATATAGGCGTTGGCTCTGTGACAGGTCTTGGCTTACGTGAAAGAACCTACCTTCATCACTTTCTCCCTATGAAACGTGTCTCCCTTTTCTTGATGGCAGCCTTGCTACTGACCGGCGCGGCCTCCGCACAAACGAATGTACCGGCAGCCCTCCAGAAGAAGTTTCCCAGCCTGAGGGTCCAGCCCAAGGTGGCGACCAAGCGCGACCCTGTCCAGGGCTCCTTCTACATGCAGAAGATGACCATCACACCCTCGGTGATTGTGGAAGGGGCAGCCACCCAACCCCAGGGCGCCATGGAGGCTACGATGCTCATCATCGCCATGGACACCGGGGCGAAATACCGTGAGCGCCGTGAAATTTACAAGGTGCACGCGGCCGAAACCATTCAAATCGCCGCCGTGGACAAGGCGATCAAGCGGGAGCTGGAATTCAGGCCGTCCAAGACTCAATTTGACTCCTACCGCGACACTTCGAACGTGGGTGGCGCTGTCTACAAATGGTATGTCTTTGGTCTGCGCGATGCGGAGACCAAACAGCTGCTGCACTTCGAAACCAATTGCGTTCCCTTGCAGAAGCACACGGCGTCAAACCCGGACGGTCGCAGCAAGTTCCTGGCTCTTGCGACCGGTTCGTTGTTCGACACTGAGTTCAAATGAGCGAACCAGGCGACCCACTCACTGCGCCGCCGCCTCTTTGCCAAACGCATCCACCGCGGCCCGCTGGAGGGCCGCGCGCATGTCGCTCTTGTCCGAGTTGGGCAGACCGGCGCGCTGGATGAGGAGGACGATGGCGAGCTTCCTGGTGGGATCGATCCAAGCCTGCGTTCCGTAGGCACCTCCGTGGCCGAAGCTGCCGGGGCTCAGCGCCTCCGTGACCCCCACGGGAGTATTCACGATATGGAAGCCCAAGCCCATGTGCATGCCGTCGGAGAAGCTCACCTTGAGGTCACCGGTCTGGTTGGTGGTCATGAGCTTGAGCGTCTCCTCCTTGAGATAGCGCTTCTTGCCCAGCTTGCCGCCGTTGAGCACCATCTGGTACATCTTCGCGAGGTCTGAGGCAGTGGAGAAAAGACCGCCGGCAGCGAGGGGCATGCGCTGCTTGTCCTTCAGATTTGGGCTCAGATACTTCACGGTGGTGGCTTCGAGACCTTTGTTGTCAGGGCCGGGCTTGTAGGAAGTGGCGATGCGCTTGAGTTGCGCCTCGGTGGGCCAGAAGGTGGTGTCCTTCATGCCGAGCGGCTCAAAGAAGCGCTCCTGCATGAACTGGGCAAAGGGCAGGCCGCTCTTCACCTCGATGAGGCGACCGAGTGTATTGATGCCAGGGTTGCAGTACTGCCACTTGCTGCCGGGCTCGAATTGCAGGGGTGAAATGGCATAGCCGACCACTGCGCCGTGCAGGGTAAGCGCGTCCAGTACGCTGCCTTCACCGGGGAGATTACCGGTGAGGCCACTGGTGTGGGTGAGCAGGTCCTTCACCGTGATGGGACGCTGCGGTTTCTTCAGCACGACGCGCTCCGGAGTCTTCTCCTCGATGATCATCTGCCCCTTGAACTCGGGCAGGTGTTTTTCCACCGGGTCATCGATACTCAGCTTACCCTCTTCGACCAGCATCATGAGTCCCATTGCCGTCATGGGCTTGGTCATGGAGGCAATCCAGAACATGGCGTCCTGCTTCATGGTCTCCTTGCTCTCCAGATTCGCGGAGCCCACGGTTTCCAGGGCGAGTACCTTGTCCGGAGAGGTGACCATAAGCACGGCGCCGGAAATGGTGCTGTCATCCACAAACTTCTGCAGTGCCGGAGCGAGCACGGCGGGCTTGCGATCGTCCTTGGCCCACGAGGTGGTGCAGGTGCAGAACATGGCCGCGAAGGCCGCAGCACACAGGGTGGTGGAGAAATGGAAACGCGTCATGGCGGGGATGTTGCGATGAGACAAGCGGAAGTGTCAAGGACACCATAACGTAGCTCGCGAGTCCCTTCGCGAGTGTATTTCCAAGGCAATTCTCGCGAAGGGACACGGACCTACGTGGGTCAGGCCGTGCGCCTCTTCCGTCGTGGATAGAACAGCGCCTTCGCCGTGCGTCCCACGACATTGCAGGCTGTGGCGTCGAAGACACCACCCACCACACCTCCCAGCAGGGGAATGCCGCGGGCGAGGCTGGCAGCCCCTTTCTTCGCGGCGGCAGCCATCAGTCGCTTCCCCACCTGTGCCTGCACTTCCGCCACCACCTCGGCGGAGAGTTTGTTCATCATGGCCTTGGTGACACCCTGCGTGAGGTCGAGACCGGCAGCCTTGCCCACGTCCTTCACAGCGTCACCGGCGAGACTGGCAAGGATGAAGGTCTGCACGCGATCCGAACCCAAGTCGAACCCACAGATGCGCGCAATAGCCGCGGACATGCGTGCCTGAATAAGCCAGGAGGCCAGCATGTCTGCCGGCACACTCACGGGCATGGTGAGAATGCCGCCCAGCCCGGTGATGAAACCCGCAGTGAAGTTTTTCGTGGTCTCCCACTGGATGAGGGCATCGATGCGCGCGCCATCATCCGCGTAGGATTCATCGATGAGGTACTCCTGCGCCAGATTCTCCGCAGTGGAAAGTGGCGCAGCGCCATTCACGGACTTGTCCATGAGCCACTCCATGAGGGAGGCTGCATCCTTGGGCGCGCTGCCGGATTTCATGGGCGCATGGTAGGCACACGCGCACCACGAGCTCAATGAGAAAACGGTGCGGCACCTCCACCATCAACGGCGGCCAAAACAAGCCCCTCCTTGGAAGGGACCGCTTTGGGATGACTAACCCACCAGCGGCAAGTTCGGATTCACATCCACCTCCAGCGGCGAAGAGTACCCCGCCTTCCACCGCTGCACGGCGGCGAAACCAATCATGGCGGCGTTGTCCGTGCTGTAGCTTGGTTCCGCGAGCTGGAGGGTGAGGCCGAAGTCCTTCGCGCGTTTTGCGAAGAGTTCGCGCACACGGCTGTTGCAGCTCACGCCGCCACTTACGGCGACAAGCTTCTCCCCACAGGCACGCGCAGCGCGCACGGTCTTTTCCACCAGCACTTCCACCACGGCTTCCTGGAAGGAGGCGCACACATCCGCCATGACCCGCTCCGAGGTGAGGTCCACCTTCGGCAGGAGATAGAGCACGGAGGTCTTCAGCCCGCTGAAGGAGAATTCGTTGCTGCCGCGTTCCATCATGCTGCGCGGGAAATCATAGGCATCGCGACGCCCTGCTTTCGCGCGGCGATCGATTTCCGGTCCACCGGGATAGGGCAGGCCGAGCATCTTCGCCACTTTATCGAAGGCTTCGCCAGCTGCATCATCGCGGGTGCGGCCCAGTAGCTTGTAATCCCCCACGCCACGCACGTGCAGCAACATGGTGTGACCTCCGCTTACGATGAGTGCCACGTGTGGGGGAATCTCCGGCAGCGTCTCCGGAGCACTTTCACCCGTGGGCATGAAGGGCGAAAGAAGATGTCCCTCCAGGTGATTGATGGCGAGGAAGGGACGCCCCTCCGCCAGTGCGAGCGCCTTGGCAGTGGTGCTGCCGATGAGCAGTGAACTCACCAACCCGGGACCACTCGTGGCGGCGAAAGCCCCGATGTCCTTCAACGTGACCCCAGCCTCCTCCACCGCCTGCTCCACCAGCGCGCGCATGTGCAGGATATGATTGCGCGAGGCCACCTCCGGCACCACACCGCCATAAATGCGATGTGCCTCGATTTGCGAGGCTACCACACTGCTCAGCACGGCACCCTCCGCGGTGAGCACCGACGCAGCAGTCTCATCGCAAGAGGTTTCGAGGGCAAGGAGTCGGGCAGAAAGCATGAGGGGAAAGGGGCCGGGAGCATACCATGCTTCTGAAACAAAGCGATCTTGCACCTCAAACTTAGCCCCTCTATGAAGGAAAAGTGTTTGTCCTTCCTCCCATGCCCCACGCGCTAACCACTTGGTGGGAGACGCGTCCGGCTGCGCTCACCGCGCTCGCGACTGCTGCTCTGGGTCTGCTGCTCCTGCTGGCCGCCGTGGTGCAGGATCAATTCGGCACCCTGTCCCAGCGCATCTGGCCCATGCCGGCAGCAGAGAAGCTGAAGCAGGACGGCTTTGCCTGGAAGACCAAGCTGCCCGAGTGGGGCCGCGGCTCCGTGGCGGCGCATGAGGTGCAGTTCCTGAAAGATGGCGTGCCCACCGGCATCCGGGTACCGCATGCCTCCACCATCGTGGAGAAGGGACAAGGCACGTACAAGATTCAAAAGGACTACATCTACTTTTCCCTGCCGGGAAATGAGAACCCGGAGCCCTATGTGCGGAGCCTGGCCCTGCTGCTGCCCCGTCCCGTGAGCGAAGGTTGGTGGGTCATCTCCGTTCTCCTGCTCGTCGCTGGCGGTACGGCTGCCGCGAGGCACCCTGAGGCGAGAAAGATGGCGGCAGACGCGGCGGACAAGCTGAACGCTGTGTCCGCCCTGACCGTTGTGGGCGCCGTATTCGCCGTGGCGCTGGTCACCACGCTGTGGCGCCTGCCTGCTGCGTTGGAATACTCCGAGGGCTGCTTCTCAGTGAAAGGGGTGCCCTACTCAGATGCCGCAGGCTGGGATGAACTGGCCATCAACATGGCGGCGGGACGAGGATTTGAGGGTGGCTTTGCTGCTCAACGGCCACTGTATCCGGCGATGGTGAGTTTGATCTACATGCTCACCGGACCCTCGCTGCTGGTGGCGAAAATGCTGAACGCCTTCTGGCTGGCACTGGCTGCGGCCGTGGTGTGTGCCATCGGGGTGAAGGCGGGGTCGCGCCTCGCGGGTCTCGCGGGTGCGATGGAGATTGCCTTTGGAGAAGACTACATCTCCTTCTCCCAGCTCATGCTGACAGAGACGCTCGGTGTGCTCTTCGGCACGGCAGCGGTGCTCGCGCTGGGCGTGGCCCTGGCAAAACCAGAGGTGTGGCGCATCGCTCTTGCCGCTGTGCTGCTGGCTTGCGCGAACCTCGCCTCGGGCTTCGGATTCTTTGCCCTCATCGGCTATGGTCTCGTGGCGTTTGTCACGTGGAAGATTCGCAATGGACTTTTCAGCGCCTTGGGGCGCACGATCTTTCTCGCGTTCATGGTCGCTCTCACCTGGGCTCCCTGGATTGCGCGGCAGCATATCGTACATGGGGTGAACAACCTCTCCACGAGCAGCGCGAATCTCATGTACGCCACGGCGACGGAAGACGGTCGCTGGAGCACGGAGGTGGCAGCGGAGTGGCAGCAGGATGGCGTGGCCAATACACACGGCGAGCGCTACCGCTACTACATGGAAAAATACAGGGCTGCGGTGAAAGACCACCCCGGTCGCTATCTCCAGACCATCTGGCGTGGCATCACGACCTTCTTCCAGTGGTGGGAGTTTCACGGACCGGATCACTTCGGTGTGGTGCTCATTGGACTGCTTGGGGCAGCGGCGTTTCTCTTCCGGCAAGTGGAAGCATGGGCAGCGGCAGTGTCTGCCGTGCTCGTGCTGCTGGCCACGCTCGCTCTCCACGGCCTGTCTGCAGTATGGATGTGGCCGCTGGCAACCATTCTCGTGCTCTATGTGAGCCCTCCGGAGCGACGCCCGCTATGGGCACTGGTCGCAGTGGGCATCCCCTTTGTGGCTCTGCTCACAGGTATGACAGGTGGCAGCCTCGGGCGCCGCATGTGGACCTGCTGTGAGTGGGGCATGCCTCTCATGCTGGTGGCCGGTGGCGCGGGCTTCATGCGGGTGCTGGCGACGCTGCTGCTGCGTGGCGCGCGGCGCCAGAGTCACGGCCCCACCTTTGTCCCGACGGTCGCCCCTGTGGTGCAGGACAAGCGCAATTCCAAACAGAAGCGCCGCAGCACGGGCTACCCCGCACGCGGAGTCACCTCCTTCGCCTCTCTGGTGGGGGTCCTGCTCATCGCGCATGCCAGTGTGGCCAGCGTGGCAGCGACCGCCTTCTACCTGCTCAACAAAGACAAGCCGAAGGCCGTGCTCTCCGTGTCACCAGAGACGCGGCAACAAATGCTCGATGCCGCGCGAAAGGAGTACCCTGTGCTCGGAGATGCGAGGACAGATGACCCACGACTCCTGATTTCCGTGTGCAAATTCGGCGAGTATGTGTGCGAGCTCGGTCCTTCGGAAAACCAAAACCACTGGGCCCGGAGCTTCGAAACCCGTCCGTATGAGCGCACGGTGGCGTTTGTCCAGCAGCTTGAGCATGCAGGCACCGGGCGTGCCACGCTGCAACTGCGTGCCGTGCCCGCGGACATTCCCCGGGGCGAGCCAGTGCTCGTGATCGGGGTGCGTAACATCGACCCGAAGGCACATCTGGGTCACGATGTGGAAATGATTGAAGTGCTCGGCTTCGTTCCAGTGAGCGTGAATGCCCAGCAGCAGGTGACCATTCCTGACATGACCAAGGCCACATGGCCGAGGCTGAATCCGGAGGCCGAGAAGATTCTGCAACCGGTGGGCATTCCCTAGCCACCTTGAGAAGGCGCACGGTCCCCGCTCTCCTTGCTACTCAGGAGCTAGAAACTCCACTTCACGGCGGCAGCAGCAAAGATGGCAGGATCCAGGTCAGTATCGCGTAGCACGCGTTCGCTCTCACTGCGGAGCTCCAACTCACCACCAAAGCTCACCCCCGCGCGCAACGAGAAGCTCCAATGGTCGCCCACACTCTTCTCCAAGCTGAGCGCAGCACGCCAGAGGGTGAGGTCGATTTGACGAACCTCTTCTTCACCTGAACCAACGCTCCAGCCACCACCTGCAGGGTAGGTTACCAGGGCCAGCGTCCAGGAATCTACAGGGCGCCATCCTACGGCAACAATGGGGGGTGTAGCCTGAACGATGAACTCTTTCGAGGGCTCCCAAATAAAGCCCAGCGCTGGGTAGACCTTCACATCGCCAAGGTCATATGTCATCACCACGCCACCGGCAAAATCCAGCGTGTCACTCCACTGGTACCCGGCGATGGCGAGCGCCGTAAGGTTGAAAGCGTCACCATCCACATCCTCGAAATCAGTGGCGAGTCCCGGAGTGACGAATCCGAGGCCCCACCAGCGGGAATCCTTCGGTTGCCAGCGCACAGCAACCTGGGTTTCCAGGACATGCAGATCGGTATCGATGGGAATCTCTCCCCCCAAATCAAAGCCGCGCGCCTCATAGCCTAGTGAAAGACCGAACATCAGGTTTTCATCTCCAAACTTTGCCAGGGGCACCAGCGCTCGTGCCTCCCACATCTCCAGCCCTCCGGGACCGTCGTCGAGGGAAAGCTCATCCTGCCAGGTGAAATCCAACGCATAGGAGGGCTTGCCGAAACCGCGGGCCGCAGGATCAATCAATTCCGCTGCCGGCACCAGAGCCGTGGTCAGAGCCGTGAAGAAAACACTTAGGCAGGAGTGAAAAAGGAGTCGCATGCGTCAACCCTACGCTGTTGCCCCACCGGACGGCTGCCGCACCACTGAATATGACTGCTCCCATTTTGCAGGTCTGGCATCGCCTCATTCCACTATTGCAATTTTGAACGTTTCGCCACAAGCATTGGGAATGCACAGCATGACAGGATTTGGCCGCGGCGAATCAATCGCCGATGGCATTGTATGGCGCGCGGAAGCCTCCTCCATCAATCGTAAGCAGCTGGAGCTGGTGATCAGCCTGCCGCGCGAACTGTCGGAGCTTGAGATTCCCCTGCGCAATCGCTGTGCCTCACGACTCTCGCGTGGCCGTGTGCAGGTGAGCATTTCCATGGACCAGGGCTCGGGGACAGGGAGCACGCTGCGCGTGGATGAGGCACTCGCCCAGCAGTATGCCAATGCCCTGACCAACCTCGCCCAGAAGATGCACATCACTCAAAACCTCTCCCTCACGGAGATGACGCGGTGGCCAGGTGTCTTCACAATTGAGCAGAGCTCATGGACCCCCGAGGAGGCCCTGCCGCATCTGGAGAAGGCGGTGGATGCCGCCGTGACGCAGATGATCGCGATGCGGAAGACGGAGGGCCTGAACCTCAAGCAGGACATCACTTCCCGACTGGATGCGCTGCAGGTGATGCTGAAGGAGGCACGTGAAATTTCACCGCAGATCGTGCAGCGCCAGCGGGAACTGCTCCGCCAGCGCCTGGAAGACGCAGGCCTGCCGCTGCCTTTGGATGACGAGCGTCTCGTGAAGGAAATCGCGCTCTTCGCGGACCGCATTGATACGACAGAGGAGCAGACGCGCGCGGAGAGCCACATCGCGCAGTTCAGAACCTATATGGACAGCGGCGAGCCCGTGGGTCGGTCACTGGATTTTCTCTCGCAGGAGCTGTTCCGTGAGTTCAACACCATGGGCAGCAAGGCGAACCACGCCCAGCTTGCGCAGTTGGTGGTGCGCGCGAAGACGGAGTTGGAGAAGATTCGCGAGCAGGTGCAGAATGTGGAGTGAGGGGGGAGGAGCAGCGTAGCCAATGCCACCCCAAGGAGCGGCTGCTTTAGCTGCCGTGGAAAGATGAATGGAGCAGGCTGAGGTCTTGCTTCCCCATCAGTCCGCCGCCTGCAATCCTCTCATCTAGGGTGAACTCAAGGCCAGGGCTTTTTCCCGGCGTCGCATCGGAAGCGCAGCTTGCCCCGGCGCACGAAATTCTTGTAACATGGCAGCCGCCGCCTCGTAACTCCTGCCATGAACACGCCCACGCCGACCCGCCGCGATTTCATTCTTCAGGGCCTCACCGCCGCTGGCGGTGCCCTCATGGGAAGCCGCGCCTTTTCTGAGGCCAGTGCCGCCACTGCTGCTGCTGCGCCCAAGCTGCCTGCTTCCGAGACGCTCGTGACCACGCTGTACAAGTCACTCGATGAAGCGCAGCGCAAGGAGCTGTGCTTCCCGTATGAGCACAAGCTGCGGGGGAAGGTGGACAACAACTGGCACATCACGCCCAAGCGCATCGACCAGGTGCTGGGCAAGGACCAGCAGGCGATGGTTCGTGAAGCCTTCGACAAACTCCACAGCGACGAGTACAAGGCGAAGGTCTGGGAGCAGTTCGATGCGGACAACAAGGGTGACGGCGGGTTCGGCAGTGCGAGCATTGCGCTCTTCGGCGAGCCGGGCACGGGCAAGTTCCAGTTTGTGCTGACCGGCAGGCACTGCACGCGGCGTGCGGATGGCGACAGCCTTGCGGGCACGGCGTTCGGAGGTCCGATTTTCTACGGACACGCGGCGAAGTCCTTCAACGAAGAGGCGGACCACGCGGGCAATGTATACTGGTACCAGGCGAAGCGGGCGAATGAGGTCTTTGCAGCGCTCGATGGCAAACAGCGCGAGGTCGCCCTGGTGGATCACCTGCGCGGTGAGCAGGGGAATAATACCGTGAAGCTCTCCGGCAAGACCAGTGGGCTGGATGGCATTCCTGTCGGTTCGCTGTCCGCGGATCAAAAGGACCTCGTGCGCAAGGTGCTCGCGGACCTGCTGCTGCCTTTCCGCAAGGAGGACGCGGCGGAGTCCATGAAGCTCATCGAGAAGAATGGCTTCGACACGCTGCACATGGCCTTCAGCAAAAACCACGACATCGGAAACGATGGGGTGTGGGATGTGTGGCAGATTGAGGGACCGGCGATGATTTGGTATTTCCGTGGAGCGCCCCACGTGCATTGCTGGGCGCACATCAAGGACTCGGCGTAAGTCAGCACGGACCGGTTCCATGCCCGGCGTTGCACGTATGATTGCAATGCCGGGTTGCTAAATAATGCCTCAGATTTTTACCATACGGTTTCCAATCAGCGTGCAGGGATTTAAATTTTCGTCCATCCCGTGATGTGCCTCGACGGGATGAATCGAAGTCTTATGAGTTTCCCTTACGAATCATTGAGCGTTGGCTTCCTTGCTCTCGCTGCCGAGACTTATGTGTCCCTGGGTGTCCTGCTTGCAGGCGCTTCTGTCGTGTGTTTCGTCTTCTGCTGGTTTCTGCTCAGCACCTCCAAGGTGTTTGATGGCCTGAAACGATTTCAAATTCAGACCTGCGACTTTGGGAAGCTCAGAGTCATCAAGGAGCACTGCAAGGTCAATGAGCTGACCATGCGGCGCAAGCTGTCCTGCTATCAGGATGGACAAATGATGATCCTCTGCCACGAGCCACTACCCCTCGGCATCGGGAAGCGCTGCTGGCGCATCCCCCTGAGTGAATTGAAACCGCGGGGAGATGCGGTCTATGATTTTGCCATCGCGACGCCCAAAGGTCCGTTGCTCTGCTTCTTCGGCCAGCAGTTCCGGAAGCAGTTCATGGTGCCGGTGGATGCGACCAAGCCCAAGGAGAATTCTCCCCTCGGGGCCGTACCGGCGGCGGTGTCGTCAATTGGGGCGCGCCAGCATCAGTGAGGTCGTGGCAGGATTGGTGAGGTAGCCGATGCCAAAGCCAATGGGCTCCCCTCCGCCGGTCTGGTAGGCGGAGGAGAGGTCAGGCTGCTCGTACTTCTGGAAGATGTCGAGCGTGCGCTGGTAGTTGCCATAGAGGCGCACGTTCCATCCACGCTCGGCAAAGGAACGGTAGGGGATGCCACTCGGGTCCTGGACAATGCCGCGGCAGTGGGTGAGCACGTGGTTGCGCACATGGCTGAAGTAGGGCTCGTGCATGAGGTAGCTCGCGCTCTTGGCGAGGGCGGCGGGTTTGCCCAGGGAAGAGGCGAAGCGCAGGAAGGGGCCACCGGGTTTGCACGCGCCGTCACCGAGGTCCTGGGAGAAGTAGAAGATGCGCTTCGAGCCACCCACGCCACTGTAGCGGATGAGGAGACCGGGGGGGGTGCCGTTGGATTTCGAAATCACCTCGGGGTTGCCGTTTCCGTCGAGCCGCACGGCATCGATGCTCTCCACCACGTGACCGGTGCGCGCGAGGAATACGAGGAAGACGGGCAGTACCCCGCGGAAGCGCGTGGACTGCAGGTCTGACTTCATCTCCTTCGTGATGAAATAGGAGAACTGCAGGATGTTATCGAGTGAGTTATAGAGGCCATCGCAACCGGAGGCGATGTCATCCGGTGTGAGCCAGCCCCAGTCGGGGAGAGGGTCGCAAGGTTCCAGGCCGCAGAGCAGGTAGGTCTCCGCATGCGGGTAGAAGAGATGCGCAAAGAGGAAATCCGGACCGCTGAACGGATAGAAGACGGCATTGGCACGGCGCAGGTCGCCCATCTCCGCGCTGGCCCAGTTGCTGACAGGCTGGCCGTGGCGAATCGTGAAGTCATGCCACAGGCCATTCATGCGAGTGGCATGGCTTTGCCACTGCGGCGAGGCGCGCAGGTCACGAAAGGCATCCTGTCCGCCGAGCGGGGGCATGCCCGCCAGAAAACGCGCCGCGTCATTCAGGGCGATGTTGCTCTTGGGAACATTGAGCTCCACCGGAGCGGGGAAGAGCTCCGTGCCATCCACCGCCTCCGCGCGGCGTACCTCCGTGGGTCCGGGCGGGGTGCTGCACTGGGTCAGCAAAAGCGTCGCGCTGAGTGCACTGAGGAGGGAAACGGACCGCAGGGGGGAGCGATGGCGTGACATGCGACGGCAGGCTAGCAGGATTCCTGTGCGCATAAAGCAAGACTCAAGCGGAAGGAGAAAATTCCACATGCCATCGGCGGATTCTGTGGATTCATGAGCGGTGTCCGACGCCCGCCCCCCGAGCCTTTCCCTGTCTGCCGCCACTTCGATTGTCGTGGCCAGCATGGTGGGCACGGGGGTATTTACGAGTCTGGGGTTTCAGCTTCCGGGCATC
Source organism: Roseimicrobium gellanilyticum (assembly GCF_003315205.1). Taxonomy (NCBI): domain Bacteria; kingdom Pseudomonadati; phylum Verrucomicrobiota; class Verrucomicrobiia; order Verrucomicrobiales; family Verrucomicrobiaceae; genus Roseimicrobium; species Roseimicrobium gellanilyticum. Next base: position 90,521 of record NZ_QNRR01000006.1, on the reverse strand, counting down.
CCTTCGGGCTTCCCCATCCTGGTGCTCTGGGGGGTGGGTGGCATTCTCTCCTTGTGCGGAGCACTCTGCTACGCCGAGCTGGGCGCCATGCTGCCGCGGTCAGGCGGGGAGTACCACCTGCTGACAAAGGCATACCATCCGCTGCTCGGCTTTCTGGCAGGGTGGGTGAGCATGACGGCGGGATTCGCGGCACCCATAGCGGCGGCGGCCCTGGTGTTCGGAAGCTACATGCATGGCATCTGGCCCCAGTTGCATCCGCAGGCGCTGGGCGTGGGCCTGGTGCTGGGCATCATGCTGGTACAGCTCTGCCATCTGCAGCTCATCGAGCGCTTTCAGTTGGGCTTCACCGTGCTGAAATTTGGCCTGATCCTGGCATTCATCGCCGGGGCATTTTTCATGGCGGGGAAGGACTGGTCGCTGCTGGCCCCCAAGACAGGGGACGGCAGGTTGTATGTCAGCGAGTCGTATGCGGTCTCGTTGGTGTATGTGATGTATGCGTATGCAGGGTGGAATGCCGCCGCCTATGTCGCCGGGGAGATTCGCGACCCGCATCGCAATGTGCCGCGCGCCCTGGTGTGGGGCACGGCTTCCGTGCTGGTGCTTTATGTGATGTTGAATGCGGTGTTCCTCATCACCACGCCGTGGGAGGCGATGGAAAATCAGGAGCAGGTGGGGCTCATCTCAGGGCGTGCCATTTTTGGCCAGAGTGGGGGAGATGCTGCCGGCGCGCTGATTGCATTTGGTCTTATTGCCCACGTGAGCGCCATGCTCTTCTCGGGTACACGGGTGCTGCGGGTCATCGGGCAGGATGCGCACGCGCTGCGTGCGCTGGACCGTCCCAACCGCCTCGGTGCGCCGTGGCTCGCGGTGGTGCTCATCACCGCCTTTGTCCTGGTGCTGATGTTCACCGGCCGGGTGGAGCAGCTCCTTCTTTACATCATGGGGCTGCTGCAAGTGTCCTCCTTCCTCTGCGTGCTGGCCGTGCCGTGGCTGCGGCGGCGCATGCCGAAGGTGGAGCGTCCTTTCAAGGTGCCGTTCTACCCGCTGCCGGTGATTCTTTATTCCCTGGTGAGCATCTGGATGCTCGTCGCCCTCGCCATCGACAAACCCGTGGAAACCGCCTGGGGGGCTACGACCTTGATCATTGGGGTGGTGTTGTATTATGCCACCCGGGGAAAGGCATCTGCGTCATGAAACTCACCCTCAAGTGGTCCTCCTTCCGGTGCGCTTTTGCCGGGCTGGTGGACCTGCTGAAGACCCAGCCGCATGCCCGATGGCACCTGCTGGCGTCCGTGGGGGTGGTGGGGCTGGGACTGGGGCTCGGACTGACGCGGACCGAGTGGCTGGCGTTGATACCGGCCATGGCTCTGGTGTGGGTGGCCGAGGCCGTGAACACGGCGATTGAGCTGACTTGTGACGCCGTGACGCGGGAGCGGCACCCCTTGATTGGCCGGGCGAAAGACCTGGCAGCAGCGGCGGTGTTGCTGGCGGCTCTATTTGCAGTCGTGGTCGGCGGGCTGGTGTTTTTGCCGCGACTCATTGGTTGAGTTGGTGCAGGAGTAGGCCTGCTACACCTTGGCTTTGAATTGTTTGTGTGGTTTCAAGGTCCGAAATGATCCGGAATCACCGCCTTCCAAGCGGCGTCGACTCCTGCTTCAGCCATCGGGACTGAGTCTGTTTGACTCAACAAGGCCCGCACCCGTTAAGATCCGTTAGGGAAAATGCTCAAAAAAACATCAAACTTTTTTTGACAGAAATTGCCAGGCCAGTACCTTGCGGACCTCTTTTTCGGCAAGGACCGGGAGATCTCTTCTCTACGCTAGCGCGTGGAAGGGTCTTTTTGTCTTTGCGGGATAAGGGCGCGTCTCCACAGACGTTGGTGCGCTTGTGTAGCTCAGGGGTAGAGCACGTCCTTGGTAAGGACGAGGTCGTGGGTTCAATTCCCACCACAAGCTCCATTCGTCTCTCGGATTTCGCAACTTTCCCCCAAACACCAAACGAGCACTACTAACCCAAGACAATGGCCAAAGAAACATTCCAGAGGAACAAGCCGCACGTCAACATCGGCACGATTGGCCACGTTGACCACGGCAAAACCACGCTCACCGCTGCGATCACGACGACGCTGTCGGAGAAGGGGTTCGCCCAGGCGAAGAAGTATGATGAAATCGACGCTGCTCCTGAAGAAAAAGAGCGCGGTATCACCATCAACACCGCCCACGTGGAATACGAAACCGACAAGCGCCACTATGCGCACGTCGACTGCCCTGGACACGCTGACTATGTGAAGAACATGATCACCGGTGCTGCCCAGATGGACGGTGGTATTCTTGTGGTTTCCGCTGCAGACGGCCCGATGCCCCAGACCCGTGAGCACATCCTGCTCGCCCGTCAGGTGGGTGTGCCTGCCATTGTGGTTTTCATGAACAAGGTGGACATGGTGGACGACGCCGAACTCCTTGACCTCGTGGAAATGGAAGTGCGCGACCTGCTCAGCAAGTACAACTTCCCTGGCGACGACATCCCGATCGTGAAGGGCTCCGCCCTCAAGGCCCTCGAAGGTGACGCTGACCAGAAGGCGAACATCTTCAAGCTCATGGACGCGGTCGACAGCTACATCCCGCTTCCCGAGCGTCCGATTGACCAGGACTTCCTCATGCCGATTGAAGACGTGTTCGCGATCGAAGGTCGTGGAACCGTTTGTACCGGTCGTGTTGAGCGCGGTATCGTCAAGAAGATGTCCGAAGTCGAAATCGTCGGCATCCGCCCCACCATCAAGACCACCGTCACGGACATCGAAATGTTCCGCAAGCTCCTCGACGAAGGTCGTGCGGGTGACAACGTGGGCCTCCTTCTCCGTGGTGTGAAGAAGACCGACGTCGAGCGTGGCCAGGTGATCGCCAAGGTCGGTTCCGTGAAGCCTCACAAGAAGTTCAAGGCTGAGGTGTACGTCCTCTCCAAGGACGAAGGTGGCCGTCACACGCCCTTCTTCAGCAACTACCGCCCGCAGTTCTACTTCCGTACGACGGACGTGACCGGCACCGTCAAGCTCCCCGATGGCGTGGAAATGGTGATGCCTGGTGACAACGTCTCCATCGAAGTCGAACTGATCACCCCGATCGCCATGGAGAAGACGATGCGCTTCGCCATTCGCGAAGGTGGCCGCACCGTGGGTGCCGGCCGCGTGGGCGACATCCTCGACTGATCATTTAGTGCCGTTTGGAACAGCCGCCGCGAGGCTCGAAGTCTCGCGGCGGTCTTGTCGCCTCAAGGCACTTGCTTGAAATCTCTTCAAACCGCATTAGAAATAACGACAGTCCGTCAAGTCATACACGCCAGTAGCTCAATTGGTAGAGTAGTGGTCTCCAAAACCATTGGTTGGGGGTTCGAGTCCCTCCTGGCGTGCCAATTTTCCGGAAAGTCCAAGCCTGCTTGACGTTCACATGACCCGCCTGACGCGCTATCTTACCGAAGTGATGGCTGAGCTCAAGAAGGCCACCTGGCCCTGGGACCCCAAGGAAAAGGGTTTCGCCAAATACAAGGAGCTCACCGATGCCACCATCGTGGTGTTCGTTGCCATGATTCTGCTTTCCGGATTCGTGGGCTTCTTCGACTTCGCGCTGCGCATGTTCTTCCGCATGTTTACGGCCTAGCCCGTGCTTGCGCCGCCGGTCCTGCCGCCTCCAGATTTTCATTTTTTTCGTTTCCCTCATGCCTATCATCCCCTCACCTCGTGATCAGTGGTACGTGATCCACGTCCGCGCCGGACTTGAGCAGCGGGTGCGTGAGAACATGGAGCGCCGCATCCAGACCGAGGAGATGGGCGACTACATCTACAAGGTCATCGTGCCCACCGAACGTGTGGCCGAGGTCAAGAAGGGCAAGAAGAGCGAATCCACCCGCAAGGTGTTCCCTGGTTACATCCTGGCCAACATGTGGCTCTTGGATGAAAACAACAAGCCTGTCGTCCAGACCTGGCACTTTGTGAAGGAAACGGACGGCTTCCTCAATTTCGCCGGTACCAAGGATCATCCCATTCCGCTTCGTCCGAAGGAAGTGGAAACTCTCCTTGGCCAGATCAAAGAGCGCGAAGAAGGCGCCAAGCCCAAGTTCTCCTTCTCCGTCGGTGACAGCGTCCGCGTGGCGGATGGTCCCTTCGAAAGTCAGACCGGCATCATCGAAGAAGTGGATCCCGACAAGGGCCTGCTTCGTGTCTCGGTCAACATCTTCGGTCGCGCCACGCCGGTGGACCTCGAGTACTGGCAGGTCGAGAAGGCCTAGTGGCCCGTTCAATTCGCCCCGCGCTATCCAATTTCTAAACACCTAACGCACAACACGGAGTAATCAGCAATGGCCAAAGAAGTCGTCAAAGTCATCAAGCTTCAGATCAAGGCTGGAGCCGCCAATCCTGCCCCCCCGATCGGACCTGCGCTGGGCCAGGCGGGCGTGAACATCATGGCGTTCTGCAAGGAGTTCAACGCCGCCACGCAAAAGGTGGCCGGTGACATCCTGCCAACCGTCATCTCCGTCTACAAGGACAAGAGCTTTACCTTCATCACGAAGCAGCCCCCGGCCTCCATCCTGCTCAAGAAGGCGGCCAACCTGGCTTCCGGATCCAAGGAGCCCAACAAGACCAAGGTGGCCAAGCTGACCCGCAAGCAGCTTGAAGACGTGGCCAAGGCCAAGATTGCCGACCTCAACACCACCGATCTGGACGCCGCCTGCCGCATCATGGCTGGTACCGCCCGCCAGATGGGCATTGAGATCGCAGGCTAAGTTTTTCAGTCGTCATAACATCCAAATCCGCAGGAGAGCCTCACAGCTCGCTACCACTGCACCCCATCCATGAAACAAAGAAGCAAGCGCTACAACAAGGCCGCCGAAATGGTGCCTGCCGACAAGCTCTTCTCCCTCGAAGAAGCTGCCGAGCTGATCAAGAAGCTCCCGACCGCCAAGTTCTCCGAAACGGTGAGCTTGTCCTTCAAACTTACCGTCGACCCCAAGAAGTCCGACCAGATGGTTCGCGGCACCTGCCCGCTGCCCAACGGTTCCGGTAAGAGCGTGAAAGTGGCCGTGTTCGCCCAGGGCGACGCCGCTGCCGCCGCGAAGGCCGCTGGTGCGGAAATCGTCGGTTATGAAGACCTCATCGCCAAGGTGAAGGATGGATTCACGGATTTCGATGTCGCCATCGCCACTCCCGCTGCGATGACCGAAGTGCGTAAACTCGGTAAGCAACTTGGACCTCGCGGTTTGATGCCCAACCCGAAGACAGGCACCGTGACGGATGACACCGCAGGTGCAGTGAAGGCTGTGAAGGCCGGCCGCGCCGACTTCAAGCTCGACAAGAACGGCAACATCGCCGCCGGCATTGGCAAGGTAAGCTTCGACGCGAAGGCCCTTGTCGAGAACGGCAATGCTCTCATTGAAGCCGTCATGCGTGCCCGCCCCGCCAGCGCGAAGGGCCGCTACGTGGCGAGCATCACGCTCGCTTCCACCATGTCCCCCGGCGTGAAGGTGGACGTCACCAAGTACCTCAAGATCGCCGCCTAACGGGAAGGACCCCAGACCATGAAAGCTGAAAAGACTGTTTTGATTGACCACCTTCTTCAGAAGGTGAACGCCTCCCCGTTCCTGTTCGTCGTGGACTACGCTGGTCTCACCGTCGACAAGTTCGAAGAGCTGCGCAAGCGCCTCCGCGCCTCCGGCGCCGAGATGCATGTGTACAAGAACACCCTCGTGAAGCAGGCCACCACCAAGGCTGGTCTTCCCGCCGAGCTGGGCGAGTCCCTTACCGGACAGACCGCCATTGTGACCGGTGAGAAGGACGTCTGCGCCGCCGCGAAGGTGATGAAGACCTTCTCGACCGAGTTCCAGAAGCCCCAGCTCAAGGCTGGCGTGCTCGATGGCAAGTACCTCGGCGTCGACAACATCAACAGCCTGGCCGACCTGCCTTCCCGCGAAGTGCTCCTCGCCCAGCTCCTTGGTGTTCTCCAGGCCCCCGCCTCCACGCTGGTGCGCCTCCTCAACGAACCCGCCGCCTCCCTCGCTCGCGTCCTCAAGGCCAAAGGCGAACAAGCAGCGTAATCCTTATTTCACCCCTTTGATTAGATGGCGGGGGCAACCCCGCCTGAACGTCCAAACATCCAATGGTCCCTTGCCGGGCTGGAAGCATCCAGTCTCAAAATACCCGGAGCTCCGGGTGACGGCGATACCGAAATACTACTATGGCAGACCTGAATAAAATCGTTGATGAACTCAGCGGCCTTACCGTCCTGGAAGTCGCTGAACTTGTGAAGACCCTTGAAGACAAGTGGGGCGTGAGCGCCGCCGCTCCTGTCGCCGCTGCAGCTCCTGCAGCCGGTGGTGCTGCTCCTGCAGCCGCCGTTGAGAAGACCGAATTTGACGTCATCCTCGTTGATGGTGGCGGCAACAAGATTGCGGTCATTAAGGAAGTGCGCGGCCTCGTGGCAGGCCTCGGCCTCGCCGAAGCCAAGGCCCTCGTCGAAAAAGGCGGAGCCAAGGTCAAGGAAGGCGTCAAGAAAGAGGAAGCCGAAGAAGCCAAGAAGAAGCTCGAAGCTGCCGGCGCCAAAGTCGAGATCAAGTAAGTGCTTTTACAACCGTGCTCCGCGGTCCCTGTGGCCGCGAAGCACACCTCCCCGAAAACAGACACCCGCAATGCCGATTTTTTCCCCTTTCTGCCAGTCACCCCGCACCGGTTCCGGTGTGCCGTGCCTGCAGAATGGGTCGCGGTCTGCCTCTCTGTTTTGCGCCCCGGATGCGTTCGCATCCGGTGGCGTTTTTGTCTTCAAATTCAGTGCCTAAACATAGGCCCGCTGCCGAGTCCCGGTCAGCGTCGCCGCCCTGCCGCCCCCCATTTCACCGGAACGTCCTTCCGGATTTGCTCCAACCCTTGCCAACTCACAGCCACCCCGTCGTATGTCCCAGCGCATTAACTTTGGCAAACTGAAGGAACCTGTTGACCCGCCGAATCTGATTGAGATTCAGCTACGGTCCTACGAGGAGTTCTTGCAAAAGGACGTCACTCCGAGCAAGCGCAAGGACATGGGCCTTCAGGCCGTCTTCCGTGAAGTCTTCCCGATCGCCAGTTACGACGAGAAGATGACGCTCGATTTCACCCACTACGAAATCGGCGAACCCAAGCTTTCCCCCCTCCAGGCCATCCGCGATGCGGAAACCTACAGCGCCCCGCTGTACGTCACCTACGAACTGCGTGACGAAGCCGGTGCGAAGCAGGAGCGCGTGTACATGGGCGAACTGCCCATGATGACCACCCGCGGCACCTTCGTCATCAACGGCGCCGAGCGCGTCGTGGTGAGCCAGCTGCACCGCTCCCCTGGCATCTGCTTTGAAACCCAGCAGCACCTGAACGGCCGCTGGTTGTTCGGCTTCCGCATCATTCCTGACCGCGGCACCTGGCTGGAAGTGCAGTTCGACACGAACGACCTCCTCTACGTCTACCTCGACCGCCGCCGCCGCCGCCGCAAGTTCCTTGCGACCACGCTGCTTCGCGTGATCGGCTATCCTGGCGACGAAGACATCCTCAAGCTCTTCTATCCCATCGAGGACCTGAAGCTGAAGGAAACCATGTCCGAAGAAGAACTGGCCGCGAAGGTCATCTTCAAGGACGTGCTCGATGGCGAGCTCATCGTGGCCCGTGCCTACGAGCCCCTCACGCAGGGCATCGTGCGCCAGCTCATCCAGCTGGGCCACAAGAGCCTCCGCTGCGTCACCGCTTCCCAGGACGACCTCATCATCGCCTCCCTCCGCAAGGACGTGGCCCACGATGAAGACGAGGCCCTCAAGGAAATCTACCGCCGCCTCCGCCCTGGAGACCCGCCCACGATCCCGAACGCCCGCGCCCTTGTGAAGCGCCTGTTCTTCGATCCAAAGCGCTATGACCTGACCCGCGTCGGCCGCTACAAGATCAACCAGAAGCTCAGCATCAAGGTCGACTCTGATGAGCGCATCCTCATCTCCGAGGACGTCGTCTCCGCCCTGCGCTATCTCTTCAAGCTGCGCGCTGGTGAAGGCGTGCTTGATGACATTGACCACCTTGGCAGCCGCCGCGTGCGTGCCGTGGGTGAACTCCTTGCCAACCAGTGCCGCGTCGGCCTCGCCCGCACCGAGCGTCTGGTGAAGGAGCGCATGACTCTCTTTGATGTGAACATGGATGTGATGACGCCCCAGAAGCTCATCAATCCGAAGGCGCTCAGCGCCGTGGTGCGCGACTTCTTCGCGCGCTCCCAGCTGAGCCAGTTCATGGACCAGATCAATCCCCTGGCCGAGTTGACCCACAAGCGCCGCCTCTCCGCTCTCGGACCTGGCGGTCTGAACCGTGACCGCGCCGGATTCGAAGTGCGCGACGTGCACACTTCGCACTACGGCCGCATCTGCCCGATTGAGACCCCGGAAGGTCCGAACATCGGTCTGATCAACTCCCTCTGCAGCTACGCCCGCATCAACGAATTCGGCTTCATCGAGACGCCGTACCGTCGTGTGGAGAATGGCGTGGTGACCGAGAAGATCGACTACCTCACCGCCGACCAGGAAGAGAATCACACGGTCGCCCAGGCGAACAACGTCACGGACGACAAGGGCAAGTTCAAGGAAGAGAAAGTCACCGCGCGTTACCGTGGTGAGTTCCTCGAAGTGCTTCCCGCGCAGGCGACCTACATGGACGTCTCGCCGAAGCAGCTCGTGTCCGTGGCCGCCTCGCTGATTCCGTTCCTCGAGCATGATGACGCCAACCGCGCTCTGATGGGCTCGAACATGCAGCGCCAGGGCGTGCCGCTTCTTGAAGCAGAAGCGCCGTTCGTCGGCACCGGCATGGAAGGCAAGGCCGCTCGCGACTCCCAGGCCGTGATCGTGTCCGACTCCGCTGGCGTTGTGGCCAGCGCTACTGCGGACTTCATCATCGTGACCAAGGATGGCCAGCTGCCCGTGAGCGAGAAGGTCTTCGCGACCGAGCCCACGAAGGTGGTGACCGACCCTGAGAAGGGCGTGTACTTCTACCCGCTGCGCAAGTTCATGCGCTCCAACGCGGGCACCTGCATCAACCAGCGTCCGCTGGTGAAGCGCGGCCAGAAGATCAAGAAGGGTGACGTCCTTGCCGACGGTCCCTGCACGCACAACGGTGAACTCGCCCTGGGCCGCAACATGCTCGTCGCGTTCATGCCGTGGAACGGTTACAACTTCGAAGACGCCATCGTCATCAGCCGCAAGGTGGTGAAGGAGGACATCTACACCTCCATCCACATTGAGGACTTCGAAATCGGAGCCCGTGACACGAAGCTCGGCCCTGAGGAAATCACGCGAGACATCCCGAACGTGGGTGACGAAGCGTTGAAGAACCTCGGTGCAGACGGCGTGGTGCGCATCGGCGCGGAAGTGAAGCCCGGCGACATCCTCGTCGGCAAGATCACTCCGAAGAGCGAAACCGAACTGGCTCCTGAAGAGCGCCTCCTGCGCGCCATCTTCGGTGAAAAGGCCGCGGACGTGAAGGACACCTCCCTGCGTGTGCCCTCCGGCTGTACCGGTATCGTCATGGACGTGCGTGTGTCCTCCCGCACCGGCGCTGACAAGGAGCGCCTCTCGCCTGCCGAGCAGAAGAAGCAGACGAAGCAGATCGTGGAAGACCACAAGCAGAAGACGGAGCAGCTCACCGAGCAGCTGACGGAGAAGCTTTCCGAAATCCTCCTCAACGAGAAGATCCCGCTCGACGTGGTGAACGGCGAGACCGGTGAAGTCATCATCGGCGCGAACAAGAAGATCACCAAGACCCTCCTCCGCACGCTGGCTGAAAACTGGCGCACGATTGAGATCGACCAGTCCCCGGTCCGTAACAAGATCATGGACATCGTCGCCGCCTTCGAGGCGAAGTTCGACGAGGCCGACACCGAGCGTGAACAGTCCCTCGACCGCATCGAGCAGGGCGACGAAATGGAGAGCGGCGTGATCAAGCAGGTCCGTGTGTTCATCGCCAGCAAGCGTAAGCTGAGCGTCGGTGACAAGATGGCCGGTCGTCACGGCAACAAGGGCGTGGTGGCCACCATCGTGCCTGAAGAAGACATGCCCTTCCTTGAGGACGGTTCCCCCGTGGACATCTGCCTCAACCCGCTCGGCGTGCCTTCCCGTATGAACGTGGGCCAGGTGCTTGAGACCCACCTTGGCGTCGCTGCCAAGGCCCTCGGGTTCACGGTCGCCACCCCGGTGTTCGACGGTATCAAGGAAGAGAGAATTCTTGAATACCTCAAGGAAGCCAAGGCCAAGTCCGGCTACGAGTGGATCGGTCTGAACGGCAAGAGCAAGCTCTATGATGGCCGCACTGGCGAGCCCTTCGGCCAGGAAGTCGTTGTGGGCTACATCTACATGCTGAAGCTCGGACACCTTGTGGCGGACAAGATTCACGCCCGCGCGGTTGGACCTTACTCCCTCGTGACCCAACAGCCGCTGGGTGGCAAGGCCCAGTACGGTGGCCAGCGTTTCGGTGAAATGGAAGTGTGGGCCCTCGAAGCCTACGGTGCAGCCTACACGCTGCAGGAACTCCTCACCGTGAAGTCGGATGACGTGCAAGGCCGCACGCGCATCTATGAAAGCATCGTGAAGGGTGACAACGCCCTCGAAGCCGGCACGCCTGAATCCTTCAACGTGCTCATCAAAGAAATGCAGAGCTTGGGACTCGACGTGAAAGTCGTGAACCGGAACACCAACGAAGAGGAAATGCTCGGCGGGTTCGCTCCTGCTGTCGGCATGTAATTTCCGAAGAGAAACCACCATCCATACCAAGAACCCATGAGTTTTGATAACCATCTCAAGGAAATCTTCGGGGAGTCGCACAAGACCGGCGGCTTCGACATGGTCTCCATCTCCGTTGCTTCACCGGATCGCATCCGCTCCTGGAGCCACGGCGAAGTAAAGAACCCGGAGACGATCAACTACCGTACCTTCAAGCCTGAAAAGGGCGGTCTCTTCTGCGAGCGCATCTTTGGTCCCACTCGTGACTGGGAGTGCGCCTGCGGCAAGTACAAGCGCATCAAGCACAAGGGCGTCATCTGCGACCGTTGCGGCGTGGAAGTGACCCTGAGCCGCGTGCGTCGTGAGCGCATGGGCCACATTGAGCTGGCCGTGCCCGTCACGCACATCTGGTTCTACAAGTGCATGCCTTCCCGCATCGGCCTCATGCTCGACATGACGGCCCGCTCGCTGGAGCGCGTGATCTATTACGAAGATTACATCGTCGTCTCCCCTGGCAACACCCCGCTGCAGCGCGGCCAGCTCCTCACGGAAATGGAACTGCGCGAAGCCGAGGACCAGTACGGCGCCGAGAGCTTCAAGGTCGGCATGGGTGCCGAGGCCATCCGCGACATTCTCGCCCAGGCGAACCTGGCGGAAATGGTCAAGGAGCTCGAGCAGGCCATGACGAAGACCCGCTCCAAGCAGCTTCGCAAGAAGATCGCCAAGCGCCTCAAGCTTTGCCAGGGCTTTGCCACTTCGCACACCCGTCCGGAGTACATGGTCATGGAAGTGCTGCCGGTCATCCCGCCGGACCTCCGTCCGCTGGTGCCCCTCGAAGGCGGCCGCTTCGCGACCTCCGACTTGAACGACCTCTACCGTCGTGTCATCAACCGTAACAACCGTCTCAAGAACCTGCTCTCGCTCAAGACGCCGGATGTCATCATCCGCAACGAAAAGCGCATGCTGCAGGAAGCTGTGGACGCCTTGTTCGACAACGGCCGTCATGGCCGTGCGGTGACCGGCGCGGGCAACCGTCCGCTGAAGTCCCTGTCCGACATGCTCAAGGGCAAGTCCGGCCGCTTCCGCCAGAACCTGCTGGGCAAGCGCGTGGACTACTCCGGCCGTTCCGTGATCGTGATCGGTCCGGACCTCGGCCTGCACCAGTGCGGTCTTCCCAAGAAGATGGCACTCGTGTTGTTCGAGCCCTTCATCATCCGTCGTCTCAAGGAGCTTGGCCTCGTGCACACTGTGCGCTCCGCCAAGAAGATGATTGAGCGCCGCACTCCGGAAGTGTGGGACATCCTCGATGAGGTGACCCGCGGACACCCGGTGCTGCTCAACCGTGCGCCGACCCTGCACCGCCTCTCGATCCAGGCTTTCGAACCGAAGCTCATCGAAGGTGAAGCCATCCGCGTGCATCCGCTCGTGTGTACCGCTTACAACGCGGACTTCGACGGTGACCAGATGGCCGTGCACGTGCCGCTCTCGATCGAAGCGCAGATGGAGGCCCGCCTCCTCATGCTCGCTCCGAACAACCTGTTCTCCCCTGCGAGCGGCAAGCCTGTGATGACTCCTTCACAGGACATCCCGCTGGGCTGCTTTGCCCTCACCTACCTGCGCGAACTGCCGCAGCATGACGACGGCAAGAAGAAGAAGGATGCCCCGCGCCTCCCGCTCTTCAACGACCCGTCCGAAGTGGAATTCGCCCTGAGCGAAGGCGCTGTGGAAGTGAACCAGAAGGTGCTCTACCGCAACCCGGACTACCAGAGCAAGGGCCGCACCTATGGTGATGCCTCCAAGGCGGTCATCGAGACCACCGCTGGCCGTATTCGCTTCAACGAAATCTGGCCTGACGAGCTGGGTTATTACAACAACACCGTCGGCAAGAAGCAGCTCTCCGACATCATCTGGCGCTGCTTCCAGAAGGCAGGTCACCAGGAAACGGTGGCTGCGCTGGACCGCCTGAAGAACCTCGGCTTCCGCGAAGCCATGAAGTCCGGCTGCTCCATCGGCATCACTGACATGGTGATTCCGAAGGCGAAGTACGACAAGGTGGACGCGGCCCGCGCCGAAGTCACCAAGGTCGAGAAGCAGTACAAGAACGGTATCATCACCGCCGGTGAAAAGTACCAGAAGGTCATCGACATCTGGACCGGAGCTGGCGACCAGGTCACCGACGAGGTGTTCCGCACGCTCGAGTTCAACGACGGCAAGAAGTACCACAACCCGCTGTACATCATGGTCACCTCCGGTGCCCGTGGTAACAAGACGCAGATCAAGCAGCTCGCCGGGATGCGCGGCCTCATGGCCAAGCCCGACGGCTCGATCATTGAGCGTCCGATCACCTCGAACTTCCGTGAAGGCCTCACGGTGCTGGAGTACTTCATCTCCACGCACGGTGCTCGTAAGGGTCTTTCCGACACCGCTCTGAAGACGGCGGACTCCGGCTACATGACCCGTAAGCTGGTCGACGTGGCGCAGGACGTCATCGTGACTGAGGACGATTGCGGCACGGTCAATGGCATCCACCTCTCCTCCATCTACCAGGGTGACGAAGAGGTCGTGGATCTCAAGACCCGTATCTACGGTCGTGTCTCTTGCGAAACCGTCCACGACCCCGTGGATCGCAAGAACCTCATCGTGGAGCACGGCCAGCTCATCACCGAAGACGTGGCGAACAAGCTCGTGAAGATCGGTGTGGAGAAGCTGAAGATCCGCTCCGTGCTCACCTGCGAAAGCAAGCGCGGTTGCTGCTCCAAGTGCTATGGCCTCAGCCTCGCCACAAGCCGTATGGTGAAGGTGGGTGAAGCGGTCGGTATTGTCGCAGCCCAGTCCATCGGTGAACCCGGAACGCAGCTCACCATGCGTACGTTCCACGTCGGTGGTGTGGCGAGCGGTGCCTTCAAGCAGCCCATCATTGTGGCGAAGAACAACGGTTCCCTCCGCTTCAACGACATCCGTGTGGTGCAGACCCCGGATGGCTGGATTGCCCTGAACAAGAACGGCACCATCAGCATCATCGATGAGGATGGCCGCGAGCTCGAGTCCCACAAGATTGTGCTCGGCGCTGTGATTGCGAAGGAAGAGCACGGCAAGGTGAAGAAGGGCGAGACCATCGTCACCTGGGATCCGTACAACGTGCCGATCATCACGGAGAAGGCGGGCAAGATCGAGTTCCGCGACATGATGAGCGGCGTGACCTTCACGAAGGCCGTCAACCAGGCGACCGGCAATGAAGAAACCGTGGTCATTGAGCACAAGGAAGACCTGCACCCGCAGATCGTCGTGGTGGATCCGAAGACCAAGGAAATCCTCGCCAGCTACACCATCCCTGCCGGCGCTCACCTTGCGGTGAAGAACAACGAGAAGATCGAAGCCGGTACCATCCTGGCCAAGACGCCTCGCAAGGCCTCCAAGACGAAGGACATCACCGGCGGTCTGCCGCGTGTGGCCGAACTCTTCGAAGCCCGCAAGCCGAAGGACGCGTGCGAAATCGCGAAGATCGACGGTGTCATCGAGATCGCAGGCCTCGTGCGCGGCAAGCGCAAGGTGCTCATCACCGATCCGAAGTCCGGCCAGCAGGAGGAACACCTCATCCCGCGCAGCAAGCACATCTTTGTGCAGAACGGCGATGTGGTCACGAAGGGCGACCAGCTCACGGAAGGCGCGGTTGTGCCGCACGAAATCCTCGAGATCCTCGGACCTCAGGCTCTGCGCGAGCACCTGGTGAACGAAGTGCAGGAAGTGTACCGCGCCCAAGGCGTGGAAATCAACGACAAGCACGTCGAAATCATCATCCGCCAGATGCTCCGCAAGGTGAAGGTGACCGAACCCGGCGACACCACGTTCCTCTGGGGCGATCAGGTGGACCGCCTCCAGTTCGAACACGAGAACCAGCGCGTTTCCGACGAGGGCGGCAAGCCCGCCAGCGGCGAGCCGGTACTCCTCGGCATCACCAAGGCCAGCCTCGAAACGGACAGCTTCATCAGTGCCGCGAGCTTCCAGGACACCACCCGTGTTCTTACCGAAGCCGCCACCCTGGCGAAGAACGACCTGCTCCGTGGCTTCAAGGAAAACGTCATCATGGGGCACCTCATTCCTGCTGGTACCGGTTTCAAGGCGAACCGCGACTTCCACATCAACGAGACCGTCAAGGTGGCCTTCTCCACTGCTGACACTCAGGAAGAAGTGGCGTAAGCCAGCCTGTACGCGAGCAAGTAGAACTCTTACCGAAAGACCCGCCTGTGAACCAGGCGGGTTTTTTGTTTGGGTGGTTGGGGTGAGCCAAGGGGAGTGGCGCTGTTGTGCGATGGCTCAGGCAAAGTAGCTACGGCTTTAGCCGTATCAGTAGGCGGGCGACGTTTCCAATTCGGCTGAAGCCGAAGCTACTTTGAGAGCGCCCCTTCACGGATTGGGGACATTCCTGTCCCCGCAGCGCGCGGCATCCTCTGTGGCTTTGCCAAGGAGGCTCACGCTGCCCCCTGCGTGAGTCGTCATCCAATCGCAAAGAGCCTGTTCATCTGAGCTGGACGAACAACGGGATGAGCATCCTCTCCAAAATGTCATGTGAAATGACGGACGCGGTCCTGGGAGCGCTGCCGTCTCGGCGGCGTATTGGGTTGCCATCTCTCGCGACGCAACAGCCCGAATACGCCGGCCGGAGGCCAGCGCTCCCAGGGCTGGTGGAGCTCGAAACACGCCATCGAGCAACATCTGGGTACGCCGCAATGCCGCCGCATTGACACTGCATCATCGCACGCCCAATTGGACCCATGCATCGCATCACCACTGCTTTTGCTCTCGCCTTCACTGCCACACTTCTCTTCTCTCCGAGCCTCTCGCGGGCTCACGAGATCCATGTCTCGTCCAGCGGCCCCATCAAGTCCCTCACTGAAGCGCGCGATGCCGTTCGGGTTTGGAGAGCCGGTGACGGTAAAGACAAGGCCGAACCCATCCGCGTCATCATCGCCGATGGCACCTACAGCATCCCCGAACCCTTTACTCTTGAGCCACAGGACACCGGCACCAGCACTTCGCCCATCACCTACGAAGCCGCACCCGGAGCGAAGCCCATCCTCAGCGGCGGACGCCGTATCACGGGATGGAAGCAGGAGAAAGATGGGCTCTGGTCTGCCGAGATCCCTGAAGTGAAATCCGGGCAATGGTACTTCCAGGAACTCTGGATCAATGGCCGTCGTGCCACACGGGCACGCACGCCCAACAAGCGGTACCTGCACGCTTCCAAGCCAGCGCTGGAATCGCGTGCTGGCGCTCCTGAGATGAAGGCACCGGAGAACACGGCCTTCTACGCTAAGAGCGAAGACCTGAAGGCACTGGAGCCTCTGTCTGCGAAAGAGCGCGAGGACGTGGAGGTCATCGTGTTTCAGACCTGGCAGATCGCCCGCCACCGCGTGGCGTATCTCGAAGCACCGGCGGGCTACATTCAGTTCACCGCACCCTCGCGCTGGCCCTTCCTCGTGTATGAGGCGGGACAGCGCTACATCCTGGAGAACTTCCGTGGCGCGCTGGATGAGCCCGGTGAGTGGTTTCTTTCGCGCGAGGATGGCAAGCTGCTGTACAAGCCGCTTCCCGATGAGGAGATGAGCAAGGCCGAGGCGATTGCGCCTGTGGTGCAGCACTTGCTCGTGGTGAAAGGTGACCCTGCGAATGGAAGGCTCGTGAAGTACGTTTCCTTCAAGGGGCTTCGGTTCCATCACACGGGCTATCACATTCCCAAGGAGGGGCACATCGACAGCCAGGCAGACTCGAAGATTCCGGCCGCGGTGATGCTGGATGGCGCAGCGCAGATCACCTTTGACCGTTGTGAGATCGCCCACACCGGCACTTATGCGATCTGGTTCCGCAATGGGTGCACGGACAGCAGCATCACGCACAGTCACCTGTATGACATGGGTGCCGGCGGTGTGCGCATCGGAGAAGGTGGCGTGGATCCGAATCCCGCAGGTCGCACCCATCACATCACCGTCGACAACAACATCATCCAGAATGGTGGCCGCTACTTCATGGGCAGTGTAGGTGTCTTCATCCAGCAGAGCAGCGACAACGTGGTGACTCACAATGACATTGGCGACTTCTTCTACACTGGCGTCTCCGTGGGCTGGGTGTGGGGCTATGGCGAGAGCCTTTCGCATCACAACAAGATCGACTTCAACCATATCCACCATCTTGGCTATGGGGTGCTGAGTGACATGGGAGGCTTCTATGGGCTCGGTCCTGCGTCCGGCACCTCCGTCTCGAACAATCATGTGCACGATGTGCAGGGCTATCGCTACGGCGGCTGGGGCCTCTACACGGATGAAGGCAGCAGCGGCGTGCTGATGGAAAACAATCTGGTGCACAACACCCGGCACGCGACCTTCCACCAGCACTACGGGAGGGACAATGTCATCCGGAACAACATTTTCGCCTTCGGGAGTGAAGCACAGATCCAGCGTTCACGCAGTGAGGAGCATCTCAGCTTTACGTACGCGAACAACATCGTGCTCTTCGACAGCGGGGTGCTCTACTACGGCCAGTGGAACAAGCCGAAGGTACGCATGGAAAGCAATCTCTACTGGGACTTGCGGAAGGAACCCATCGACTTCGCGGGCAGTGATTTTGCCGGCTGGCAGAAGCAGGGCTTTGATCGCGGCTCGCGTGTAGCGGATCCATTGTTCGTGGATGCAAAGGGCGGGAACTATCAACTCAAGTCGGAGTCGCCCGCGCTCGCGATGGGGTTCAAGCCCTTCGACTACACGAAGGCCGGTGTGTATGACACGGGTGCTTCGGATGGCTGGCGTGCCCTTGCTGCGGCACGCACGTACCCCGAGGTGGATTTGGAGCCGGTGCCGCTGTTCAGCTACGAGGATGACTTCGAGGGCACTCCTGTGGGCAAGCCACTCTGGAATGCCCGCCTCGACGTGCACAACAAAGGAGACAGCATCGCGGTCACGGAAGAAAAGGCAAAGGGCGGCAAGCGCAGTGTGAAGGTGCAGGACGCTCCGGGTCTGCCCAATCCGTGGACACCGCATTTCAACTTCGACTGCAATCACAAGACCGGCACCAGCCGCGTGTCGTTTGACCTGTGGATGGAACCCGGAGCAAAGTTCAACCACGAGTGGCGGAACAAACTCGCCAAGTATGAAGTGGGTCCGTCCATCGATGTGCAGGATGGCGCTCTCTTCAGCCGGAAGAAGGAGCTGATGAAGCTACCGGTGGAGCAGTGGGTGCACTTCGAACTCAGCGCGGCGCTGGGAGAAGCATCCAAGGGCACCTGGGTCCTGAAGGTGGTCCTGGCAGATGGAAGCGAGAAGGCCTTCGAGGAATTGCCGAATGGCAGCAAGACGTGGAATACACTGGAGTGGCTGGTTTTCGTGAGCAATGCCACGGAGAAGGCGGCGTTCTATCTCGATAATCTGGTGATCAAGAATGTGGTGCCGTAGCTGGGAAAGGAGCGCGGCCTTTCCAGGCCGCTGGGTGAACCTGTCTGTGGTGCCGCGGTACGTCGAAGCTGGCGGTAGCCGATGTGCGATCCTTCTCGTGAATGGGACGATGCGGCCTGGAAAGGCCGCGCTCCTTTCCTGATGCCTCGCGCTCTCTATGCCAGAAACGAACAGGGCCGCTGAAGTGAATCAGCGGCCCTGTTTGTTTTTCAAAACTCAGCGTGCGGGCATTCTCAATGCTCCTCTTCCTCCGCCTTCGGCTCGGGCAGCCACTGCGTGAGGATAGCGCCTACGAGGGCGTAGCCACCGGCCACAAAGGCACCCATGAGCGCGATCTTGGCGGGATTCGGGGGCTTGGATTCGGCGAGTGTCAGTGTAATCCATGCCGCGGCCGTACCGATGACACGGCCACCAATGTTTGCCGCGAAGCTTTCACCGGTGCCGCGCAGATGCACCGGGAACACGCGAGGGATGTAGTTCCCCCAGAAGCTGAACTGCGCCACCGTGAGGAAGCCTGCGATGAAAATGCCTGCTTGAATCATGGTCAGGGTATCGCCAGTGAGGTTGTTGGAGACCCACCAGAAGTACAGCGGCACAAAGATGAGCGCGGGAATCTGGAAGATGCGCAGCAGGGTGCGACGACCGACAATGATCACGGCAAGGAACGCGAGTGCGCAACGACCGAGTAGACCACCCATTTCCTGGATCTTCGTCACGTGAGCCACGGTGCCATCGATGGCGTTGGCGCCGATCTGCTTCAATTTCCCTTCGGGAGGAGCAGGCTTTCCAGCGGCTTGCGCGTCGGCGATGGCCTTGTCCTGAGCAGCCTTGCCAATGGCCAGCACTTCCTTCTGTCCCTTGCCTGGAGCACCGAGAATCTGGGGAAGCTGCTGGATGGCGCCAAAGGCGATACCATAGCTCGCGGCAAACACGATGGTCGTGGCGATGGTCGTGCGCCGCAACTCGGGACTGAACAGCGCACGAATGCTGGGGCGCTTGAGCTGGCCAGCCTCGCGTTTCCGCTGCCACACCGGGGACTCGGGAAGGAACGGGCGGATGAGAATCAGTGGCAGCGCGGGAATCACGCCGGAGATGAGCGTGTAGCGCCAAGCCTCATGACCGCCATGAATCGCAGGGAAAGTGCCCGCGTGTTCGGCGGCGTAGCCATTCATGAAGGCCACCAGGAAGCCACCCAGTGAGGAGAACGCCTGCGTGTAGCCCAGTACCTTTTCACGCTGCTTTGGATTTGGGAAAAGCTCTGCGAGCCACGCCACCGCCGCCACAAACTCCACACACACACCAATGAACACAAGGCAGCGCAGGAAGAGAAGCTGGTACAGGTTCGTGGCGTATCCCGCTGCAAAGGCCGAGATGGCGTACAGCAGGATGCTGTATGTCAGCACGCGGCGACGTCCGAGAAGGTCGGTGAGGTAACCACCGAGCAGGCCAAATACGCCGCCCGCCAACGCTGGAACGAAGAACAGCATGCGTGCCCATTCCACATACTCCGGAGAGCCTGGCAGCAGATTCGGTATTCCGGCCTCATTCACCCCACCCAGCGAAGCCAGCGCAGGTTTGATGATGAGCGGCAGCATCAGCAGCTCATAAATGTCGAAGGCAAAGCCAATGCTGGCGATGATGCAGATGAGCCAATGCGTTCGGGTGAACTTGAGTGGCTCCGGGATGGTCGGGGTGGGAGAGGCCATGGATGCTGTCTAGGGACGTGGGTGGGCGGGAGTTCGAGGCGTCGCCGGGCAAGAGATACAGTGATCTGCCCGGCGAATTGGACAAAACTTCGTCAGCTTCAGGCAAGCTGCGGCTTCAGGTCAGCGAGGATACGTGGCACGGCCACAAACGGGTCTTCCTTTTCCTCGTATTCCAAAGTGAACCAACCCTGATAGTTGGCGTCCTTGAGTATCTTCAGCACGCGAGCGGTATCGACAGGTTCGCCCTCTTTGGAGTCCTTGGGCTTTACCTTCATCTTGAGCTGCACGTTCACCGCATAGGGCGCGATCTTGGCCATGTCGCCGTAGGGGTCTTCGGTGTGGAAGTTGCCGCTGTCGAAGTTGATGCCAGCCCAGGGGCTCTTGGCCGCCCTCACCATTTTGATGAGGGGCTCAGGTTCGGCGACGATGCCGCCGTGATTTTCCAGGCCGAGGAAGACACCCTTCTTGTCGGCGAAGGCGAGGCATTCATCGTAGCATTCCTGGCAGTTCTTCTCGGCCTCTTCCGGGGTGCTGCCCTTCTGGACGGTGCCCGCGAAGACGCGGATGTGGGGAGCGCCCATGATGGTGGACTTCTCGATCCACTCCTTCACGTAGGCTATCTCCTTGTCGCGGGCTTCGCCCTTGGGATGGGTGAAGGTGTTGCCTACCGCAGTACCGGTGATGTTCACGCCGCGCAGGTAGGCACGGCGTTTCACCTCGAGGAGGTACTTCTCATCGCAGTCTGGCGGGAAGAAGTAGCTGGTGAGCTCGGCCCCGGGGCAGCCTTGGTCCGCGCAGTAGTCGATGAAGTCGAGGATGTCCCAGGCGGGGCCGCCTGCCTTGAGCTTGGTGTTCTCCTTGCCCTTCATCCACTTCATGTTGTCGCGGAAGGAGTAGGCGGCGAGGCCCAGCATCATGCGCGATTTCCCCTTGCGATTGATGGGTTCAATGGCGGGCAGGGCGGATGCGCCGAGCGCGGCGGCAGCGGAGGAAAGGAAATGGCGGCGGTTCATGGATGCAACGAGGAGAACACAGGGAACGCCCCTGCGGCAAGCGCGCTTTCACCCACTTGCGGCCCATCCCAAAGGAGGGCTCGGTAAGCCGCCACCATGCGCTCCATGGAGAAGTGCTCCTCCACGTGCAGACGTGCGGCGCGGCCCATGGATTCGCGTAGGCCTGGGGAACGGGCGAGGTCCACCAAGGCGGCGGCAAAGGCGCGGGCATTGCGTGGCGGAACGAGCAAGCCCGTGGCTCCATTGAGGACCTGCTCGGAAGCGCCACCCACGTCCGTGGCGACCACAGGCAGGCCGGAGGCCATCGCCTCAAGGGAGGCATTGGGGCAGCCCGCGGGCTCGGAGATCATGGCAAAAAGGTCCAGCGAGGCGTGGAAGTCGCGCAGGTCACGGTGCTCGCCCAGCCAGCGGACCGGCAGGCCTGTGGTCGAGGATTTCAGGTCCTCGGCATAGGCCTCGCTGCCGGTTTCGGCTTCTCCAGCGATGAGGAGCTCGCAGGGCGGGAGGTCTGGCAAGGCGACACGGAAGGCTTCAACGAGGTCTTCGATGCGCTTCTGCGGACTCAGCCGGGCAGCGGTGCCGATGCGGAAGGGCGCAGCGGGTTCCCGGTCGCGGTGGAGAACCGGAGGGAGGGCGATCCCATTCGGAATCGACTTCACGGAAGTGCCGAGCGCAGCGGAAGCACGGGAAGACTCCGCTGCATACTTCACGATGATCTTGGTGAGCCTCGCTCCGTACTCGGCCGCACTGCGGTAGGGCAAAGCCGCCGGTGGATGCTCAAAGCAACGGTCCAATGAGGTGTAGTACATCTCGCCTGGGCTCACGTCGAAAACGGACACGTACCACAGCGCGTCCGCCAGCAACAGTTTGCATGCCGGGATGGCATTCCAGAAACACACGCTGTGCGGAGGATCCGCGTCCATCTCCGCAAGGATATCGGCAATCACCTCGGCAGTGTCCATGGTGCCCACGGGAGACGGCACGTGGACAGGCACGCCTTCGCGCATGAGCTCAAGGCGGCCCGGGGTGGGATGCCCGGGATATTCCTGCAGGAGCGCCACGCGCACGGGGATACCCTGGCGGTGGAAGGCTGCAGTGAGGCGTTTGAGCGACGACTGGGCTCCTCCGGTGGAGAGGTTGTTTGTGATGAACCACACCGTATCGCCGCGTCTGTGACCAGATGCCACTCGCTGCAGGAGAGCGGCCGTGCGCCGGGCCATGGCATGCGCGGAGAAATCACGTTCCATCTCAACGCGGCCGCTCTTGGGATGCAGGAAGGCATTTGCGATGGCCTTCGCGTAGTCCCTTGCCATGGCATCCAGCGGCAACAGCGTGACCGCTGGATTGCGCCATGCGAGCTCAGCGGTGCCGCCGGCATCTGTGGTGACCAGCGGAAGTCCTGCGGCGAGGCCCTCCAGATGCGCGAGGCTCAGGCCCTCGTAGGCACTACAGGAAATCATCACGTCGCTTTCCGTGAGCACTTCTTCCACAGGGCGCTCCCCACGGGTGAAGTTGATATCATCGGATACACCAAGGCGTTCTGACTCCTCGTGGAGCTGTGCCATGCACTCCAGAGCTTGCGGGCTGCGTGGTGAGGCTTCGCCAGCAAGGATGAGTCGGGCTTTGATGGCGAGACAGCGCTGGAGCAGTTCAGCTTGCGTGGCCTTCAGGATGCCTGGAAGGAGGTGGAGCCGCTTCTGGTGCCGGGGATTGGCGACGCACACAAGGGTGAGTGTCTCTTGCGCGCTTCGTTCATTCGAACCCCGAACAGCGAATCGGTGCGGGTCGATGCCGTTCCATACCGTGCGTACAGGAAGGTGTGGCAGTGTCTCCTTCAACTCGCGCTCGACCATTTGAGCGCAGGCGATGAGAAGAGCACAGTCGTTTTTGCGCAGGCCCTGCGTGCCTTCAGGCCATGCCTGTTGCGCGTTGTGGATGGTCAGTGCGACCGGGAGAATCTTTGAGAAGAGACGGGTGTCTTCCGCATCGATGAGATGTCCGTGCAGCACATCTGCGCCGTAGTCCAGGGTAGTCTCCTCCAGGGCGGCAGCGCGGCGTTCGCGACTGAGTCCTGCGAGATCCACCATGGATGCCGGGCGTGGTAGCTCCTGCCGCAGGGGCGAACCCAACACCACCATGCGTGAGGAGACGCCATGGTGCGGGAGAAGACGATTCAACTCCCAGGCGATGCGCTCCGCGCCGCCGTGTTGCAGGCTGGTCACGACCTCAAGGGCGCGTAGATTCCCGTCATGCCCGCAATCCAAAACGCTCCAGTGGATGAGGCGGTGCGGCTGTCGCCGCCAGCGTGTGGGAAGCAATCGTTTCGCGCGTGAAGGAACTGGACGTGCCAGTCCTTCCAAGCCCGCGAGTCGTTCTGCGAGCAAACCAGCTCGAGCGGCATGCTCATCATACCATTCGCAGATGCATGGTGGCAGTTGAGCCGAGTGCGAAAAATCGCCCCCGTGTTTTTGGAAGAAGACCTGCCATGCCTCGCGCGGTGCTCCACTGCACACAGGAAATCCAAAGGCCACCAGAGGCTTGCCGGTGCCACTCGCAGGTGGTGCGGCAAATTTCAATGGCTTCCGCAACCATGCACCTGACCGGATCAGCAGGGTCGCCTTCGCAGATGGATGAGGCGGTGTTTCCACATCGCCTTCCCAGATGGTGATGTCTTCCATCCCCGCAGCCCGCAGACTTCGCTGCGTGCGCTCCAGCAGCCACGGCTTGCGGGGATCAACGGCGAAGATCAGGGCACGCATCACAAGAGGTGGCGATGCAGTCAGGGAAGTGAGGAGGCGTTAGTAGGCCGAAGGATAGGTCGGAGGACGATGGTCATCGTCGCGGCGATCATTCGAGTGCAGCGATGACGGTGAAGAACCTGACGTGAACACATCGCTCATAGGCACACCACCTGCGCTGACGACCCGCACGCTTTCCGGACGCACACCCGTGTACACGAAGTGGCCCTCCGGTCCAGGCTGGTAGTTCACGGAGCCGCGAGCCTCCATGCCACCTCTCGGTCGGAAGACGTAGTCGATCGTGGTACTTGGGACGACATCAAGAAGCATCCAGAAGCCGTCATCCACGATACGGAGCTTGGGCGTACCTTGCATCGTGCCGGGCCGGCTCAGTGCATCGGCCATGGCTCTGGCTGTGGTGCCCGCAGTTCCGGCCGTTGACGTCGCTCTTGCGTTGCCGCTCACCTTTTTCATGATGAAGAAGATGAGGCCACCCAGAAGAAGGAGGGGAAGCCCCAGGCAGCAGACGAACCCGAGCAAGGTATCCACCCAGGTGGCAGGTCGCGAGGAAGAGTCCGAAGTGTGGGAATCACTGGGAGTGAAGTCCGGCTGCGTGCCCGGACTCGAGGTGGAAGGCGTGGAGGAACGGGAGGGCTGAGAACGCGGCAACAGAGGCGCGTCCGATGCTGGAGCGGGCGGAGGCGTGACGACGGTTGCGGCTACAATGCGGAAGCCGATGTCTGCATTGCGGCTGCGGGCATCCGAGCGAAAGCGTGCCGCACTGCGTGTGTTCTTGCCATCGCGATTCCACGATCCACCACGCAGCACACGGCGGGGTTTGTCAGAGAGGTTTTGATTGGTTTGGATGGGATCGCTGAGGGGTCCATTCTCATAGGGAGCGTACCAGTCCTGGCACCACTCGGCCACGTTGCCGCCGACATACAATCCCCAGCCGTTGGGTTTGGTGGAGGTGACGGGGTGCGTGGTGAATCCGGCGTTGCCCTTGTGCCACGCGACTTGATCCGCAGAGGCGGGGTCGTCGCTTTCATTGTGCCACGCGGTGGTAGCGCCCGCACGGCTCGCGTACTCCCACTGTGCTTCGGTGGGCAGAGTCACTTTGCGCCCGACCTTTTGGGACAGCCATTTGCAGAAGGCTTCCGCATCTGGGTAGGTGATGATGGTTACTGGATGGGTGGCGTCTTGGGCGAAGCCGGGATTGCGCCAGGTGAAGTCCTTCCGCTGAGTGAGTGCCTTCCCATCCCAGCCGAAGCCGCCGCTCGGTCCGCTCTCGGCTTCGGTACGGTAGCCGGTCTCTGTAGCGAATCGCTCCCACTGGGCGCGAGTCACCGCGGTCCTGCCGATGTAGTAGTCCTTGGAGAGGTGCACAAAGCGCTGGGCTTCGTCCGCACCGCGTTCAGGTTCACTCGTGGGCGAGCCTTGCATGAAGCCGCCCGAGGGGATGAGCACGAGATCAAGCTTCACGCCGTTGCCGAGGTCCAGTGCGAGGGTGGGATCCGCGGCGTACAGCACCGGGGTCAGGGTGAACAACAAGGCGGCTGTGAGAAGTCCGATTCCCGAGGACAGGCGGAGGGTGCTCATGGGCGCGACGCTAGCGCTCCGGGCCTTTCTGCCAAGCGAAGAAGTTGCGCGGCGGGCTTGCCAGTGCTGGGACGTTTTGGTCAGATGCGGGCATGCGAGCCTTCGTCCTCCTGATTCTTGCCGCAGTACTCACTGCCTGCTCCTCTACGAAACGTCATGCGGACCTGAATCAACGCGAGGCCCAGTACAAGCAGACACTGGGTGTGCTGGGGAAGGGCGCCACCCGGGCCCAGCTTGATCGCGCCTTCCCCAAGATGCGCCGGATCACGCCCGAGCACGGACCGGGGGATGACTCTGCGCTCACAGGGGTGGAGCGGTTCCGGCTCGACCCGTACCATCAGCTTGAGGTGAAGTTCATGTATGCGGCGCCGTACCGCATTGCTGCGGGAGCCACACGACTGGGCGCGCAGAAGGCGGCGGGTGAGGGGCCATCGGCCTGGGAGATCTTCAAATACGTGCGCGAGACGTCGCGCGGAGCCTATGCAGAGTCGCCGTATGATGAGGTGATCTCGGCACGTGTTCTTCGTGTCTCCTCGTACTGAGTGGGCTCTTGTCTTTCTCAATTCAATTCAACCTTATGCTCCCCTCATTGCTCCATCGTCTCCTCATTGCTGCCGGTGTCGTCTCCTTCGCGGCGGGATCGCTGCATGCCGCACCGGAAACCATCAACCTGTGGCCGGAAGGTGCGCCGGGCGCGAAGGGCACCCGTCCTGAGGACACACCGCGAGTGGATGTCTACCTGCCCACGGCTCCATCCTGTGGAGCTGGAGTGGTGGTGCTGCCGGGTGGAGGCTATGGCGGACTCGCTGCGGATCACGAGGGCAAGCAGATCGCACAGTACTTCAACCGGCTTGGTGTCACGGCGTTCGTGTGTTTCTACCGGCTTGGTTCGCAGGGCTATCATCATCCCATTGAGATGAATGACGCGAAGCGTGCGGTGCGCTTCGCACGAGCGAATGCGGAGAAGTACAAGCTGGATGCAAACCGCATCGGCCTCATCGGCTTCAGCGCGGGCGGACACCTCGCCAGCACGGTGGGCACGCTCTTCGACAGTGGCGATGCCAATGCAAAGGATCCCATCGACAAGGTGAGCAGCCGTCCGGATTTTCTCGTGCTCGGCTATCCGGTCATCTCCATGTCGGATGACTTCATGCATCGCGGTTCCCGCAACAACCTGCTGGGGGATCAGAAGGACAATGACGAGGTCGCACGCGGACTGAGCAACTATCTCAATGTGACCGCCAACACGCCGCCGACCTTCATCTTCCAGACGGATGAAGACTCGGTCGTGCCCGCGGAGAACGCGGTGCAGTTCTACCTCGCCCTGCGCAAGAACAAGGTGCCTGCGGAGATGCACATCTACCAGCGAGGGCCGCACGGCGTGGGCCTGCATCTGGGTGACCCGGTGCTCACTACCTGGAGCCAGCACCTCACCGACTGGCTGCGCAACAACGGCTGGCTGAAGCCCGCGAAGCGCGCGGCGGTGGAAGGCACCGTGAAGATCAACGGAACGCCGGGCAATTGGGGCACGGTCATCTTTACCTCGGAAGATCCAGTGGCGCCTGTCGCCTCAGCCCGTCTCATGAATGGCAAGTTCCAGCTTCCCGAGCGTGACGGCGCCGTCATTGGAAAGAACAAGCTCAAGGTCACATTCAGCACCGCAAACCTCACGAATATCGCAGATGCGAACAACACGGGCGTGATGAGCACGAGCAAGCTCACGCCCGATGCTGCGGAAGAACTCACTTACGAGGTGAAGGAAGGCGCGAACAAGCTCGCACTGGAGATCACGGTGAAGTGATAGGTCTGCGAAAGCGACAACATCACTGAAGGTTAGCCGCAAAAAAACGCAAAAGGCTCAAAAAGGAAAGAGCATCACGAGGGCACTACTCGCGCCCTCCGCTCGCCTTCTTGAGCCTTTTGCGTTTTTTGCGGCTAAGAATCAGTACTTGGAATCACGCCTGCAGAATCGCCTTATCCCAATCCTTCCACACGGGGTCAAAACCCCGGCGGGTGATGAGGTCTGAAATCTCCTGCGGAGTGCGATGGTCCGAAATGTCGAACTGGCCTGTGGCTTCATCGCAGGAAGATTTCTGCTGAAGCTCGACACGGCGACCTTTCACGGTGAGGTGCAGATCATCGCGGCCTTCGCCGGTGTAGCCGCCGGGTTCGGTGTGGCTGCCGGCGCTCATGGTGGTGATGCAGATGGGCAGCAGCGCATCACGCAGGGCGGGGGACTCACGCGTGCTCAGCACGATGCCCACCTGCGGGAAGCAGAGGCGGAAGGCGCAGAGGAGTTGGATGAACTTCGCGTCATCCACCGGGAACTTCGGTTCGAAGCTTCCAGCGGCAGGACGCAGACGTGGGAAAGCGATGGTGTAGCTGGCCTTCCAGCCATGGTTCTGCATGTACTCCAGATGCGCGGCGAGCCCGAGTGCTTCCGTGCGCCAGTCCGCGAGACCCAGCAAGGCACCGAGGCCGATGCGGCGGAAGCCTCCATGATAGCCGCGCTCGGGGCACTCCAGACGCCAGTCGAAATCCTTCTTCGGACCGGCAGTGTGGTATTCATTGTAGGCAGTGCGGTCGTATGTTTCCTGATACACCACGAGGCCCTCGGAGCCGGCGTGCACCATGCGTTCATACTCCGGCTGCTCCATGGGACCGACCTCGATGCCCACGGTGGGGATGAAGGGCTTGATGGCGCGGATGCACTCCTCCAGGTAGCCATTCGAGACGAACTTCGGGTGCTCACCCGCGACCAGCAGGATGTGGCGGAAGCCCTGGGATTCCAGGTGCTTCGCTTCCTTGATGACCTGATCCACGTTCAGCGTGACGCGGAAGATGGGATTGTCCCGCGAGAAGCCGCAGTACGCGCAGTTGTTCACGCACTCGTTGGAGAGATACAGCGGGGCGAAGAGCCGCATCGTCTTGCCGAAGTGCAATCGGGTGAGTGCCGCCGCCTCCGCGGCCATGGCTTCGAGCTGCTTCGGAGACTTGGGCTCCAGCAATGCCATCAGCTTGCGAAGCAGGGGTGATTTCTGCTCGGGCAGGGCATTGAAGGTATCGACAAAGGACATGGATGACTAACTTGAGCGGAGCGTGTGGGATGGGGTTCAGTCGCCCCACTTCATCTCCTTGGGATAATAACGTTCGCGGAAGCCGCGCTGATGCTCCGGGTGCTGCTTCAGCAGCTCGGTGTTCGGGAAGGAACCCAGCCACACACACGAGGGCGGGCTGTCCGGGCGCTGCGGGTAGGTGGCATTGATGCCCTCCAGCACGGCGCGCACGGCTTCATCATGGATGTGGCCCTCCACCTCCACGAAGAACATGTACTCGAAGTCGCGCTCCACCCGGGGGAACGGGTAGATGATGGAGAGGAAGATATTCTCCCGGCGGATGATGCCCAGCGCCTCGTGCAAGGTGCCTGTTTCGTTGGGCAGGTTGAAGAGAAAACAGGTCTTGTTCAGCGTGTGCTCCGTGCCGTTGAGCCTGGCGGTGCCCAGCTCCATGAGATGGCGTTCATCGCCCAGAATCCAGAAGCGGGTGAAGCCATTGGCATAGTCCGAGAGACGCTCTGTCTGCTCCAGGCCGAGCTGGTGATCACGCTCCAGCACCGCGAGATCCACGGCACGCAGACGGTCGCTGTACACATCCAGTGCTTCACGGGAGGCGATGGCCCCGATGGTGGGTTCATTGGCCGCTTCCACGGTGGCAGCTCCGGTGCTCTCCGCCTGCTCCACGCGGATGTTCAGGTGGTCCTTGAGTCGCTGTAGCACCTTCGAGCACTGGCGGATCGCGCTGTGGTGGCTGCGAATCGCCTCCACGCCATCAAGCGTGCCGCTCTGTGTCATCAGGAAGTGCTGGATGGGAAGAAGCTCCTCCCACACCACCCAGGTGCGACGGGTCTGGTTTCCTTCAAACAGACGCTCCAGATCCTTCACGCATTCCACGATGATGCCATCGAGGGTGTTCTCGATGGCGATGACTCCGAAATCGATGTCTCCGCGCGCCTGCGCCGCGATGACCTCCGCGTGCGAAGCGAAGGGCACCGGCGTGAAGGCATCCATGCCATCGATGCGACCGGCATGATGCGCGGCAAAGCGTGTGGCAGCCGTGTAGCCGTTGGTAAGACGGGCGGGACGAAGGAATCCGATGCGCTTGGGAGTGGACACGCTCATGCTTGCTAGAGGGTGAGCAGCGCGTAGTTCCGTTTGCCCTTGCGCAGCAGCAGATAGCGACCGTAGAGCGCAGAGTCCGTAGTGACCTTTTGGGTGGCGGATGCGGCGCGTTCGCCATTGAGATATACACCACCGCCTTCGATGTCCTTGCGGGCTTGCCCCTTGCTCTGGGAGAGGCCAGCAGTCACGAGGGCGTCTACCAGTGACAAGCCTTCACCACCGAGCTGCTCGGTGGTGACCTGCGCGGTCGGCACTTCCTCGCTCAGGATATCGAGCGTGGACTCGGAGATGCCATCGAGCGTTCCACCGAAGAGGATCTCGCTCGCGCGGATGGCGTCATTGCATGCGACGTCTCCGTGAATCAGCGTGGTGATGGACTGGGCGAGTGCCTGGTGCGCGCGACGAGCGCCGGGATTGTCCACATGAGACTTCTCCAGGTCCGTGATCTCACCATGCGGCAGGAAGGTGAAGAACTTGAGGTACTTCACCACGTCGCGGTCATCTGTGTTGATCCAGAACTGGTAGAACTTGTAGACGCTGGTGCGCTTCGGATCGAGCCAGATGGCGCCACCTTCGGTCTTGCCGAACTTCGTGCCGTCCGACTTCGTGATGAGCGGCAGGGTCATGCCATAGGCATGCTGGCCGAGCTTCTTGCGCACAAGGTCGATGCCCGTGGTGATGTTTCCCCACTGGTCGGAGCCACCGATCTGGAGCTCGCAATTGAACTCCTTCGCGAGGTGGTAGTAGTCGTAGGACTGGAGCAGCATGTAGCTGAACTCCGTGTAGCTGATGCCCACGTCGCGGTCCTCCATGCGGGCGCGCACGCTCTCCTTGGCCACCATCTGGTTGACGGTGAAATGCTTGCCCACGTCGCGCAGGAAATCGAGGTAGGTGATGGGGCCGAACCAGTCCGCATTGTCCATGAGGCGGGCGGGGTTCACCTTCGTGTCGAAGTCGAGCAGCTTCGCGAGCTGGGGGCGCACCGCGTCCACGTTCGCCTGGATCTGTTCCTTGGTCAGCAGGGAGCGCTCGGCAGACTTCCCGCTGGGGTCACCGATGGAGCCGGTCGCCCCACCTGCCACGGCAATGGGGTGGTGCCCTGCCTTCTGGAAGCGGCGCAGTGCCAGCAGGGGCACGATGTGGCCCACATGCAGGGAGTCTGCCGTGGGGTCAAAGCCGCAGTACAGGGTGATGGGCTTGGCAGCCAGACGCTCGGGAAGGGGCAGGATATCCGTGCGCGACTCGGGCACGCCGGTGTAATCAGCGATGAGGCCGCGGAATTTGAGGTCGTCGAGAATGTTCATGGCACCCGGCAGAGGGTCGGCAAGATGGGGTGGGGGGGGCTGGGAGTCAACCGCTGGCGAAGCCAACGTAGTCCGCGAGTCCCTTCGCGGTCAGGGAGGGGTGGATACCGGGTAATCCGGAAGGAATGGCCGCAAAAGAACGCAAAAAACGCAAAGAGGTTCCTCCGCGGCCAAACTGGAGGGAGGGGCTTCTATCGAGGGGATTTCTCACAGAAAAGTGCAATGCCATCCGCGCACATGGCGGTGTTGTTGGCGCCCTCGTATTTGGCCCAGTCGGCGTCGCTGACTCCGACTTGGGTGGCGATGGCACGCTCGGCCGCGCCGTAAGCTTCGCGGAGGGCCTCGCCTTTGAGGCCCTGGGCGAGCAGGTCGGAAATGCACTCGTAGCACTGCTCCACACGCGAGGCATAGCGGGAGAGATGCCCGGCCACGTCCGTGACCTCGCCGAAGTGGGTGAGGTACAGTTTGGAAAAGTTCGCCGCGTGCAGGCGCTGGAGGGAGTCACCGTAGGCCACGGGGTCGAACTGCGGAGGTGCGGCGGTCACGCTGACGTAGCTGCTGTGTGGCAGCTTCATGCCGGCGACATCGCCGGTGAAACACACATCGCCGATGGCATAGGCGTGGTGATGCCGGGCATGACCGGGGGTGTCGATGGCGGTGATGACGGTCTTGCCGAGCTTCACGGCGTCTCCGTCTTTCAGCGTCACGACACGCTCGGCGGGTGCGGGGAGGATATCACCCCAGAGGGTCTGCATGCGGTCTTGGTAGATTCGCTGGGCACTCTCGATAAGTTTGGACGGATCCACCAAATGTGGCACGGCTCTGGGGTGCGCATACACCGTCGCACCCTGCTGAGCCCACCAGCCTGCAGCGCCCGAGTGGTCGAGATGGATATGGGTGACGAAGACGTGCTTCACCGCTTCGGGAGAGTAGCCGAGAGTACGGATCCCTTCCAGCAGCGTGGGCAAGGTGGAGCCCGGTCCGGTTTCGATGAGCGCGAGATCCTTGCCCGTCTCAATCAAGTAGGCCGCGATGATTTCGGTCTGGCCTTGGAAGTGGAGATCAATGGGGTGGATTTGCATCAGGCACCTTTGGGGGACTTGGACGCGGGGTCAAGGAGTCCCAAGGCTGTTCAATCCGTGCTTCTAAATCGCGCGTGGTACTCGGCCACGTGGTGGGGAAACTCCTCGTCATAGAATGGGTAAGGGATCCCAAGGATGGTGACATCGTATCCTCCATCTTTCATCCCGTTGATGTGAGAGCCTAAACCTTCAATTTCGCTACCGTCTTGGCTGTATATCCGCAATTCTGGAATGCATTGGGTGTCGATGTATTCAAGATTGGCATCCAGGTCGTTGATGGTCACGTTATGAGACCGGCAGTGCTCAAGAAAGAGTTCGTAGAGCGAGACTTCTCCTTGAAAGAAAATCTTCCCTCCTACAACGCCCATGGATGGCTCTGCTTGCTCCAGCAAAGTCCATCCAATCTCCACATTGTCCAAAACGACGCGGTACATAAATAAAAAATGGCGAGCGCTTTGGGAGCGCCCGCCATAGTATACATGCTAGCGCCTACCGCATCGTCTCCAGGCGCTTCTTCAGCACGTCTTTGGGAGTCATGCCGTTCATCTTGGACTGGGTGTCATCGATCCACTTCTGCTCAAGGGCATTCTTCGTGGGGCGATTCACCTGGTAATACACGCCGAATTTTCCGGGGGTGAGATTCTCGGCCATCTTAAAGGCGGCCGTTTCGTCGGTGACGTCATGCTGCGCTTCATCGATGGTTTCGAAGACGCCACCCTTGCGCGGAGTGGAGTCGTCGAAGGCGCTGGCGTAGAACATCACGCACTCGCTCAGGCACTCGACGACGCTGAAGCCGTCGTGCTTGATGGCGCGCTCGAACATGGCTTCCATGTGCTTCACCTGCGCGGCATGGGTGCGGGCGATGAAGGTCGCGCCGCTGGCCAGAAGCTGACGCATGGGATTGATGGGGCGGTCGATGGCGCCGGTCGGGTCCGTCTTCGACTTGAAGCCGATGGGCGAGGTGGGGCTCGTCTGCTTCTTCGTGAGGCCGTACACGAAGTTGTCCATGATGATGTAGGTCAACTTCACGTTCTTGCGCGCGGCGTGGTTCAGGTGGTTGCCGCCGATGGAGAAGCCATCGCCGTCACCACCGAAGACGAACACATGCAGATCCGGACGGCTCAGGCTCACGCCCGTGGCCAGCGGCAGGGCGCGACCATGGATGAAGTGAATGCCGTGTGTGTTCATGAAGTACGGGAAACGGCTGGAGCAGCCGATGCCCGCGACGCACACGATGTTCTCATGCGGGTACTGGAGCTTCTCCAGCACGCGGTAGAAGATGTTCAGCACGGCGAAGTCGCCGCAGCCGGGGCACCAGGTGGGATGGTCGGCAGTGAGCGCTTTCTTCGTCAGCTTATCCGCAACCGGTGCGGCGGGTGCGGGAGCAGCAGGGGCTGGGGCGGCGGCGTCTGCAGAAGCGGCGGTGAGCACGTTGGACTCGGTAGACATGGCAGGTGAGGAAAGGGTGGAGCGGGCGAAAAGGAAATGACGGTAACAGAACAGGACAGCGGGAGATTAAGCCCCGCCGGCGAGGTGCTTTTCCACCCCGGTGACGATGTCCTTGATGCGGAAGGCGAGGCCGTCCGTCTTGCACACCGAGCGGATGGCCGGATTGCAGAAGCGGGCGCGCAGCAGCATGGCGAGCTGACCGTAGCCGTAGGCGCCGTAGTCATTCATCTCCACCACGATGATGTGCTTGTAGTGGTTCAGCACCGGCTGGATGCCATCGGGAAGCGGGTGGATGTGGCGCAGGTGCAGGTGACCTGCCTTGTAGCCTTCCGCGCGGAGGCGGTCGGTGCTCTCGCGGATGGGACCATAAGTGCTGCCCCAGCCGACAAGGAGCACATCGCCTTCCTGATCCCCATGCACCTTGGGCGCGTGGATTTCGGCGGCGGCATCGAGCAGCTTGCGGCGGCGCTTGTTGGTCATGGCGCTGTGCATCTTCGGGCTGCCGCTGGGGTGGCCCCACTCGTCATGCTCCAGGCCGGTGACCACGGGATACTTGCCGCCGAGCATCTTCGTGCCGGGGGCCGCGTGGTGCGTGTTGCGCTCCAGCGGGTACGGTTTGAAGTCAGCGTCCTTGGGCGTGAGATTCAGTCCGGGCTCCACCCAGTGCATGTCCACATCCGGCTCATGGAAGGCCTCGATGCGGCTGCTCAGGGCCTGGTCGCTGAGAATGATGACGGGGCAGGAGTACTTGCGGGCCAGCTTCCCGGCTTCGAGCGCGATGTAGAAGCAGTCCTCCACATCCTGCGGGGCGAGCACGATGCGCGGGCAATCGCCATGGCTGCCGTAGATGGCCTGCATGAGGTCGCTCTGCTCCACGCTGGTGGGCAAACCGGTGGAGGGGCCGCCGCGCTGCACGTTGATCACGATGAGCGGCAGTTCCGCCATGCTCGCATAGCTGAGCGCTTCCATCTTCAGGGAGAGGCCGGGGCCAGAGCTGCCCGTGACGGCAAGGTGTCCCGCGAAGGCGGCGCCGATCGTGAGGCTCACGGCGGCGAGCTCATCTTCCGCCTGCACATAGATGCCGCCATACTTCGGCAGTTCCGTGCGCAGCGTCTCCATGATGGTGGACCATGGTGTGATGGGATAGGCTGCACCATAGCGCACCCCGGCGGCCAGAAGGCCGAGGGTCAGCATCTGGTTGCCGTCCGTGCTGATGCGGTGGCCGGCTTCGGCTTCACCGTGTTCGAAGAAGAACTTGTCGAGGTCGCCCACCTGGTAGGCGTAGCCCGCGTCGAAGGCGAGCATCGCATTGCGCAGCACCTGCTCATCCTTCTTGCCGAACTGGCGGGCGATGATGCCCACGAGCTTCTCGCGGTCCAGATTGAAGACCGCGCAGATGAGGCCCATCACGAACATGTTCTTGCCACGGTCACGCGGGGAGCCGCCCACGGCTTCCACGGTGGCGGAGGTGAAGGGGATGCCGATGTGCTTGATGCCACGCTCGTGCTTCAGGTTCACCACCGCATCACGCTCCATCGAGGTCGGCGTGCTGTCGTACAAGCAGATGCCGCCATCGCGCAGGGAGCTGATGTGGCCGTCATAGCTGTGCTGGTAAAAGGCGACCAGTACATCTGCCTCATCACCCGAGGTCAGCACCTGGCCGGAGCCAATGTGCACCTGGAAGATGGATGGTCCCCCGCTGATGGTGGAGGGGATCGTCATGTAGGTCATCACCTCCTGGGCGGTGCGCCCCGCGAGGCGGGCCAGGAAACCGCCGATGGACTGGATGCCATCTTGCGAGTTACCGGCAAACCGGATGACTGCGTTGCGAAGTGTTCGAGACGGGGTGGAGGAACCGGCGGATTCGATGGTGGTAGAAGACATGGAGGAAGGCGGTGCGACGCGCCATGAAATTCAAGATTAATAGAATCAGCCAGTCCAAGGCAAGGATATATGAAACCCCTCCCCTGTACCCGGCGGACTGCATAACGACGTGTGGCAGAAGGGCATCTTTCGAAAATCTCGCCTTCAGATGAGCCGCTTGAGAGGGTGTCAATCACGGTCAAAAGGGTTGCATTGCCCCCGCCGCTCGGGCTGAATAGGGCCGCCATGAGTACCTTCCCCCAGTCTCAGGTCCATCGCCTCCGGCGCTTGCTTGCATTCTGCCTGCTGGTCCTCCTGTCCACGTTTGGAACGAGTTGCACCGTCACGGAGCAGCGGACCATTGGGAGGCAGGCGGATGCCTGGCGGCAGAATGCCTTCCGCTATGGCCAGCAGAAGGTGCAGGACATGCGGGAGTTCCGCTCCCGACTGGCCAGTGTCTTCCGGGCGGACGGCTCGTTTTGGGAGGCGGATGAGATGCGCGGGAGGCCCTCCATCAAGATCGATTTAGGCGACCAGATGGTCTATTTCTACAAGGGCGGCGAGCTTGCCGGTGCGTCACCCATTTCTTCCGGTAGAGAGGGTTATGATACCCGTCCGGGTCGCTACAGCATCATTGAGAAGGACATCGACCACAAGTCCTCCATCTACGGGGACTATGAGGACATGTATGGCCGGGTGGTGATGAAGAACGTCGACAACCGCAAGCATCGTCGCCCTCCTGGCACACGATTCGAAGGGGCGAAGATGAACTACTTCATGCGCATCTACGGCGGCGTGGGCATGCACGAGGGCTACCTGCCGGGATATGCCGCCTCCCATGGGTGTATCCGTCTGCCTGGGCACATGGCCAGGAAATTCTACAACGCGACACCGATGGGAACGCCGGTGTCGATTGTGCCCTGAGCGAAATTCGGAGCCTAGGGAGCCGGTTCACGCCAGGCTCCACGCATCAGGCTCTCAAGTTCCGCAACTTTGGCTGCGTTGTCTTTGGCCAGGTTGGTCTCTTCGCCGACGTCACTGTCCAGATTGTAGAGTTCCACTTCAAGCGGGCGCGGTTTCCCCTGATTCTTCTTCCCCGGAGCATCGGCATTGGGACGGGTCGCACCGGTGTTGAGATGGATGAGTTTCCAGGGCCACTGCAGCACGGCGCGCTTGCCACCTTGCTCGTCGAAGTTCCAGTACAGAAACGCATGTTGCTTCTGCGCGTCATTCTTGCCGAGCAACGTGGGGGCGAAGGAGATGCCGTCCGTTGGTGCTTCTACATTGGCACCGCTGAGTTCCGCGACGGTCGGCAGCAGGTCCTGGAATCCGCTTACGTGCTCGCTTACGCCTCCGGCTTTCACCTTTCCGGGCCAGCGCACCAGGAGAGGAACACGAATACCGCCATCCGTGAGATCGCGCTTGATGCCCCTGAAGTCACCATTGCTGTTGAAGAAGTCCGACTTGTGGCCGCCTTCCTGATGGGGGCCATTGTCACTGGAGAACATGACGACGGTGTTCTCATCCAGTCCCTGTGCCTTGAGCTTGGCAAGGATTGCGCCGACCTCATTGTCGAGAAACCGGATGAACTGGGCAAAGCCCTTTTCCGCGTCAGGCCAGTCCTTGCCGGCGAATTCACCATAGCCTGGTCCTTCCATGCCATGGCCGAGAGGTGAGTTTTTTCCCGCTTCATTGTTGGTGTGGGGAATGTTGAGCGCATAGAAGAGGAAGAAGGGTTTTTCTTTCTCTTTGGCGCGTTCATCGAGGTAGCGCTGCACATCGTCGGAGAAGAGCTGGGGTGCCCATTCCTTCCTGCCATCTGGAGTGGCGACTCCGGTGCCAACGAGCTGGCTGTCCTTGTAGTCGGCGGCGTTCTTTCCGCTGTCGGGGATGGTTTTGTTCTGTAGCGGGACGAGCTGACCATTCCGCATCAGCGCCTCCGTGTAGAAATTGTGAGCATGGCTGGTGCCCACATAGCCGAAGAAGTAATCGAAGCCCTTCGCCTTGGGGTCATCGAGCGGAAGTGGTTTGCCCAGGCCAAATTTGCCGATGCACGCCGTGTGATAGCCTGCCTGTTGCAGGACCTTGGGTACGGTGACATCCGTGTCCGGAATGAAACCGGGTCCATTGCCCCGCACGCGGCAGTGGCCGGTGTGCAGGCCGGTCATGAGCACGCAGCGCGAAGGCGCACATACGGTGCTGCCGGCGTAATGGCGGGTGAATTTGATCCCCTCGGATGCCAGCCGATCAATGTTCGGTGTGGTCAATGTCTTCTGGCCGTAACAGCCCAAGTCGCCGCGGCCAAGGTCATCTGCGAGGATGTAGATGATGTTGGGAGGGGCTGCTGCAACGCGCGTGGTGAACAGCGGTGAGAGCGCAAAGGCGAAGACGATGAGGAGGATGCGGGCGCACATGACTCATCCTTCACGAAGGAAGAGTGTGCCATGTTTCATCGTTCGCCCGGTGGATGCCCGCAGCAGCGCAAAATTCCTCCTGCACCGGTTTTGCTTGCCTTTGGACCAAATTTTGGGGAGAAACGGCGGCGTATGCTTATCTGGAAAGGTCACGGAATTCTTATCCCGGTCGCGGCAGGCATCGGCCTTCTCGGCGGTTGGCTGGTACTGAGTGTTGTCACCGCCCTTGTCGGCATCAAGAGTCCAACACTGCCCATCATCCTCGGGTTCTGGACTTCGGCCATATGCGTCTGGCTGTATGCGATCACGCTGGGCAAGCCTGTGCAGCAGACCGTGGTGAATCCCAGCACGGGAGAGCAGTATCTCCAGACATTCCACCGTCACACGCTCTTCTTCATACCCGCCAAGTATTGGGTGATTGTGAGCGTGCTGCTGGCCCTCGCGGTATCCGTCCTTCTTCCCTTCGTCAAAGTACCAGACCGGGAAGCGACTGCGGGGCCGGGCAAGAAGGAATTCGACAACGCGAATCTTCTCCTGACTTCCAATCGCAATGGCGCCGCCCATGGGAACACGCCTGCGGCGAAGGAACTGGCTGGAAAATTCTCTGCCAAGCTCAAGGACTATCGCGACGCCGGCGTAGAGCAGCAGAAGAAGCGGTCGTCATTCTCGCTCACCAATGGCGAGTTCCTGACCTACTGCCATCTCCGGGAAGGGGACTGTGTCTTTCTGGTACAGGTGCCTGACTTGAGGAAGTTCGACAGCGAGGCCAAGAAGTTCATTTGCACGGCGGCATGGCACACGGCGAACACTGTGCTCGCGGAATTGCCAAAACTGCCCAAGCAGCTCGCCGTGGGAGTGAGGGGCACCTTGCTGTATGAGGAATTCATCACCGGCACTGCGGTGGGAGCTTCTGATAATCCAGAAAAGGGAATCGAGAAGCGCCATGATGGCATGGACAAGGAAGCCGTATTCGCATTCTTCGCCCCACAGCAGGACGCGAAGAACTCCGGTGCTGTCGCGGCAGAGGAGAAACCCAAGTCCCCGGCGGCCAGTGAGGAGGCGTCAACCAGTCCCAAGGTAGAATCACCTCCGTCAGCTTCGGCCCCAGGCACGGCAGCGACGACTCCGTCTGCTGCTCCCGCGGTTGCGCCGCCCATGGCTTCACCTTCTCCGGCAGCGGTGGCATCAGCACCCACTCCGGCGCCTGCTGCCGCACCGCTTCCCACGGAGGTGCGCGAGTGGAAGAGTGCCGACGGGAGACCGATGAAGGCTGCGCTGCTTCGCTTCACCGACGCCACGGGCGCCACGGCACATTTCCGTCGTGAGGACGGCCAGGAGTTCCAAGTGCCTGTGGATAAATTCTCGGCCGAAGATCAGGCAGAGCTCAAGCGGCTGTATCAGGCAGCGGGTGGTGGGTCCTAGGCGGATGGAGGTCTCACCGCCTGGCAGGTTTCTGCCTGGCCTGGATGGCCGTAGTCTGGGTCTCAATCCATTGGAAGGCGGCGGCGAGTCCTTTTTGAAGATACAAGCGGCCGATTTCTGCTTCCACCCGGGTGGGCTGGCCGATGCTGTTGAGGAAGGAGTTTCTCACCAGACTGATGCGGCGCGCATCATTGCGCGCCGCTTCTTCCTTGAGGATGCGTTCCCGTACGTACAGCTCCAGCACGGCATCACCGATCCAGGCCTCCTGACGGAGGCCTTCCACTTCCCGCTTGCTGAGACCACGCGCGAGGTTTTCGCGACTCATGAAGTCACAAGAGCATAGTTGCGCTCAGCGCGCTCCCAGTTCACGACGCTCCACCACGCAGTGAGATAGTCCTGACGCTTGTTCTGGTACTTCAGGTAGTAGGCGTGCTCCCATACATCCACACCGAAGAGAGGGCGGCCACACTCTGCGTCGGGAACGATGCCCTTCATCATGGGATTGTCCTGATTGGCCGTGGAGGTGACCACCAGCTTCTTGTCGCTGTTGTAAACCAGCCAGGCCCAGCCGGAGCCGAAACGCTTCATCGCGGCTTCGTTCATCGCCTTCTTCAATCCATCCAATCCGCCGAAGGTGCTCTGGATTGCTTCTGCAAATTTGCCCGTGGGCTCTTTGGGTCCCTTGCCCTCGGGGCGCATCCAGCGCCAGAAGAGCGTGTGATTCACGTGACCGCCGCCGTTGTTGCGCACCACGGTCTGAAGTGAGGTGGGCAGGCTTGGAATGTCCTGGATGAGAGAGACAGCGTTGGCTACTTTCAGCTTCGCTTCGTCCAGCGCCTTGGTCAGGTTGGTGATGTAGGCGACGTGATGCTTGCTGTAGTGAATCTCCATGGTCTTCGCATCGATGTGCGGCTCGAGGGCGGCGTACTCAAATGCGAGGGGTTCCTGGGTGAGAGGCACTCCGTTGGGGATGATGTGGGCTTCTTCTTTCCCCTTTTCCTTGTCCGCAGCGAAGACTGTTCCCGCTGCAGCGGCCCCACTGGCTGCGATGAAATGGCGTCGGTTCATGGGTATGTATTTATGATGGAATTCAGGTCAGCATAGGTCGGTTTGCGCAATGGATGCAAGGATCAAAAGGCCCGTGCCAAGCTGCTCATGCACAAGCGTAATTCACGCAGGCAATTCGACTCTTATGGGTGATGCGGATGCAGTTAACGGCGTGCAAAAAGCACTAGTTTGAACTAAGGGATTTCACCTTTGGTTTCTGAAACT
Source organism: Roseimicrobium gellanilyticum (assembly GCF_003315205.1). Taxonomy (NCBI): domain Bacteria; kingdom Pseudomonadati; phylum Verrucomicrobiota; class Verrucomicrobiia; order Verrucomicrobiales; family Verrucomicrobiaceae; genus Roseimicrobium; species Roseimicrobium gellanilyticum. The sequence goes on along the minus strand of NZ_QNRR01000006.1, from coordinate 50,284 downwards.
TTGAACTGCTGTCCTGCTTGGAAAAACGCCTATAGGCCTCAAAGCCAGTAAGCTCGCGGCCGAGCCAGGTGAAGTTCGCCTCGTCAGCGCCCGCTTCGGTATACCAGATGTTGCCGTTCAGGGTGTTGTCCCTGGCCTCTGCAATGCATTGGAGAAGCATGGCCTCTTCACCGGCCCAGAAGACATTTCCCTTCACCACGTTGTGGCTGGCCCACTGGATCCATAGCTCGCCGTTGCGATCATCATGGGTGTCGTTGTGATAACAGACATTCCCTTCGATGAGACAGTCTTCCACGCGCCCGGCTTTTCCTTCATACCCGCCGAAGACAATGCCTGTCTTTTGGTTTTTCCAAACGCGATTGTTGCGCACCACGATGCGTCGCGCGATCGTGCCCTTGTTCTCTGCGCCGACTTCGATTCCGAGATTGCATTCCGTGATGTCATTCTCTTCCACGATGATGTCGCTGCCGCCATCGACGTAGATGCCTGCCGCATAGCCATCGCCATAACTGGCACGGATACGAGATACCTTGTTGCCCTTGCACAGACCATTGCGAGTGACCTTGGTGCGATCGCTGTTGATCCAATCTTCTCCGCCGATCATGCAGATGCCGATGTTGTTCACATCACGCACCACATTGTTCAGAATCTGAAAGCCATCGATGTTGCCATTCAAAGTCAACGCTTCGCTTTCGGCAGGGTCGCAGCCATAGACTTCGCAGCCTTGAATCAACAGCTGGGAGATGGCGGTGGTGGGATTCGTGCCATACACCGTAATGCCCATGGCATCTTTTCCGCGGATCTCATGGATGCGGCAGTTCTTGATTTCGATCTGGGAGCACGCGCCCTCGACGCGAATGCCGGAACCGTCATCCACCTTGAGGTTGTCGCGAATCTCGAAGCCAATCAACCGCACATGGCTGGCATCTTTGATGTGGAAGATGTTTTGTCCCTTGATGCCTTTGCCGCTGACGATGACAGCGCCCTCCGCCTGCAGGGCAATGGGCCCGTGCTCGGCAGTGCCGCCTTTGCTGATGGTCACCTTTTCGAGGTAGGTGCCGGCGGCGATGAGGGCGGTATCACCTGGTTGAAGAGAATCGGCCGCGTGTTGAATGGTGCGCCAGGGTTCGGCCTTGGAGCCGCCGGCGGTATCTGCACCCTTGGTGGAGACGTGATAGGTTGCGGCTTCACCGGCAGGGGCGAGAGCTACAAACACTGAGCAGAGTGAGAACACCTGCGCCCAACGGTGGAATGCGGAGGTGCGTGGCGTGTTCATGGCGTGATGTGGCTCCTTACTCCACGCAGCAGGGGCATTTCTGCACCCAGTGGCCGGACTGGATTTCTTCCAGTTTCAATTTCATGCCCACGCTTTCCTTCCAGCGTGGATGCTTCATGCGATGGCCGAAGGCGCAACCTTCGGGCGGATTGATGGGCGAGGGGACATCTCCACTCAGCAGGCGGCGCGGGTGGCGCTTGGCGGGATCCGGCTCGGGAATGGCATCGAGGAGGGCCTTGGTGTAGGCGTGGCGCGGATTGTGGTAGAGTGTTTCGGCGGAGGCGAGCTCCACCACCTTGCCGAGATACATCACGGCCACGCGATCACTCATGTGTTTCACCACGCTGAGGCCGTGGGCGATGAACAGGTAGCTGAGTCCAAGATCGCGCTGGAGGTCGAGCATCAGGTTCAGCACCTGGCTCTGCACGCTCACATCGAGAGCCGAGACGGGTTCATCACAAACGACCAGTTTCGGCTTCAATGCGATGGCGCGGGCGATGCCGATGCGCTGGCGTTGGCCGCCGGAGAACTCGAAGGGGAAACGATCGGCGTGCGCGGCCTGCAGGCCTACTTTTTCCAGAAGACCGATGACCCACTCGCGGCGTTCGTCACGTGTGCCGAGTTTCTGCACGATGAAGGGCTCCTCAAGAATATCGCGAACCGTATGACGCGGGTTGAGGGACTCCGCGGGATCCTGGAAGATCATCTGCATGTTCCGCCGCACGGGGCGCAGCTCGCGCATGCTGGAGCGGGTGATATCCTGACCGTCAAAGACGATGCTCCCCTCGGTGGGATGGAGCAGGCGCACGATGGCCTTCCCCAAGGTAGTCTTGCCACAACCGCTTTCACCCACGAGGCCGAGCGTCTCGCCCTTGCCTACTTCAAGACTGACTCCGTCCACGGCCTTGCATTGAGCGACGGCACTCCGGAGTATGCCGCCACGCACCGGGAAATGCATCCGGAGGTTTTCAATCTTGAGCAGACTTTTTTCGAGGTTCAGCGAGCTCATGAGACGCAGACGGGACAATGCTCCACCCAGTGCCCGGGGGAGAGCTCGGTGTAGGAGGGACGCACGGTGAGTTGTTCGGGGGTGTGTTCCTTGCCGGAGCGCTCCGCAAAGCGGCAACCGGGTTTCAGTGTGTTGATGGCAGGGACGCTTCCCGGGATGGCGCGGAGCTTGGTTTTTGGTACGTCATCCAGGCGCGGAATCGATGCCAGCAGTCCGCGCGTGTAGGCGTGGCGTGGATTGGCAAAGAGCTCGTGCACTGGGGCGCGCTCCACGATGCGGCCTGCGTACATCACAACCACTTCATCACACACCTCTGCGATGACTCCCATGTCATGCGTGATGAGCACCACGCTCATGCCCATCTCCTTCTGGAGGTCTGAGATGAGCTCCAGGATCTGCGCCTGCACCGTCACGTCCAGCGCCGTGGTGGGCTCGTCTGCGATGAGCAGCTTCGGTTTATGAATCAGGGCCATGGCGATCATCACGCGCTGACGCATGCCGCCGCTGAGCTGGTGGGGATATTCACCAAGGCGCACGTCCGGCGAAGGGATGCGGACCTTCTTCATCAGCTCCAGCGAACGTTCCAGCACTTCGCGCTTGCTGCATTCCGTGTGCAGCAGAATGGATTCCGCCAGTTGCCGCCCCACGGTCTGCACCGGGTTCAGCGCGGTCATGGGCTCCTGGAAGATCATGCTGATCTCCTTGCCGCGCAGTTTTCGCATTTCTTCCAGAGGCAGCTTGGGGAGGTCCCGCCCTTCGTAGAAGATGTCTCCGTCAAGGATTTTGCCATGGGGCTGTGGCAGCAATCTCGTGATGGAAAATGCGGTCACGCTCTTGCCGCAGCCGGATTCTCCCACGATGCCGAGCGTCTTGCCGCGGGGCACTTCAAAGCGGATACCGTCCACGGCTGTCACTCGCCCTGCATCCGTGTCGAATGCGGTGACCAGATCCCTGACCGTAAGTATTGGGTCCTCGTGTGCCATGGTCAGTTCTTCCGATACTTGTCAAAGGTGCGCATGATCTCGCCATAGCTGTGACCTTCACGCATGGCCTTTTTGGTTTCCTCCTTCATGCCTTCGTCAATCCAGAAGACAAAGGAGTCGAGCGGCATCTGGCTGGCTTTCACGTTGCCATCCTTGGGGAAACGCAGCCAGCGCCAGCATGAGTAGCGGTAGAAGGGGGACTCCCATGCGGGAATGGCACAGGCGCGGTCCTCGATCAGTTTTTCCAAGTGCCAGGAGATGCGCTGCACTTCTTCCTCAGTCTGTGCTTCGCGCTGCTGCATGATCAAGGGATCCAGCGCGGGGTCCGCGGTCATGGTCACATTGTTGGTGTCCGGCACGATCTTCTTCGTGCCGTCAGGCTGCACCTTCCAGGCATTGTCGCTGTGGTAGTATTCCCAGAAGCGGGGGTAGGGAGGTTGCGCAGCCCAGCCGGCAAAGGCCATCTCGTGATTCTTCTGGTCCATTTTCTTGAAGAGCTGGACCATGTCGAGCCCTTCCACCTTGAGTTCCAGACCAGCCTTCAGGGCATTTTCCTTGAGGCGCAGGGCGATGGGGACAAAGGGGCCAGAGTTTGGGCAGGTGAGGGTGAGGGAGAGTCTCTTCCCTTCACCATTCACCAGCACACCATCAGGGCCACGTTTGGAGAATCCGGCTTTGGTGAAATGCTCCTGTGCCTTGCCCACGTCGAAGGGTCTCGCACGAAGCTCCGGGCTCGTGTACTTCCCGAAGCCGGCGAAGGTGCTCTGCATGCGTACGGCATCCCCGCGGAGGTCCACGTCGATGACCTGCTTGAAGTTCAGTGCGTAATTGATGCCGAGCCGGATGTCCTGGTTGTCCAGCAGGGGCATGCGCTGGTTCAGGTAGATGCCGCGCGAGACACGGGGGAACTCGTTGTAGAAGACGTGGCGCTCGATGTAGCCGTTGTAGATCTCCGGGATCTCGGACTTGTCGTACCAGTAGCGCGGGGTGCTGGAGTAGAAGAAGTCGAGCTTGCCTTGGCGGAACATTTCATACCCCTTGTCCATGTTCGCGATGACCTTGAACTCGATGAAGTCAGGGTTGAACCGGTAGCGGAAGTTCTTCTTGTCCTTCGCCCACCAGTCCTTCACACGGTGGAGTGTGACGCTGCGGCTCTGATTGATGCCGTCTGGTCCGATGTCATATGCGCCGGTGCTGGGCGCCTTCCTCCACTGGTAGCGGGCGGGAAAGTCCGGACCGAACTCGATGTAGAACTTCCGCGACATGGGCTGGAAGTCGCCCACGTACCACATGGGATCCGGCTTGGGGCTCGGGATGGTGAAGGAGAAGGTGCGGTCGTCGTATTTCGTGATGGCGGAGAATTCGCGGGAGAAGTAGTCGTTGTACCACGGGTCCTTGATGTACGGACTCAGCATGATGTAGAACGTCATGAAGAAGTCCTCTACCTCGATGGGGGTGCCATCCGAGAAAGTCACCTTGGGATCCAGCTTGAAGTAGATGGTCTTTTTGTCCTCAGAGATGGCCCACTCGTCTGCCATGCCGGGCACCCATGCGTCCTCATTGGGATGGCGCGTGACGATCCACGCGTAGACGTTGTCGTGATGCTCCGAACGGAAGGAGTTGTTCGCATCAGGCCCGATGATGCGAAACGTGGGCGGGTACGAAGACACGTCCAGGTGCAGGGTGCCGCCTTTTCGTGCCTCCGGATCGCCGAACTCGGGCAGGTCGGCATTGTTCACCCATTTGAGATTGGGTGGAAGATCGGCAGGGGTCTTCCACTGGAAGAAGTCGGGCTTCGACTTCCAGAAGGCTTTCACTTCCTCGGTGTTGTCATAGGGAGGGAAGCGGTCGTCCGCCCGAGCGCACGTGGCGCTGCCCACCATGGTGAGCAGCAGAAGCTGCAGAAATCTGGAATGGAGGCGGAGCATCACTCGTAGGTGGTGAACTTTTTGGGATCGAAGGCTTCGCGAATGGCCTCCCCGACAAACGTCACCAACAGCAGTACGATCACCAGGGCGAAGAACGCCGAGCTCACGATCCAGGGGTAGTTGAAATTCTCCGTGCCCTCGCGCAGAAGACGGCCCCAGCTGGGTTCTTCAGGAGGGAGTCCGAATCCGAGGAAGTCCAGGGCGGCCAGTGAGTAGATGACAGCGGACACTTCAAATGGCGCCAGTGTCACGAGGATGGCGATGCTGTTTGGCAGGATGTGCTTGAAGACCACGCGACCGGTGGAGGCTCCTGTGAGGCGTGCGGCGGAGACGTAATCACGAGCCTTCTCCCTGAAGGCAGCGGTGCGGACGTAGGCGGTGGTGCCCATCCAACTGAAAGCGGCAATCACCGCGACGAGGACGACGAGGGAGGGCGTGATCAAGGAGCTCACGATCACCACCACGAACAGGAAGGGCAGGCTCGACCAGATTTCAATGATGCGCTGTCCGAAGAGATCGTACCAGCCGCCGAAGTAACCCATGGTGCCGCCGAAAAGCACGCCGATGCCGAATACGGCGACGAGGAACAGAACAGAGGCAATGACCACCTGCTGCCATCCACCGAACAAGATGGCGAAGACGTCTCCGCCGGCGGTGTTGGTCCCGAGCCAGTGGTTGTGCAGAAGAGACGGAGCGGAGGGCGGGTAGATGACCGTCTGCAGCGTGGGGGTCCCAGCGGAGGAGAGCGCTGCGGCCTTGCCGTCGGAGTAGTCCGTGTACTCGATCTGTTTGCCAGTCTCGAAGCGAGCCTTTTCCACCTGCTCTCCCTGCAGATTCCAGCCGAGCATCTCACCATGACGAAGGCCTTTGCGGAACACCCACTCCTGCCGCTTTTGAGCTGGCTTCTCCGTGAATGACGAGTAGGCCCGGCCATTGAACAAGCCGCCTGTGGTTGGCGAGTATACCTTGCCGTCCTTTTCGGTCAGCTCTTCCACCACCTGGGGCGAGTCGAGCATGGGTGCGTACGGTACGGGTGGCATGACCACCCAATTGCCTTTTCCTTCCTTGCGGAAAAGCTCCTTCAGTTCCCGGTAGTTCGTTTCGGAGTCGTAGGATTGTCCGAAAGTGGTGCCCGGAATCACATCACGCACGAAGGGGAAGTGGAGGCTGCCCTGATAAGAAACGACCAGTGCGCGATTCCCTACGATCAGATTATCCAGCGCGGCCACGCCTGCGAGGAGCATGAGGATCAGGAACGAGACGTAACCACGCTTCACTGAGCGGAAACGCTTGAACTGTTTCACGGTGAGTGGGCTGAACTGCCACTTCTTCCTGCCGCGGGAGATCAGCCAGATGCCGGTGGCGAAGATGGCGACAAGCAGTGCCCATCCCACCCAGGTGACGCTCAGAAAAGGCACCTTCAATATGGGCACCCGGAACGAGAACCAACGGCACACGGCGCTGATGACCGCATACAAACACAGAAGTATACCCAGGCGGCGTGGCGTCATGATTATTCGAAACGGACTCGTGGGTCGGTGAGGGCCACCAGGAAGTCAGAAAGGATGTTTCCAAGGGTGAGCAGAATCACGCTCACAAACAGAATGCCCATCACCAGGGGGTAATCGCGATCCACGATGCTGTTGTAGCCCAGAAGGCCGAAGCCATTGATCTCGAAGATGAGCTCGATGAGCAGGGAGCCCGCGACAAACACGGAGACGATGTGACCCAAGGTGGTGGCGATGGGAATGAGGGAGTTCCTCAAGGCGTGCTTCAGCACGGCCTGCTTGTAGCTGGCTCCCTTGGCAATTGCCGTGCGGACATAGTCGGCCGCGAGGTTGTCCATCAGGTTGTTTTTCATGAGCATGGTCATGAAGGCGAAGGCTCCCACCATGTAACAGATCAAGGGGAGGATGGCGTGATGGATCACGTCCCACACCTTTTGTCCGAAGGTGAGAGAATCAAAGTTCTCGCTGGTAAATCCTCCCGTGGGGAACCATCCCAGGCGTGCGGCAAGGTATACCACCAGAAGGCTTCCCAAGACGAATCCGGGAATCGCGTATCCCACGAAAATCAGGACGGAAGTGACGTTGTCCAGCACGGTGCGGTGCTTGATGGCCTTCAAAATGCCCAGTGGGATGCAGACCACATACATCATGATGAAGGTGGCCAGTCCGTAGAAGAGGGAGACCGGCATGCGCTTCTTGATCATGTCCCACACCGGGTCGTTGTAGGTGGTGGAGTATCCGAGGTTGCCCTGCAGCAGGCCGTTGAAGTGGTTCCGATAGATCTGCACCTGGGAATAGCTGCCGACGACTTTGCCGGCCTCATCCTTCTGTTCCACTGTTTTGACCCGGGTCGACCAGGACTTCAATGGGTCCACCACGGTGCGCCCATATCGGGAGACTTCATACTCTTCCGGCGAGAGATTCGTCAATTTACCCGTTTGAGAAACGCTCACCTGACTAACGCGATAGGCGTTGTTGGGCTTCCACTGGGACTTGGGCAGCAATTCACGCAAGGTAATGGTCTGATCCTTGGCGTCCTTTTCGAATTTCAGATACTGCTTGTCCGCCTCATAGGGCAGTGCGCCCAGCCAGTTCAGGTAGGCGGGGAAGAAGGGCTTGTCGAAGCCATAGTAAGCGGCGAGCTCTGCCTTCTGCTCTTCACTGAGGGAACCGCCGGGATCCTTCTGGCTCTTCTCGCCTGCGGTCATGGCCCGCATCATGGCCTTTTCAAGCGGACCTCCCGGAGTGACGCGGGTGATGAAGAACACCAGCATCGTCGCCCCGATCAAGGTCGGGAAAATCAGGAGGAATCGGCGGATGAAGTAGTCCCTCATGGGCAGGCTGGCAAAGACTGTGGCAGGGGCAAAGCTTGGATCGGCGGGCGCGGACGCACAAGGGTTTTGGCGACTCCGGCCGGGAAGTCAACCGCCGCTGCACGGACCGGAGGCTCAATCCATCTACGCATGAAGTTGAAATTTACGCTCAAAGAAGCGCATTCTGCGAAGAAAAGATGATTGCTCCGGGGTCCGGTACGCTTTTAGCATCATGCCGCCGCGCTTGTGCTGCGCGCGGCAGATCCCTCGTTGCATGATCCTCTGAACGCTGCCTCCCCCGCATGACATCCACCACCACGAAAACCTGGCTCATCCGCCTCGCGGTTCTGGTGTTCCTCGTTGGGGGCGCGTATGCGTTTCACCTGTGGAGGACGAGCCGGCCGCCGCGCATCGAGCAGGCCACTCGGGAGAAGCGGCTGCTGCTGGGGAATGGCAGTGAAGTCAGCACACTCGACCCACAGCTCGCCACCGGCCAGCCGGAGCACATGATTTTCCACGCCATCTTCGAGGGGTTGGTGGCACCCGGCGTGGATGACCCAGATGCCAATGCGCCCGGCGTGGCCTCCCACTGGGAGACGAAAGATTACATCCACTGGACCTTCCACCTGCGTCCTGAGGCGAAGTGGAGTGATGGCACCCCGCTGACGTCGCATGATTTTGTGTGGTCGTACGAGCGCATGCTGAATCCGGGCCTGATCGCGCAATATGCGTCGATGCTTTTTCCCCTCAAGAATGCCGAGGCCTACAACAAGGGGGAGCTCAAGGATTTCTCCCAAGTAGGCGTGAAGGCGAAGGACGACCACACCCTGGAACTCGAACTGGTGGGGCCGATGTCCTATGTGCTGGGGATGATGAAGCACTATGCGTGGTTCCCCGTGCCGCGGCATGTGATTGAGAAATTCGGCAGCAAGACGGATCGCGACTCGCGATGGACGCGCGCGGGCAATATGGTGGGCAATGGTCCTTTCCGTCTCAAGGAATGGCGCTTCACGCACTCCGTCACCGTAGACAGAAATCCTCACTACTGGGATGCGGCCACGGTGAAGCTGAACGAGCTCGTCTTCCTCCCCATCAAGAGCGACACCACCGAGGAGCGTGCCTTCCGAGACCGACAGCTCCACGTGACCATGACGGTACCGCTGCCGAAAATCCCCGACTATAAGAAGATGGGTGGAGACGTCTTCTTTTCCGACCCGGCGCTGATTGTTTACTTCTATCGTATCAATACCACCCTGCCTGCATTAAAGGACAAACGTGTGCGACGAGCCCTGGCGCTCGCAGTGGATCGGGACAGCCTTATCAAAAACGTACTGCGCGGAGACCAGAAGCCCGCCGTGGGACTCACACCCTATCCGAAGTCCATGGGCTACGATGGACCGCAGGCCCTGAAGTATGACGTGGCGGAGGCAAAGCGATTGCTGGCCGAGGCTGGCTATCCTGACGGAAAGGACTTTCCTCGATTCGATATTCTCATCAATACCAGTGAAGGTCATCGCACCATCGCGGAAGCCATCCAGGAAATGTGGAAGAAGAATCTCGGCATTCCGGTGGGCATTCACAATCAAGACTGGCAGGTGTATCTGGAGTCCCAGCGCACGATGAAGTACAGCGTGTGCCGCGCGGGCTGGGTGGCGGATTATCCCGATCCATTCACCTTCCTCAGCATCTGGAAGACGGGTGACGGCAATAACGAGACTGGTTGGAGCAATGCGACGTATGATGAACTCTTACGGAAATCGACGCTGGAAGGTGACCCGGCCACGCGCATGGGCTACCTTAAAGAAGCCGAGACCATCTTGATGGATGAGCTCCCGGTTGTGCCCATCTACTGGTACGTGCACAGCTATTTGAGGGCTCCCGAGGTGAAGAACTGGAAGCCCAGTGTGATTGAGCATCGCTGCTACAAGGCGGTGGACCTCGAATCACGGTGATACAAGGGAAGAACGACACTCTCACGACCTGCCCATGCTTTACTTCCTCGCCAGCCGCACGCTTCAAGGGATTGTCGTGGTCTTTGCCGTGCTGGTCCTGACATTCTTCCTGCAGAAGGCATCGCCGGCGAGTCCGTTCAACAGTGACAAGAATCTGCCGGAAGAGCAGCGCGCCCGGTTCGAAGCATACTACGGATACAATTTGCCCGTGCATGAGCAGCTTTGGAGGGTCATCAAGTCATATGCCACTTTCGATCCACCGGACTGCATGAAGAAGCCCGGTCGTGGTGTGGGGGAGGTCATCATGCAGGCGTTCCCTGTGTCTCTGGCCATTGCGATTCCCTCACTGTTGATTGCGCTGGCGTTGGGAGTGCCCTTGGGCGCGATAGCTGCGCTGAAGCCACATACCCTGGAGGATCGTACCGCCACATTCCTCGCGACTCTTGGCGTGTGTCTGCCCAGCTTCGTGCTGGGTCCGCTTGTCGCGACCTTCGTGGGGCTGAAGTTGGGATGGTTCAATGTTGCGGGCTGGATGGATCCCTCGGACTGGGTGCTCCCGGCGTGCACGCTTGGGTTCATCTACAGCGGCTATGTGGCACGGCTGACCCGCGGCGGATTGCGTGAGACTCTCGTGCAAGACTTCGTCCGCACGGCGAGAGCAAAAGGTGTCAGCGAGCGAGGCGTGGTGTTCCGGCATGCGCTGAAGCTCGCCTGTCTTCCCGTGATTAACTTCCTCGGCCCGGCAATGGCGGGCCTGGTCTCCGGTTCCTTCGTCATCGAGACGGTATTCCAGATTCCCGGACTGGGGCAGCATTTTGTAAGTTCTGCTTTTGAGGGCGATCACAATCTGGCGATGGGCATCACGCTCTTCTTTGCAATTCTGGTCGTGGTCTTCAACGTCTTCGTGGACCTCATCCAGGCTGCCGTCAATCCCCGCATCGGACTCAAGACATGAGCGACGATTCTGTTTCCGTTCCGCAAAAGTACATCAGCGAGTCTCCGTGGCGCGCCGCATGGCGTCGCTTGCGGCAGAATGTGCTCGCGCTGGGAGGGCTCGTTTTTCTCACATTGTTGGGTCTGGTGTGTGTGTTCGGGCCGTTGCTCTCGCAACACAAGCAATCCGATCAGGACTTGGCGAAGCAGGCGAGCGGTCCCAGCATGGAACACTGGATGGGTACGGATGCCCTTGGACGTGATGTGGCGATCCGTGTGCTGTATGGCGGGCGCGTCTCGCTGCTGGTGGGCATCGTGGCCACGGTGGTGGCGGCCTGCATCGGGGTGACCTATGGGCTCATCTCCGGGCTCGCTGGTGGGAGGGTGGATGCGGTGATGATGCGCATCGTGGATATCCTGTATGCGTTTCCCTTCATCGTGTTTGTCATTCTTTTGAATGCGGTGCTCGGAAAGGATCCGACGATTGAAGCCTGGACGAAGAACATCCTTGATACCCTTGGCACAATTCCCGGGCTTCGAGGTGCGCTGGAGGACATTGGGTTCAATGCGAGCTTCATCATCCTCTTCGCTGCGATTGGTGCTGTGGAATGGCTGACGATGGCGCGCGTGGTGCGTGGCCAGACGCTGGCCTTGCGCAAGCAGGAATTCATCACCGCCGCCCGCGCCTATGGGGCGCGCTCCTCGCGTATTTTGCGGCGGCATCTGCTGCCCAATGTGATTGGCCCGGTCATCATCTATGCCAGCCTGACCGTCCCGGGAGTGATGCTGCTGGAAGGAACGCTGAGCTTCCTGGGGCTTGGCATCCAGCCGCCGGCGCCATCATGGGGGACTCTCATCAATGACGGGGCCTCCCAGATCGAGGATGCACCCTGGCTGATTATTTTCCCGGGTGCCTTCTTCGTGACGACGTTGCTTGCTTTGAACTTCCTTGGTGATGGCTTGCGTGATGCGCTGGATCCGCGGAGTGGGAGGTAGGGAGAGGTGTTGCGGGTGACGCGAGGCGTCCTTGGACTGCGTGCAGCCCTGCTGCCGCTTTCCTCAGCGCAGCCTGCTGCGCGTTTCAATGCGACGGAGTCGCCAAACATCTTTGACACTACGGGTGTTTGTCACCATCGCCACAGCAGGCTGTGGACTCTGGAAAGCGGCAGCAGGCTGCACGCAGTCCAAGGCCTTCGGCTTCTGAGTTTGCTGAGACTACCGCGAGCACAATGTGCTCACTCACCCTCGCCAGAATTTCGCCATTCTCCAAACAGACTGGCCCAAACGATGCGCCATCCTTGGGGCGGATGTTGGTAGAGAATCTCCCGAAGTTGCCTCAAGAGTATCTGATTGTGCATTGTTTCATTCCGTTTAGGCACGCCCGGGTAGACTTCGCCAAGAAAGCGTACGGTTGTGGAGTACACGAAGACGGAACCACCTCCCTCCCACTCTTCTGGAGCACACGTCAGGGCAACGTACACAAGTTCCTTGGCACGCTCGACGTCCACATTGGTCAGGGTGTAGCCACCGTCTGGTCCTGCTTCCATGGCGGCGGTGATAATTTCCCACTGCTTCCTGCTGTCAGTAGCTTGGGAAAATTCCAGCGGAACCAGTGAATCGTCCGACCTTACACCTCGCGACAGGATGATGTGGCCAGCGCTCTCGATTGATGAGAATGCCAAGAGTGCAAAAGCGCCGACCCAAACAATAAACCTCTTGGTTGCTTTCATAGCTTGTATTGCCCCCGACTGATCCATCAACTCACTCACTTGCCCGCGCCAGTACCTCGCTCAGTTCCACACTTGAGCCCCCCCATCTCCGGCTCTCATCCGCAGCCTCCATGAAGCAGTAGATCTCCAGGGTTTCGGACATGGTGACAGGTGATTGTTTTGTCTGGAAGAACTTCACGATCTCGCGAAGCATCGGTGTGTAGTCGCCGGCTTCCTTCTGCTCGAAGATGCCGGTGTCGCCGAATTTGGTGACTTTGTATTCGGCGGGCCAACGGTGCATGGCGTGGAGGGTGCCGACTTTGCCGTCTTCCCACATGCCTGTCACGACGGAGGTGTGAGGCGTGGTGACACGTTGGACGCGTTGGCAGCCGGGGCCGAGCACGGTGAAGAGTGCTTCGGTGGGATGGATGCCGTAGAAGAAGAGGTCGGGATGATTTGGCTCCAATGGTGAGGGACCGAAGGAGATGGCGCTGCGGACCTCGCCAACGTTCGCCTGGGCTACTTCGATGATGCCGGGATACCAGCGCATGGCGGAGGCGCTGAAGCAAGGCGTTTCGGATTCCGCGGCGAGCTCGTAGAGGGAAACGACGTCTTTCAGCGTGGCGGCCACAGGCTTGTCCACGAACACGGGTTTTTTCGCGGCGAATATGGGCTCGACTTGGGAGAGATGCTTCCGTCCATCCAGGCTGCAAAGCAGGATGGCATCGGATTCTGCCACGACCTCGGCGATGCTGCCCAGCATGCGCACGCCATGTTGCTCTTCGAGTTCGCGGGTGAATTCCTTCACGCGATCCACGCTCCACGGCATGTCCGGGCTGAACTCCGGGAAGGCATGCATGACGCGTGCGCCGGGAATGTGCTGCAGGCTGGCAGGGTCATTGAGTCGCCGGGTGAATTCGACACTGTGTGAAGTGTCGAGTCCAATCATCCCCAGGCGCAGTTCTTCAGGCATCCTGCCACCTTACATCGTGGGTGAGCATGGTGTCGCCATCGAAAAGGAAGGTGCCGAGGAATTGCTCCGTGCCGGTGAGCATGCGGTGCAGCCAGTGGATGTCATCCGCCCACATCTTCTCAAATGGGATGGCCTCGATGGGTGTCCAGAGTGGCACGGCTTCTTCCGTTTCCGTGGCGTGGCCAGTGTATTGCTGCGCCTGGAACACGGCCACATGCATGGCCATGCCATCCACGAACTGGAACCAAAGCTCGCCACGCTTCACGGCATCAATCGCCGTGACGTGAAGTTCCTCTTCGGTTTCGCGCACGGCACAGGCCAGTTCTTCCTCACCGGGATCCAGCTTGCCTCCAGGCCCATTCACTTTCCCTTGTCCAAACCCACGCTTCTTTTGAATCAACAACACCTTCCCGTCCTCGACGATGAACATCAACGTGGCACGCACGGTTGGCTGCCACGTGGTCCAGTCGGGTGGGAAATGTGTGGGGGAGGGAGGCAAGGAATGTTGGAATAAGGGAACGATGGAATGTTGGAGAACTGACCAATTCACCCGGCTGCGCCATCATGGGTGGGATGGTAAAGCGTGTCGTCCCATGCACCGCTGTCGCGCTTGCGCTCCAGGCTTTCAATCAATTTTAGCAGCCCATTCTCCGTCTTGAAGGACAGCGCATCCAAATCTTCAAAGCAGGAGCCGGTCAGTTGTCCTGCGGCATGGTAGGTGGAAATACCAGACACTGATTCTCCGAGGGAACCGCGAGCAATTCCGAGAAAATTCAGGTATTCCCGGATCGATTTCCGGGCATAGCCTTCGGCAATATTAGGGTGAACGGAATCTACACTGGCGATTTGCTGGCTGGCTACCTTCTTCAATTCAAAGGGCCAGCCTTTCATTGCAGCGCAGGTCTGCACATACAGCTCACGGGCATCCTGCCAAACCCGCAGCTGCATGAAGCCCCGGTTTTTGTTCTTTCGCTGTGGATCCAGGCTCATCCAATATTCCAGCACTCCATGCTTCCAGTATTCCGGCCCCCATTCACGCGTAGTCTGTCACCGCTTCGCAGGTGCACACGAGATTGCGGTCTCCGTAGGCGTTGTCAATGCGGCCTACCGGTGGCCAGTACTTGTCGGCCTTCACCCATGGGAGGGGAAAGGCGGCCTCGCCACGGGTGTAGGGGCGATCCCAGTCGTCAGCGAGCAGCACGTCTGCGGTGTGCGGGGCGCGCTTCATGACGTTGTTGTTGGCGTCGCTGAGGCCGGTTTCGATGGATTCGATCTCGCCGTGGATTTCGATCATGGCTTCGCAGAAGCGATCGAGCTCCTCGCGGCTTTCGCTTTCCGTGGGCTCGATCATGAGGGTGCCTGCGACGGGCCAGCTCATGGTGGGGGCGTGGTAGCCGAAATCCATGAGGCGCTTTGCCACGTCTTCGACGGTGATGCCCTTGAACTGGCGGAAATCGAGGATGCACTCGTGTGCCACGTAGCCGTTGCGTCCGGAGAAGAGCACCGGGAAATACGGGGCGAGCTTCCTGGCGATGTAGTTCGCGTTCAAGATTGCCACCTTGGTGCTGTCGATCACATCACGTCCCATCATCGCCAGATACATCCAGGAGATGGTACAGATGCTGGCACTGCCCCAGGGAGCGGCGCAGACTGCCCCGTCGCGCTGTCCCGCAGGCAGGATGCCGTGGCCGGGGAGGAAGGGGATGAGATGCTTTGCCACGCCGATGGGCCCCACACCAGGTCCGCCGCCGCCGTGGGGGATGCAGAAGGTCTTGTGCAGATTGAGGTGGCAGACGTCCGCGCCAATGAGTCCGGGGGAGGTGAGTCCCACCTGCGCGTTCATGTTCGCGCCGTCCATGTACACCTGGCCACCGTGGCGGTGGATGAGCTCGCAGATCTCCACGATGCCCTCCTCGAACACGCCGTGCGTGCTGGGGTAGGTGATCATCAATGCGGCGAGACGGCCGGAGTACTCCTGCACCTTCTTGCGCAGGTCATCCATCTCGATGTCCCCACCGCCATCGCAGGAGACGGGCACGACCTTGAAGCCAACCATCACCGCGCTCGCGGGATTGGTGCCGTGAGCCGAGACAGGAATCAGGCACACATCGCGGTGGCCTTCACCCTTCTGCTGAAAGTAACGGCGAATCGCCAGCAGGCCCGCGTATTCACCTTGGGAACCGGCATTCGGCTGGAGCGAGACAGCGGCGAAACCGGTGCACTCAGCGAGCCAGCCTTCGAGACTGGTGAACATTTCACGATAGCCTTCGGTCTGGTCCGCAGGTGCGAAGGGATGCAGCCCATGCACCTCCGGCCAGCTGAGCGGCATCATCTCCGCTGCGGCATTCAGCTTCATGGTGCAGGAGCCGAGCGGGATCATGGAGCGATTCAGCGCGATGTCCTTCGCTTCCAGGCGGCGCAGGTAGCGCATCATCTCCGTCTCGCTGTGATGCGTGTTGAAGACGAGATGGGTGAGGTACTTCGAAAGACGGCCGAACTTCTGCGCGAAGCCATTGCCCACTTCCTGCCCTTCAGGTGCCAGCGTGGAGCTCTGGATGCTGAAGGCTTCGAGCACGCTTTGCAGTTCCTCATCCGTCACGCGCTCATCCAGCGCGATGCCCACGTGCGTGGCGTCCACCTTTCGCAGGTTGATGTTCCGCTTGGCGGCGCGCTTGATCACTGCATCGGCATCTGAGACTTCGATGGTGATGGTGTCGAAGTAGTCCTCTCCGACCAATGTCAGGCCGCCTTCCTTCAGCGCGGCGGCGAGTCGCTGCGTAGCACCGTGCACGCGCCTGGCGATGGCATGCAGCCCTTCCGGGCCATGCCACACGGCGTACATGGAGGCCATGACTGCGAGCAGCACCTGAGCGGTGCAGATATTGCTCGTGGCCTTCTCACGGCGGATGTGCTGCTCACGCGTCTGCAGGGAGAGACGGAAGCCGGGATTGCCTTGGGCGTCTTTCGACACGCCTACGAGACGGCCGGGCATGCGACGCTTCATCGCATCTTTCACCGCCATGAAAGCGGCATGGGGGCCTCCGAAGCCAAGGGGCACGCCGAAGCGCTGGCTGTTCCCCACGCAGATGTCTGCGCCGAATTCTCCCGGTGGCTTCAGCAGCGTAAGTGCGAGCAAATCTGCACACACGATCACCTGTGCATCTGCCTCGTGGGCTTTTGAGGTGAAATCCCCGTAGTCATGAATGATGCCGTCCGCGGCGGGATACTGCAGGACCACGGCAAAGACGCCGTCGTCCTTCTTGAGCTCCACGGTCTTCCAGTCGCCCACTTTCACTTTCACGCCCAGCGGCTCCATGCGTGTGCACAGCACGTCGAGAGTCTGGGGGAACACTTGCTCGTCGACGAATACCACCTTCCCCTTGTCGCCGCAGGCACTCAGCGCCATGGCGCATCCTTCCGCGGCAGCGGTGCCTTCATCCAGCAGCGAGGCATTGGAGATATCCAGACCCGTGAGGTCGCAGATCATCGTCTGGTAGTTCAGCAGGGCCTCCAGGCGGCCCTGGGAAATCTCTGGCTGATAGGGCGTGTAGGCCGTGTACCAGCCGGGATTCTCAAAGATGTTCCGCTGGATGACGGGCGGTGTGAACGTGTCGTGATAGCCGAGGCCGATGAAGGAACGCACGACCTTGTTCTTGCCCATGATGCCGCGCAGTTTGCGCAGCGCCTGCTCCTCGGTAAGCGGGGCGGGCAGATCAAGTGCCTTCCCCAGCCGGATGCCCTCCGGCACCACCTTCTTCATCAGTTCGTCGACAGTATCGCAGCCGATGGCGCGGGCCATTTCCTGGGCTTCGGCAGAGCCGGGTCCGAGATGGCGGTGGGAGAAAGCGGTGGTCTGGGGCATGTTGGGAGTGGCGGAGGAGGGGTGCACCGGTCGTGGCAGTGGCTGCCACGCGGCAGGTCACCTGCCAGCAGGACGTCGCCCAATCCTCCCGTTCTTTTAAAGAGAGATTACGCGATGTGCTGCTGATAGGCCGCAGCGTCCAGGAGGGAATCCGTGCTGGCGGCATTGGCGACCTTCAGCTTGAAAATCCAGCCACCGGCGTAGGGGTCGGCATTCAGCAGCGCGGGGTTGTCCGGGAGGCCGGAATTCACCTCGATGACCTCGCCATCGACCGGAGAATAGATGTCACTGGCGGCCTTCACGGATTCCACCACGGCCACCTGATCACCGGCCTTCACCTGTGCGCCAACCTTGGGCAGCTCCACATACACCACGTCGGAGAGTTCTGCCTGTGCGTGGTCCGTGATGCCCACGGTGCCCGTGGCGGGGTCGATCCACTCGTGCGATTCGCGATAACGAAGGTTGGCTGGGACTTGGCTCATGGTTCAGGTGTGAGTGAGAGTGACGGAGAGAAGGAAGAGGTCAAGATTGTTTTTCCGTGCGATAGAAGGGCTTCTTCACCGTTTCGGCAGGGTAGCGCTTGCCACGGATTTCGATTTCGAGCGCGGTACCGGGCTTGCTCAGGTTTGCTGGCAGGTACGCCATGCCGATGCCCTGGCCCAGGGAGGGAGCGAGCCCGCCGCTGCAGACTTCGCCGACCTGGGTGCCTTCATGCCAGACAGAATAGTGTGGGCGTGGCGGGGGACCGGCAGAGGTCATGCGGAAGCCGGTGAGTTTCGTGCCCAGGCCACGCGCCTTTTGCTCCAGCAGGACGTCCTGGCCGGTGAAGGTTTCCTTGGTGAGATCCACGAAGAACCCCAGACCGGCTTCAAGAGGTGTCTTGTCGGGGGCGAGGTCATTGCCATTGAGCGGGTAGCCCATCTCCAGGCGCAGCGAGTCACGGGCGCCGAGGCCGCAGGGTTGGCCACCGACTTCGCGGGCTGCTGCCACGAGCTTCTCGAACCAGCCACCGAAGGTGACCGCCGGGGCAAAGAACTCAAAGCCCTCCTCCCCGGTGTAGCCAGTGCCGCAGAGGTACAGGATGCCTTCTTCGGTGACGCTCAGGGAAATGGTGTTGCGCTCGGGGTAGGGTGCGTCCGGGCCAAAGACCTTCTTGAAAACTTCACGGCTTTTTGGCCCCTGCACCGCCACGCCGCCGGTCACGGCGCTGATGTTGGCAAACTCGACGTCTTCCCCCCAGTTCAATGAGCGGAGGTGGGCTTCGTCCACGGCGATCATGGAGGCATTCACCACCACGAAGTACTCCCGCTGGCTCAGGCGGTAGACAATGAGGTCATCGATCACGCCGCCTTGGGCATTGAGCATGAGCGAGTACTGGCCGTGGCCGGGCTCCAGGCTGCTCACATTGTTCGTAAAGGCACGGTTCAGGAAGGCCTCTGCGCCAGGGCCTTCAAAGAGGAGCTGGCCCATGTGAGAGATGTCAAAGATGCCCACCCGTTCTCGCACGGCCTTATGTTCCTCCACAATTCCGGTGTATTGCACCGGCATTTCCCAGCCCGCAAAGGGCACCATCCGCGCTCCCAGCGCCACATGAGCTTCGTGGAGCGGGCTTCGTTGCAAGGTCGTAGAATCAGACACAGCCGGGCCATTGTGGAGGGCTGGCGGGGGTTGTCAAACCATGCACGTTCGCGAATGCTGTGGCAGGCGTACTCCATCTGCGCTACACACTCCCTCCCGCATGAATTCTTTTCTCAACTCTCTGGAAAATCGCTTCGGACGCTTTGCCATTCCCGGACTGGTGGCGATTCTGGCGATCATCCAGGTGGGGGTGTGGGTGTTGCTGCGTTTGTCCCCGGATTTCAGGACCACGTTGTTTCTGCATCGCGCCCTGGTGGAGCATGGTGAGGTCTGGCGGCTCATCACCTGGGTCTTCGTCCCGCAGTGGGAAAGCCCCATCTGGCTGTTCTTTGGAGTCATGCTGATGCTGATGTTCAGCTCGGTGCTGGATCATGCCTGGGGGGCCTTCCGGGTGAACCTCTACATCTTCAGCGGCATCCTCTTCATGATACTGGGGCACTGGTTTTTCGGTGCGGTACCGGAGGGGTTGACTCTTTACGCAAGCATCTTCCTTGCGTTCTGCGTCATCGTGCCGGATTTCGAGCTGAATCTTTTCTTCATCCTGCCGGTGAAGGTGAAGTATCTGGGCATGATCACCGGCGGCATGGCGCTTCTGGCTTTCATCGGGACTCCAGAGGCTCGCTCCACGATCTTCTTTTCTCATCTGAATTTCCTCCTCGCCTTTGTTCCGGGTTTCATCCGCTGGATGAAGCAGCGCGGTACGGTCGTCCAGCGGCGCGCACGGTTTGATTCGGCCAAGCCACCGGAGGGCACTTTCTTCCACAAGTGCGCAAACTGCGGCAAGACCGATCTGGATGATCCGAAGCTCGATTTTCGGGTCACGACTGATGGTGAGGAATACTGCACCGTGTGCCGTCCGCGGAAGGATCTGGTAGAGAAGAGCTAGCTCACGCGGATACGCCCTCTGAGGGAGTCTGCATTGTTGCACAATGCAGTTTGCGTTGCGGCGTTCATCTCCCGTTGCAGCACGCCCGGATGTACCCTGACTCGCGATACAGGGGTGATGAGTAACCACAGCCTGGCTCCACTTCCCTATGCTTCCGTAGTCTCGCGTGAAGGCAGGCCGGGCACCTTTCCCACGACCATGAATGAGATGGCTCGCCGGCATTTCTGGAAGGTGGTGATTGTTTGCCTCATCGCCTTGGGAGCGCTGTGGATTGCGCCGAAGATTTCCCGGCAGGAGCCCACTTTGCCTGCGCCCTTGCCGACACCGGCTCCCATGCCTGCTCCTTCGCAACCTGCGGTGAAGGAAGCCATGCGACTTCAGCAACATCCGAATCCAACCGCCGAAACGAAGCAGGCTGCCATCAAACTGAAATCGGTGAAGGGAAAAGCCTCGTTCTATGGTGGGAAATTTCACGGTCGTCCCACGGCGAGTGGAGAACGTTATGACCAGAACTCGCTGACGGCAGCTCATCGCACCCTGCCCATGGGCACACGCGTGAAGGTGAAGAATCTGCGCAACGGTCGCGAGGTCGTGGTACGCATCAACAATCGTGGGCCCTATGTGAAGGGCCGGATCATCGATCTCTCGTCGCGTGCGGCAAAGGATCTTCGCATGACGGGCGCCGGTGTGGTGCCTGTGGAGATGACCGTGCTGCCCAAGGAGCCGGTGCGGAAGCCCACTGGACCGCTGCTGGCGAAGAAGTAGCCGGTATCAACTTGGATTGCCTTCAGGCATCTGCATCGCGGTGAGAGGGCCCTTCTTCTGCAGGGAGATGACCAGCACCGTTGTCTTCAGTTTCTGGGAGTCATCGTAACGGGTGCGCTTCAGTCGGGCGTGCACGGTGTAGCCACCGATGGCTTCGTAGCCCGGTTCGCTGGTGACCTCGATGCTGGCGAGTGGATATCCCTTGAGCTTCTCCAAGTCTGCTTTTCCCAAGGACTCCTCGCGACCGAATGCGTGGATGCGGAACGAGGTATAAGCCTGCTCGCTGAGTTCGCCCTCCACCCGGATGTTCCCGGTTTCCGGCGTGCCATCTGCCGTGATGGCGACGGATTTCCAGGGGTGAATGAATTCTTCGGAGCCCATGACTGGCCCACAGGCCAACGTCAGGAGCAGCAGGGCGAGCAAGGGTGCGTGGCGAGATGGCTTCATGGCTGGAAGCGTGAGGCTATTGCTTCGTGCCCGTGAAGGGAAGGATCGACTTCGTGATGTCGATGAAGGGGCCCAGCTCATACACATTCGTGTAGCCGTATCCATACAGCGTGTTGAAGGTGAAAATGTTCAGGGAGAGCCGCCCGCCTTTCGCCGGGAAGGCGACAGGAGCCTTGTCGAAGTTGTTGTTGCAGTAGATGAGCACGCGGGTGTTTTTGGTGGGGATGACCTTGGCCAGGTCTGCCTCAGTCATGTCGGGAAGACTCAGATTCTTCGCGCCCCTGATGTGAAGCCTGGCATACTTCTCCGCACTGCGGGCGTCGAGGATGAGCGTGTCGGGATCCTGCATCATCTCGATGAACTGCTTCTCGGTGATGCGTCGTTTTTCACGGAGCGCACCCACTTTGTCAGCGTCTTTGAGGAATCCGGGGTAGTCGATCTGCGGGTTCGGGATGGCGGAGGCCTCCTGTGCCGGCGACTTCTTTTCCGCTGCCTGGAATGCAGCAGTGAGGATCAGCAGGATGACTGCGATGGAGCCGATGGTCTTCATGGCGCTACGTTGAGCCATGATTGGTGCGGCTTCTGTCAAGGGTGTGTAAAAACGCGGGGAGAAGAAAGCCTTCCGCTGTCGGGCTGGAAAGCCCAACAGCCACTGTCAGGGCAGAAGCCCTAACCTCCGGGCCTGTGGGGCAGCGCCTCGGTAGAGAGATATTCTGTCGGGTCTGGGACGCCGGCATTGATGAAGGCTTCGCGTCGCTCCACGCAGGTGCCGCAGGTGCCGCAGTGGATGTTGCCACCCTTGTAGCAGCTCCATGTCTTTGCGTAGTCGATGCCAAGTTTCACACCACGCCGGACGATCTCGGCTTTGTCGCAGTCAATGAACGGACGTAGCAGGTGGATGCCCACATACGTGCCACTGCGCATGGCGTCCGCCATCGCTTGCATGAAGGGCTCGCGACAGTCGGGATAGATGGCGTGGTCGCCGCTGTGCGCGGCAATCACAAGCGCCTCCGCACCGTGGCTCTCTGCCAGGCCGCAGGCAATGGAGAGCATGATGCCATTGCGGAAAGGCACCACAGTGCGCTTCATGCTCGCCTCTTCGTAGTGCCCATCCGGGATCTCACCGCCGCTTTGCAACAGGTCGGAGGTGAAGTGACGGTTGATGAAGTCGAGGTGAATCACATCGTGCTTCACCCCAAGCTGCGCCGCATGCCACTCCGCCATGGGGATTTCCTTCGCATTGTGCTTCGACCCGTAGTCGAAACTTACGGCCGCGAGTACGCCCTTTTCCTTCGCGGCCCAGTAGAGTGCCGTGACGGAGTCCATGCCGCCGGAGAGGAGAACGAGGGTGCTCATATTCAGTAAGTAGTAGGTCAGTAAACAGTAACTCAGTAGGACGGTGAGTAATGACGTGGAGGCTCTCAAATACTGAGTACTGATCCACTGAATACTGTTCACTGATTACTCTCAGTGATGATGACATCCACCCTCACACATGGCCTCCTCGTCATCCGGCCAGTCGGGGAACTTGGCTTCGCAGGAGAGGGAGATGCCGCCGCGGGCACCGAAGTCACCGCGGATGTGCATCTGCTTGGGCGCGCAGGCTTTCACGAGGTCGTCGAGGATGCGATTCACGATCACTTCATTGAAGGCGGGGAAATTGCGGTAGGATGCCAGGTAGAATTTGAAGGACTTGGTCTCGATGCAGAGCTTGTCCGGCACATAGACAATCTCGAGATGCGCGGAGTCCGGCTGCCCGGTTACGGGGCAGAGGGAGGAAAACTCAGGGGCGCTGAGATTGATGCGGTAGTTGCGACCGGGGGTGCGGTTGGGGAACACTTCCAGCTTTGCCTCATCCGGTGACGTGGGGAGTCGGTTCTCCGAGTGGCCGAGCAGGGTCAGTGTGGCTGCCTTGGCCTCTGTGGGCTTGCTCTTGTCCTTCTTCTTGTCTTTGCCTTTGTCTTTAGCCATGGGGCATGATGCCGCAGGGATGGGCACTTGCCAAGTGTTGGCTGGCTAGTGCCTCATCGCATTCGCGGGAGACATGCGTGAACCGAGCCAGGCGGGATAGAAACCACCGAGGGCGCCCAGAGCGATGGCGACGAGGAGGGAGACCAGCAACAGGCCGGGTGTGATGTCCGCTTCGATCTTGCCGCGCAGCCAGGGGGTGGCTTGGATGAGTTTGGTGCCGATGACCCCAAGTGCGCAGCCGAGGGTGCCGCCGAAGAATCCAAGGGCCACGGACTCGAGAAGAATCATGCGGCGGATGCGTGAACGTTTCCAACCGATGGCAAGCAGCACGCCAATCTCCTCGATGCGCTCGAAGACACTCATGAGGATGGTGTTCATCACGCCCACGGCTCCCACGATGAGGGCGATGAGCGAGGTGCCGATGCTCATGGCCTTGGCGAGTTGCACGCCCACGCTGTTCTGCGCGAGCGAGCCAGCACTGAAGGCGCTGAAACCCGGCATCAGTTCTTTGATGCGAGATTGCAGGTCAACGACCTGCGTCTCCGTGGTGCCGGGCTGTAGAAAGACCTCGAAGAAGTTCACCTTGCCCTCGCGGTCGGTGAGTTCCTGCATGGCGCGAAGAGGCAGCACAATGGAGCTGTTTTCTGCCATGGCAGGGCTGCTGTAGATGCCGCAGATTTTGTATTCCTTCGTTTCTATCTGTACGGTGTCTCCCACCGTCTTGCGCAGGAGGCCAGCGGCGACTTCACCGACATAAGCAGTGTCCTTGGAGTCCGGTGCCGGGATGGCGCCTTTCACCGTACGCACTTTGTCCCAGGGCGGCGAGCCCGGTTCCCATCCTGCCACAATCATCGTGGGAGCGTCCTCGATGCTGTAGATGTCGCACAGCGTGCCTGTGACCGTACGCACATGTGGGAGCGCGCGCAGAGTCGCGATATGTGTGTCATCAAACGCCGCCGGCATGGCGCCGCGAATCTTTGTCTGCGTGACAATGAGGTCCGTGCCGCGTGAGCGATACACATTCGACCAGCTCAGCTCAAAGCCCCACGCCAGACTCGTCAGTGCTACTACCGCAGCGATGCCGATGGCAATGCCCAGCAGCGTGAGCAGGCTGCGTGAAGGGCGCCGGAGCAGATTCTTGAAGATGAGCGTGAGGAAAGCCATGTGCCGGAGCTAGTCGGCGGGTTTGCGATGCAGGACTTCTTCCACGATCTCGCCATCCAGCATGCGCAGGCTGCGTTGCGCGCGAGCAGCCACCATGGGGTCATGCGTGACCATGAGGATGGTCATGTTCCGCTTCTCATGCACTTCGTCGAGCACTTCGAGAATCATCTGCGCACTCTTGCTGTCGAGGTTGCCGGTGGGTTCGTCCGCGAGGAGGAAGCTCGGTTCATTTGCCAGACTGCGCGCAATGGCCACGCGCTGGCGTTCCCCGCCGGAGAGCTTCGATGGAAGGTGATGCATCCGTGATTTCAGGCCCATGGCTTCCAGCAAGGATTCGGCGCGCGCCCTGCGTTGAGGGCCAGAACGCGTGCTCTCGAACATTGGCATCTGTACATTCTCCAGAGCCGTGAGCGTGGGCAGTAGATGAAAGGACTGGAAAACAAAGCCAATTACCTTGGAGCGAAACCCCTCGGGATCTTTCAGCTTTCGAAGGTCCACGCCATCAATGTTCAGCGTGCCTTCGAATTCGTCGTCGAGAGCGCCAATCAGACGGAGCAGGGTGGACTTGCCCGAGCCACTCGGTCCCATGATGGAGACGAACTCGCCACGGGCAATCGAGAAGCTCACGCCGCGCAAGGCCTGCACGGCGTCTTGATCATAGGAGCGCCGGAGACCCCGCGCCTCGACCATGGGTGATTGCATGAGAAGGGTTCTACCAGAGATACGGGACGACTGAAAGCGACGAAACCGGGAGGCGGGAGTGCCCCCGATCCTTGGGAGACGCGAGCGTCTCCGGATTCGTCAAAAATTTCTGGGCAATCTTCCCGGCGGCTCCCAGCGATGTATCGGATTGCGCTGGTTCAAAGCTCTTTAGAACCTCCCTGCCAGCAGCTCGCGCTGGTAGATGAGTTCCTTGGGCAGGTGATCGTAGAGGTCGAGGTAGAGCTCTTCGCTGGAGAGCAGCTCGGCGCGCAGCTCCTTGTGATCCACACGCATGAGGTGCTCAAAGGTCTCGCGGGAGATGTGTTCGAGGCCTTTCAGATTCAGTTCTGAGTACCGGGGCATCCAGCCGAGTTGCGTCTCATGACCAGCACCACGGCCGCGGCAGCGGTTCACGATCCACTCCAGCACGCGCATGTTTTCGCCAAAGCCGGGCCAGAGGAAATTGCCGTCCTTGTCCTTGCGGAACCAGTTCACGTGAAACACGCGTGGCAGCTCAGGAATGTTCTTCCGCATGTAGAGCCAGTGCTTGAAGTAGTCGCCCATGTTGTACCCACAGAAGGGGAGCATGGCCATGGGATCGCGACGCACCTTGCCAATCGTGCCTGCGGCGGCGGCAGTCATTTCGCTCCCCATGTTCGCGCCGATGAAGACGCCGTGCACCCAGTTGAAGGACTGGAATACGAGGGGCATGGTGGTGGCACGGCGGCCACCAAAGATGAGTGCGTGAATGGGCACGCCTTCCGGCTTCTCCCAATCGGGGTCGATGGTGGGGCACTGGCTGGCCGGAGCGGTGAAGCGTGAATTTGGGTGCGCTGCCTTGCGACCGCAATCCGGCGTCCATTCCTGGCCGGTCCAGTCGATGAGATGCGCCGGCGGATCGCTGAGGCCCTCCCACCACACGTCGTTGTCATCAGTGAGGGCTACATTGGTGAAGATGGCGTTGGCCCGCATGGAGGACATCGCATTTGGATTGCTCTGCCAGGAGGTGCCGGGAGCCACGCCGAAGTAGCCGTACTCGGGATTGATGGCATGAAGGCGTCCCGTAGGACCGGGGCGCAGCCAGGCGATGTCATCACCCACGGTGGTCACCTTCCAGCCTTCGTAGCCTTTCGGGGGCACGAGCATGGCGAAGTTTGTCTTGCCGCAGGCGGAGGGAAAGGCGGCCGCGACATAGGTCTTCTGCCCATCGGGAGATTCCACGGCGCTGATGAGCATGTGCTCCGCCATCCAGCCTTCGTCACGGCCCATCACGCTGGCGATGCGCAGGGCGAGGCACTTCTTGCCCAGCAGCGCATTGCCGCCGTAGCCGCTCCCGTAGCTCATGATGCTGCGCTCTTCCGGGAAATGGACGATGTACTTCTCCGGGTTGCACGGCCACGGGACATCCTTCTCGCCCTGAGCGAGGGGCTTGCCCACGCTGTGCAGGCATGGGACGAAGTCGCTATCCTCCCCCAGAGCCTCCAGCACGGCGGTACCCATGCGCGTCATGATGCGCATGCTGACGGCCGCGTAGGCGGAGTCCGTGAGTTGCACGCCGATGACGCTGAACTTTGACCCGATGGGGCCCATGCAGAAGGGCACGACATACATGGTGCGGCCCTTCATGCTGCCGCGGAAGCGCTCCTTGAGAAGGGCTTTCATTCCAAGGGGGGCCATCCAGTTGTTCGTGGGGCCGGCATCCTTTTGTCGTTGGGAGCAGATGAATGTGCGGTCTTCCACGCGGGCCACGTCACTCTGGTCACTCCAGGCGAGGTAGCTGTTGGGCCGTTTCTCGGGATTGAGGCGTTTGAACGTGCCCGCCTGCACCAGTTCCTCACACAGCGTGTCCCATTCCTCCTGCGTGCCGGTGCACCAGTGGATGCGATCCGGCTGGGTGAGCGCGGCGGTTTCTTCAATCCATTGCTGCAGGCGTGAATGGGAGGTCATGCGGGATGAAAGGGAGGAAGTGAAAAAAAGGGGTGGAGAGTGGCTTTGGGAAGCACACCTTTGGCTATCACAGTGCGTGCCACGTGGCGCCGCGTTTATGGATAAAGTCCGCGCAATTCTTTGGTCTCTGCCACGCGCTGCACGCCAAGGGCCATGGCGGCCACTCGCTGGGGCAGGTTCTTTTGCTTCGCGAGGGTCTGGACTTCACGGAAGCTGGCGGCGAGCATGGACTCGAGCTTTTGCAGGACCTCCTTCTCCGTCCAGGACATGTGCTGCAGCGCCTGCACCCACTCGAAGTAGGAGACAATCACGCCGCCGCTGTTGCACATGATGTCCGGGATCACGAAGATGTCATCGCGTGCCTCAAGGATGGCGTCTGCCTCGGTGGTGGTGGGGCCGTTGGCACCCTCCGCCAGAACCTTGCAGCGGAGCTTGCTGGCGTTTTCTTCCGTGATCACGCGCTCCAGGGCAGCGGGAATGAGGATGTCGCACTCCAAGGTCAGCAGCTCCTCGGCAGGGATCGCCTCCCCTCCGGGAAAGCCTGCCACGCCGCGGTGCTCGATCGCGTACGGCATGAGCTGGCGGGTATCGAGTCCCCTGGCGTTGTACACCGCACCGGTGGCGTCACCCACAGCGATGATTTTCGCCCCGTTCATGGAGAGATTCCGGGCGGCGTAGCTGCCTACATTGCCAAAGCCCTGCAACACCACGGTGGCATCTTTCACCTGCATGCCGAGCTTTTCGATGGCCAGCATGGCGAGGAAGGCCACGCCGTGGCCGGTGGCCTCACGCCGCGCCTTGGACCCATAGAGTCCCAGGGGCTTGCCAGTCACAATTCCTGGCTCGAGTGAGCCCACATGCACGGAGTAGGTGTCCACCATCCAGGCCATCACCTGCTCATTGGTGCCCACGTCGGGCGCCATCACGTCGATTTGAGGGCCGATGAAGGGGATCATCTCCTGGGTGAAGCGGCGGGTGAGTCGCTCCAGCTCCGGCGGACTCATGGCCTGCGGATTGCACGCAATGCCTCCCTTCCCGCCGCCGAAGGGCAATCCCGCGAGGGCGCATTTCCACGTCATCCACGAAGCCAGCGCGGCTACCTCTCCGATGTCGACCGAGGGGTGGTACCTCAGACCACCCTTCACCGGGCCACGGGAAAGGTGGTGCTGTACCCGGTGGGCGAAGAACATCTGGAGAGAGCCATCGTCCATGCGAACGGGCACGGACACGGAGATGAGCCGCTTGGGCCATTTGCAGCGTTCCCGGGTGTCCGGCTTGAGGTTCAGGAATTCGGCGGCGCGGTCGTACTGCGCGGCGGCCTGTTTGAAGACCGGACTGGCCAGGAGCATTTCTTGCATGGCGCGAATGGGGCTGACTTTGGGCGGATTATCCATGCCACTCACCTTCGGGCAAGCGAACGTTGGCAAATCGCACGCCCGGAGTCGTCCCGGCCTGAAATCATGCAAAAAAGCGGGCGTCCCGGTTTCCCAGGACGCCCACCGAAACAATTCCCTCCCCAATACCAAAAAGTCGGGAATTAATTTCTATGCGCATATTATGTCTTCCATCTCACCAGTGATGGAGCCGCATCAGCGGTTACCCTCTGATACGGCAGGAGGTAAGACGATGGAGTTAGAACTTTCTTATATAAGCAACTTTGCTTAGGACGTGAATCGTTCCGGCTTGCCTTTGCCTAGTCCGCGCCGCATCATGGCCCAGCACGTGCTTTTTCGTGCAAATTATGGTCAGTCTCCCCGCAGATACTTGGAAGCGAGTGACAGAAGCCTCACGTTTGATGCACGCGCACGGACAGGGAGAGCTGTCCGGCAGACTTTTTGAGGCGGCAGGCATGCTTTTTGAGGACATCTGCTGCGCCTTCGAAATTTATGGGCGGGATGGATCCCATTTGATCTGGGAGAACATCCCGTTTCCCGAGGCCAAGCGTGTCGCCATCCAGCAGCGTGTGGGGGAGCTGGTGCCGTTTGAGCATCCGGCGTTTCCATACCTGATAGAAGGGAGTCGCGACTGCATGCGCATCAGCGACCTGATCAGCCAGCAGGATCTGCGCAAGACGCATCTGTACAATGAGGTCTTCTGCGAGGCGGAGGTGAAGCACCAAATCGTGATTCCCATCCACGCGAGCAACGGCATTGGTGGAATGACACTGAACCGGGGCGGGCGCGACTATTCGGATGAGGATTTGTTCGTGGCATCGCTGCTGGCGCCGCATGTCGTCACCGCCTACGAGTCGCACTTGTTGCTCAGCGAAGTGGCGCCCAAGAAGGCGAAGAAAGCGACGCTCGACTACGCCAAGCTGCGCGATCTGGGCCTGACGCGCCGTGAGAGCGAAGTCATGTCGTGGATGGTGGAAGGCAAGCGCGACAGCGAGATCGGCACCATTCTCAACATCAGCGTGCGCACGGCGAACGTGCATGTCCGCAACATCCTCACGAAGCTGGGCGTGGAGACACGGACCACGGCAGTGACGCGGGTGATCAATGAGGGACTGCTCTGACCTGCAACCTCAGCAGGGTGCAGGGAACACGTGAGCTTGCACATGGCGGCGTAGCGTGGATGGGTATCCTCCCCTCACGTGTCCTCACCTCGCCGCACCCAGTTCCTTCTCATCTTCGCAACCATCCTGCTGAGCACCATCGGCTTTGGTGTGTGCATTCCGGTGCTGCCGCTGTATGCCCAGGAGTTTCAGGCGAGCAATCTCGAGAATGGGCTGCTCACGGGCATCTTCTCACTGATGGTGGTGATTGGTTCGCCGCTGTGGGGGCGATTGTCTGATCGCATTGGAAGAAGGCCGGTGCTGCTCATCAGCATCCTGGGCTCGGCGGTTGGTTATTTCATCATGGGACAGGGGCATTCGCTGGCCATGCTCTTTGTGGGGCGGATCATCGACGGCGCCTCGGGGGGGAATGTCTCCTGTGCCCAGGCATATATCGCGGACATCACCAGGCCCGAGGAACGTTCGCGAGCCATGGGGATGATTGGCGCAGCCTTTGGTCTCGGGTTTGTGATTGGGCCGGCGCTGGGTGGTTATCTGGCGGCCATTGATTCCAGTGCCCCATTCTATGCGGTGGGGGTGCTTTGCCTGCTCAATGCCTTGTTCGTTTACACGTCCCTGCCGGAAAGTCTGGGGCCGGAGAAGCGTGGCCTGCATCGTGAGAAGCAACCCCTCTCCACGGTGCTGGCGCATGCGGATGCTCCACTCTATCTCACCACGGCCTCGTGCTACCTCGTGAATCTCATTGCATTTGCGATCATGACACAGGTCTTTTCGCTCTTCGCCAACCACCGCTTTGGCATGAATGAGCGGGACGTGGGCCATGTGATGGCGGTGATCGGCCTGGTGGGAGTGCTCATGCAGGGCGTGGTCGTGAGACGATTGCTCCCTCTACTGGGCGAAGTGACGATGGCACGCACGGGCTTTGCGTGCCTGTTAATTGCCTTCGCGTTGTTCCCTCTGGTGGGAAATGACTGGAGGCTCTATGCGCTCAGCTGCGTTGTGGCGATGGGCAATGCGCTCGTGCAACCCACGCTCAATGGCATTGCCTCGCAGAGTGTCTCCGCGGGCTGGCAGGGAAGCGCGATGGGTTTCATGCAATCTGCGGGCAGCATGGGACGCTTTCTCGGCGCCACTATCGGTGGCTGGTTGCTGACCTTTGATGAAGGTATGCCGCACTATGGTCGCACGCCTTTTTGGGTGGCTGCAGCGCTTATGGTGCTTACGCTGGCGATTGGGTTAAGACTGCGTCAGCCGGTATCGAGGGAAGTGCCGGTGACAACAGCCGCGCCGCCCATGGCGTGATCGGCACTGGATGCCGCACCGAAACAAAGAGCCCGACCGGCGGTGCGCTCATGATGCGCTGCCACGGGTCGGGCCTGTTCGGGGGAGAAATGTCCTATCGAAGGGGGAAGCGTGGCACGTTGTGCGCCATTGTTGATTGTTAATTTTTGCCGATCATTTCCAGCACCCGGGAGACCTTCACTCCGAGGCGGATGGCAATGATGTCAGGCGACTTCCCATTGGCATGAAGGCGACGCACTTCCTTGACCAACGGGGACACGGTGGCTGATGAGGGGCTTTTGGTTTTCATGTGTGGTCCTGTTCAACAGGGTACGTCTGTGCACTGGAGAACATCATGTAAATACAGACCGTTGGCGAAACGTAGCGTTCAGCCGAAACGTTGTGTTTACGTGGAAGGCAATGTTCCCTCCTAATGATTGTGATAAGAAATAACGATAAGGGTCTCCCAACGGGAGGGGAGGAGCCCATCTTTGACGATCGAGCTTGAATGAACAACGCGGATCGGGGATTGGTGTCTATGCAGACTTCGACAACGTCTGGAAGAACACTTCGCTTTTGTCTGATGCCGGTCGTGTTTGTGATCGTTTTTCTCACTGTGGCTGGGACGATCAAGGTGGTGGCCGGCATGAAGGGAGTTTCGGCTCAACAAATCTTAAAAACAGATACCCTTTGGCCTCTTTGGATCATGTTCCCGTCATTTGTAATGGGAGTCTTCCTCGGCTTGATTGGGATGAATCTGCTCGCACGGTTGACTCCCCTTGGTCGAGTATTTGATCGGGAGTGTGCGCAGACTGGTCGGCACGGCTTTGCGCAAGCCACCTTGCAACTCACGTGGGGCGCGCTGGGCGCATTGCTGCTGACTGCCTTAAGCTGCGCAATCTATCTATGTTTGGCGCCGCTCTGACCGTGCGATCGCTGCTACTCCCCCTTCCCCATGTCTGGATCCGCTTCGTTCTCCTCGGCAGGACGTTCGACATCTTTCTCCAGTTCCTCATCCTCGTCGGGGCGGCCGTCTGGTTCGATCTGGTGATGGTGGGCATGCATGCTCATGCTGCCTGAATCGCACGCCACGCCTGAAATGCCGGACGTGCCCGCTTGTATGCGAGCAGGAGCTGTGAATACTCCGGCTTATGATGTGCGCCCGATTCTTCCCTGTTTTTGCCTGTGCCCTGCTGAGTGCCTCTCCCGTCGTCACTTTCGCTGCGGATGCCGCGAGGCCTGCGGGCACAGAGCCCACCAATGCGAAGGAAGCTGCTGATAAGAAGGCAGAACAGGATGCCAAACGGGACGCAGACTACGCGGCGGTGGTGGCGAAGCTGCCGCCGGAGGAGCAGGCCTGGGAGAAGACGCTGCAGGAGAACCTGGGGAATTTCTACCTCCCGATTCACAAGACCGAACGCATCCAGAATCGACGCAACGCATGGGAGTTTGTGAAGGACGATCCGGCTCTGCCGCGTGTGCTGCTTATTGGGGATTCTGTATCACGTGGTTATACCATTGCGGCCCGCGATGCGCTGAAGGGCAAGGCAAACGTGCACCGTGCTCCGGAAAACTGCGGCCCCGCCGCGAATGGTTTGAAAAAACTCGATATCTGGCTGGGCAGCGGGAAGTGGGATGTGATTCACTTCAACTTTGGCATCCATGACCGTGCCACGCCGCCAGCGGACTATGAGAAGCGCCTGGAGGAAATCGTACTCCGTCTGAAGAAGACCGGGGCAAAGCTCATCTGGGCCAGCACGACTCCCATTCCTGTAGATGCGGCCAAGAAGCAGGACCCGGCTTCCATCGTGGAGCGCAACGCCATTGCTGTTCGGGTGATGGAAAAGCATGGGGTGGCGGTGGATGACCTGTTCGGTTATGTCACGCCGCATCTCGCCACTGCGCAGAATCCGAACGATGTGCATTTCAATGCCAAGGGGTACGAGATGCTCGGGAATCAGGTGGCAGCCTCCATCGTGCAGACGCTGCAGGCGAAGCCCTAGCTGGGGAATCCACTCGCAGAGGCCGCGGTCGTCCGCTAGACTACGGGTGCGCCATGATTCTGGATATTCTGACCTCCCCGCAAGAAGACCTGCGCGTGGTCATCGATACCATCCCGGCGCTGGTATGGAGTGCGTTGCCGGACGGGCACATCGACTACCTGAACCGGCAATGGCTGGAGTATACCGGCCTCTCGTTGAAAGAGGCGAGTGGCTGGGGCTGGCAGCAAGCCATCCATCCAGAGGATCTTGCGGGCCTCGTGGCCTACTGGCAGTCCATCCTCACCGCGGGGGTGGCGGGGGAGCATGAGGCGCGCTTGCGCAGGCACGATGGCGTTTACCGGTGGTTCCTCTTCCGCGGGGTGCCCCTGCACCATGCGTCAGGCGCGCTCATCAAGTGGTATGGAACCAACACGGATGTGGAGGAGCTGCGCTACTCCAAGCACCTGGCGCGAGGACAAACGGAGGCCCTGACCCAGACACTGGCCGCGCTGGCGCGGGAGTCGAATCCCGATTGCCTACTGGAACATGTGCTGCGCACGATTGGAGAGCGCCTGGGTGCACACAGCATTGGCGTGTGGGAAATGAATCCGGCCACCGGCAGGGTGGAACTGGTGGGCAATTGCGAGGATGGCCGGCTGGAGATGAATCCCGCGCCGGAAGGGGCGAGCATCATGCAACCGCCTGCGGGAAGCGAATCGCATCCGGTTTGGACGGAGTTCTTCTCTCATGGCTGGCATTGTGTGGCTGGCAAGTTCGAGAATGGCGGAGCCCAAGTCCGCACGCTCGATGGCACCAACACACCCTGGTATGACTGGCGCTCGCAGGTGGTGGCAGACCAGAAGGTGCCGCTGCTCATGGAGCGATTGAAGAGCAAGGGCGTCAAGTCCACGCTCTCTGTTCCCATGTTCGTGGCAGGAGCCGTGAAGGGATTCCTAAGCATCCGCTTCAGCAAGGAGCCCGACTTTCATTGCGATGAAATCGAGCTGGCAACAGCGTTGGCGAACCAGGCGATGCTGGCCATGCAGATCATGAGGCTGAGTCAGGAGAGTCGCAGGCTCGCCGTGGTAGCGGAACGAAACCGCATGGCGCGTGAGCTGCATGACACGCTTTCCCAAGGCATCACCGGGGTGCTGGTGCAATTGGAGGCCGCGGAAGATGCCTCCGCGCGTCAACTTCCTGAGGCGGTGCAGCAGCATCTCAAGAGGGCGCGGGAACTGGCGCGCGAAAGTTTGCGTGAGGCCAGGCGATCCGTCCACGGCATGCGGTCCCAGGCGCTGGAGCAGCAGTCTCTCTGCGATGCACTGGTACGCCTCTTCAAGAGCATGACGGAAGGCTCGCCACTCCACGCGAGATTCGAACTGCGCGGCACGCCCTGGGAGATGCGTCCGCGCTGGGAGGACAACCTGCTGCGCATGGTGCAGGAGGTGCTGACCAATACGCTGCGCCATGCTCAGGCCACGAATTTTCACGCGAGACTCAGCTACACACCGGAGCGTCTGCGTTTGCAACTGCATGACAACGGCCGGGGCTTCAACACGGCCGAAGGCCACGATGGTTTTGGCCTCATAGGCATTCGTGAACGGGTGGAGACCATGGGAGGCAGAATTCATATCCGCAGCAAGGCGCGTCGTGGCACGTCCATCGGTATCTGTATTCCCATGGAGAAGTCAGAAAGCGAAATGCAATCGTAGTGAAGGGTGACACTGCCATGCATGCATCCAAACCCTCAGCTTCCAGGCGCGAAAAACTTCGCGTGCTCGTGGTGGATGATCATGTGACGGTGCTGGAAGGACTCACGGCCATCCTTGGCAGGCAGGAGGACATGAGCGTGGTGGCGGAGGCGTCCACGGGGCATCATGCGGTGGACCTGTGGAAGATTCACCGCCCGGACGTGGTCTTGGTGGACATCCGCATGCCACAGATGGATGGGGTGGAGGTCATTGAGGCCATCCGCAGGCTGGACGGCAATGCGCGCATCGTCGTGCTGACCACGGTGGATACAGACAATGAAGTCTACCGCGCGGTACGTGCCGGTGCGAAAGCGTATTTGCTCAAGGACTGTCCACGTGAGGAACTGGTGGACACCATCCGCCGTGTGCATCGGGGCGAGACGTGTCTCGCGCCCTCGGTAGTGGCGAAGCTGGCGGCAGGCGTGAGCAGTGATCCGCTGACTCCACGTGAGCTGGAGGTGCTGCAACTCCTGGCGCAGGGTTACAGCAACAAGGAGATTGCCACCAAACTCTTCATCAGTGAGCCCACGGTGAAGACACACCTGCGCAGTGTGTTCTCCAAGCTGGATGTGCTGAGCCGCACGGAGGCTATTGCCACGGCCAGTCAGCGGGGATTGGTGAAGTTGTAGTGGTGGTCCGCACACTCCGTTGTGCGGTCAGGAGGGTGTTGCCCGCTGAAGGGTGAGGGTTCCTGGCAGAACAAGGGCCGTGCAGGCGTGACCGCACACAGAGTGGACGGACCACCATCGACTCATCCAAAAGGATGAGAGCCTCCTCATCCCTTTGGGCAAAGGGAATACCATTCCCACGCAGCGTGGCGGTGGCTCTAGAAACGTGACACCCTTGAGCACGATGCTGGACGAAGTTTCCGGGATCTCACTCACTGAGTCATTCATTCACCCACCCATCTCTTCACCCCCGAAGTCATTGCCATGAGTCCCTACCACAAACTTTATACCCCTGAAGACAGTGCGGTTGTGTTCATCGATCACCAGCCGCAGATGACCTTCGGTGTCGCGAACATTGATCGCGCCACACTCATCAACAACGTCACGCTGCTGGCGAAGGTGGCCAAGGAGTTCAATGTGCCCGCCGTGCTCACTGCGGTGGAGACGGAATCCTTCAGTGGCTATGTCTGGCCACAGCTACTGGACGTCTTCCCTGGTCAAGCCGTGGTGGAACGCACTTCGATGAACTCGTGGGATGATGAGGGTTTCCGCAAAGCCATCGAGGCGACCGGGCGGAAGAACATCCTCATGACCGGTCTGTGGACGGAGGTGTGTGTGACCTGGCCCACGATTGAGATGCTGGGCGCTGGCTACAACATCTACGTGGTGGAGGACTGCTGCGGCGCCACTTCGCAGGCGGCGCATGACGCGGCGCTTTCCCGCATGGTGCAGGCCGGAGCGGTGCGAGTGACCACCATTCCTGCCCTGCTGGAGTGGCAGCGTGACTGGGCGAAGCGCGAGCACTACAACAATCTCATGGGCCTCATCAAAGGCCAGGGCGGCGCGTATGGTGTGGGCGTGGAGTATGCCTACACCATGGTGCACAAGGCCCCGCAGTCAGCGATCAAACCCCAGGTGGTGCCGAAGAAGGCAGGCCACTAAACCACCACCTTCATCCCCCAAGACCAGGAAGCCGTACGAGCATGGACGAAGTTGTACATGTCGCCATCACGCGACGAGTCCGGAAGGAGCACGTCAGTGCGTTTGAAAAGGCGCTGGCGGAATTCGCCCGCGACTCGCTCGAGGCTCCGGGGACCAGAGGGGTGCAATTCCTCTATCCGGCGCCGGGTTCCGGGTCACTGGAGTACGGCATCCTGCGCACCTTCTCGAATCGCGAGGCGCGCGAAGCCTTCTATCAATCACCCCTCTACCAGAAATGGCAGGACCAGGTGCGTCACATGGTGGAAGGCGAACCGACCTGCCGTGACCTGCATGGACTCGAGGCTTGGTTTCGCGACCCGGGGAGCGGTCAGCATCCACCTCGGTGGAAAATGGCCCTGCTTACCTGGAGCGCCGTGTGGCCGGTGAGCATGATCATTCCAGCCCTTTTCCTCCCGTTCATCGGCTCCCTGCCGCATCTCCTGCGCGCGGGGGTCATCTCCGCGGGCATCACCGCCACGCTCACGTGGGTCGCCATGCCCCAGCTCGTGAAGCTCGCACGCCGCTGGCTTCACCCCTGAAGGGGCGGTGCAAGCCGGGCCAGTTCATAGAATACAGTGTACCTTGATACATCATCACATGAGTGCTTCCATCATTCCGGATCTGATTCTCACCAATGGACGTATCACCACGCTGGATGCGGCCAAGCCCGAGGCGCGTGAGGTGGTCATCAAGGACGGTCGCGTCATCGGGCTCGACAATGCCGGCGACTTCGCGACCAATCATCAGACGAAAGTCATCGATCTGAAGGGCAGGCGAGTCATCCCTGGCTTGAATGACTCCCACCTGCATGTCATTCGAGGTGGGTTGAACTACAACATGGAGTTGCGCTGGGACGGCGTGCCCTCGCTGGCGGATGGATTGCGCATGCTGAAGGCCCAGGCTCAGCGCACACCACCGGGGCAGTGGGTGCGCGTTGTGGGAGGGTGGAGTGAGTTTCAGTTTGCCGAGCGGCGCATGCCGACCCTGGACGAGATCAACGAAGCCGCACCGGACACTCCCGTTTTTATTCTGCATCTCTACTGCCGCGCCCTGCTGAACAAGGCGGCACTGAAAGCGTGTGGATACACGCGCGATACGCCGAATCCGCCTGGAGGTGAGATCCAGCGCGACTCGGCCGGCAATCCTACGGGCCTGCTCATCGCGCGGCCCAATGCGACCATCCTGTATTCCACTCTTGCGAAGGGTCCGAAACTCCCGCCGGAGCATCAGGTCAACTCCACGCGTCACTTCATGCGCGAGCTCAACCGGCTCGGGCTCACCAGCATCATCGATGCAGGCGGGGGCTATCAGAATTATCCGGAAGACTACGGGGTCATCGACGAACTGCACAAACGCGGTGAGTTGACCTTGCGGATCGCCTACAACCTCTTCACGCAAAAGCCCAAGGAAGAGAAGGCGGACTTTGCCCGGTGGATCAAGATGACCGGTCCCGGAGTGGGGGATGACTATTTCCGCTGCAATGGTGCGGGTGAAATGCTGGTGTTCTCTGCGGCGGATTTTGAGGACTTTCTGGAGCCGAGGCCCGACCTGGCGCCCAC
Organism: Roseimicrobium gellanilyticum; assembly: GCF_003315205.1. NCBI lineage: Bacteria > Pseudomonadati > Verrucomicrobiota > Verrucomicrobiia > Verrucomicrobiales > Verrucomicrobiaceae > Roseimicrobium > Roseimicrobium gellanilyticum. The sequence continues at coordinate 12,581 of NZ_QNRR01000006.1, read as the reverse complement.
ACTGGAGAGCGAGCTCAAAGAGGTGGTCTCACTACTGGCGGCAAACAAGTGGCCCTTCCGCCTGCATGCAACTTATGACGAGAGCATCACGCGTTTCCTGAATGTCTTTGAGGAGGTGAACCGCGAAACGCCTTTCGATGGCGTGCATTGGTTCTTCGACCATTGTGAAACGATCTCGGACAGAAACCTGGAACGCGTGAAGGCACTGAGTGGAGGGGTGGCCGTCCAGCATCGTATGGCGTTTCAGGGTGAGTATTTCATCGAGCGCTATGGGAAGCAGGCAGCAGAGCGCACGCCTCCCGTGAGGCGGATGCTGGAAATGGGTCTGCCCGTGGGTGCGGGCACGGATGCCACCCGCGTGGCCAGCTACAATCCGTGGGTCTCTCTCTACTGGCTTACTACGGGCAAGACGGTGGGGGGTGTCTCCATGTACCCGGAAAAGAACTGTCTCTCACGTGAGGAAGCTTTGCGGCTGTACACGCAGGGCAGCAGTTGGTTCTCCACGGAGAACGGCAAGAAAGGCAGTCTCGCCGTGGGACAGCTCGCGGATCTCGCGGTGCTGACGGACGACTACTTCAGTGTGCCTGAGGAAGTCATCAAGGGGATCGAGTCCGTGATGACTGTGCTCGGTGGCAAAGTGGTGCATGCCAATGGCGACTTCTCCGGTCATGCGCCGACGGCGCTGCCCGTGCTGCCAGAGTGGTCACCGATTTCGGTATTCGGTGGATATGGTGCACCACTCGATTTGAAGAAGGCGGTGCGTGCGGGTGTGCCGTTGCCGGAGGGACATGTGGCGAAGACGAGTCTGCGTGGCGTACGGAGGGTGGAGACACATCAGAATGCGTCGAGCACGTTTGGATCCTTCTGGGGCTCGGGATGCGATTGTTTTGCATTCTAGTGACAAGGCTCGTGAACTGGAAGCGAATGCACTCTCTGAAGGAGGTTGAGGCAGAAGCCCTAACCTCCTTGTTTCCATGAATGGAGCGCTGTCATATGCGGGTCTGATCCTGCTGGTGATGGCGTTTGGGCTGACTCGCGCTTCCGCACAAATGCGTGATGATCGCGCAGACATCCCGAGTGGTGGCTCAATGCCGTTGTTGAACGACTGGAAGTTCAGTGTGGAAGGTCATGCGCGCACGATGCAGGAAACCTACCGGGGCGTGGACTTTGGCTTGGGTGACATCGACAACGATGCGTGGGTGCATCAGCGTGTCCAAGTGATGTTGCGTGCGGAATATGAGTCCACTTTTGCACTCGTCACGGAGCTCACCTGGGGGCGCATGTGGGGGAAGCGCAATCCACTGGCACCGCCGGATGAAGACAAGCCGGACTTTCTGCAGCTCTTCGCGGAATGGAAGGACACCTTGGCGGATGCAGGTGACGACACGCTGCTGATTCGTGGTGGAAGGCAGACATTGTACTATGGTTCCGGGCGTCTGCTATCCATCCGTGAGGGAGCGAATCAGCGGCTCGCTCATGATGCGTTGCTGGTTTCACTGAGTGGTAGTCCGGGCATCCGGGTGGATGCTTTCATCGCGTCTCCGGTGCAGATCGAGGACGGTGCGTTCGACAACCGTTCGCATCCCGATGAGGTGCTTTTCTGGAGTGTGTATGCCGTCCTGCCATCTCCCCTGGGAAAGGAGCATTATGTGGATCTCTACTACATAGGCTTGCGTGATGAGGACTCCATCTTTGCGGAGATGGGAGGAGGTGAGTTGCGTCACACCATTGGCACTCGCTGGTGGAGTGAGGTGGAACCGCTGGTCTATAACACGGAATTCATCCTCCAGTTCGGCGAGACAGGAGATCGCGACATCCTCGCAGGCGCCGCGAGCTTGGGTGTGGGTTATGTATTTCGCGACGTGCCCTGGCGGCCCACCTTGATGTTGCGCGGGGACCTCATTTCCGGCGGCGATGCCTCCGGGGACTTGCACACGTTTCATCCGCTCTTCCAGGCGAACAACTACTTCAATGAAGGCGGCTTCGTCTCGCCATCGAACCTTTGGAACATCAACCCACTGGTGAAGCTCAAACCACATCCGAAGGTGGAAGTGACGATGGGGGTGAACTTCCTCTGGCGGTTCAGTGCGGAGGACGACGTGTACGGGCCGCCATTGCAACGTCTGGCAGGTCCCGCACCTGGAGGTGAACGCTATCTTGGCACGGCATACAATGCGGCCATATCGTGGCAGGCCACTTCATCGACGGAACTATCCGTGGGCTTCACGCATCATGAGGCGGGTTCTTCTCTTACGAGTGTGGGAGGTGGTGATGAGGACTACTTCCAGGCGAGTGTAAAGGTGGAGTTTTGAGAAGGAGCTGAATGGCTGATGCGGCTCTGGGTGCCGTGGGTCTGTTCCGCGTGTGAGCAAAAAAATGGCGGGTTGGAACACCCGCCACACGCTGCACGGTTTGAAGGCCCAGGCTTCGGCTTACTTGCCCGCCTTCGCCGCGCCGCCATTTTGGAACCAGAGATCGCGCTGACGGCGGAGCTCCTGAATGCGATCGATTTCAGATTGGCTCACAGGCCGTGCGTCGTTGGCAGCTGCGACACCGGCTGTTGGAAGTTTGCCGAGTTCCTTTCTCTGGTAGGCCATCGAGAAGGGATTGTTCGTGCCCCAAGTTTTCCACGGACCATCAGGCACGTCATCTTCCTCGACGAACTTCCAGTCGACACTCTGTCCACTCCTGAAGTCCAGGTAGTCGCGCACTGCGGGGGAGATATCGAGGCCTGCGCCGTTGTTCTTGGGGTTCTTTGGACGGGCATTGCCAAAGACATAGTCCGCATCATCGGTGACGAAGGGGCCGCAATCCCCCCACTGGGCATAACACACACGGCTCCCAAAGCGGATGGCGATCCAGCGATCTTCCAGCACGGACCTGCCTTCGCGTTTGAAGGTTCCCTTGAACCAGGGAATGACTTTTTTCGCTTCTTCCTTGTGCGTGTCGTGATCGATCACGTCGTTGTAGGGCAGCGCGAAATAGAACGGGTTCTGCATGGGGGTGAACTTCGCAGGCTTGAAGTTCGTGACGGACTTGTCTTCATCAGGACAGTCATAACCGCCGAAGGTCTTCATCCACTTCGGATCCCAGGAACTCGCCGTATTCGGCACCGGATTTTTCTCCGTGGCGAGTTCACCCACCCAAAAGATGGTGGTCACGATGCCGGTCTTCCACGGATATTGCGGACAGGAACCGGGCTTTTGATTGACGCCATACACATCCGGCTTGGACAAGCCGGTGCCGGGCGTGGTCAGTGAGGATATGCCTCCGGGTGTATTGAAGTTTCCGTTGCGATTGGAGATGCTCACACCCGCAGGGGTGAGTTGAGCGGCAAGGGAACCTGCGAGGAGGAGTGGGGCGGCGAGAAGCGCGGTGCGTGACAGCAGGGATTTCATCATCATTCGTCGGGCGGCAGAATGGAGGAATTTTTTGGCAGCCGGGGTTAGGCATCGATTTTCACGGGATGTTCAAATTTTTGATCCACGTCACCTTCAGGCCGTCCAATTCATGCAAGTTGCACCTTGGTTGTATGGATTTTCGCTGGTCACATGCGAAGAGGGACATGTAGCATGGCAAATCGCATGCTGTTTTCAGTGTCTGGAGTCCTCCCACCATGAAGCCCCATTTCTCCTTCTGGCCTGCCATCGCCCTCCTCGCGTGCCTTTCCCTCAGCAGCTGTGCGAGGTACGCCACCATTGCGGAGCGGCGTCCGCAGTTCCGGCCCATACGCACGGCGGTGGGCGCGCTGGTTTCTGTGGAGAGGGACCTGATCGATGTGACCGCGCGCAGCCATCGCCAGCCCATGGAGACGTTGGGGAGATGCCTCGCGGCTGCGCAGACTGCACAGGCCGAGCTGGAACGCGACCCCAAGAATGATGAGGCTCGCAACGCCTATAACTATGCCTTGTCCCGAGTCTTCATGATCATTCGGGATGCGAAGCTGGATCCATGGACAAAGCCGCTCGCGGTGCCCACCGAGAAGGGCACGTTCGAACTCACGCATCGCCGTGTCGCGAACAAGAAGTGGGACCCGGCGTTGTATGATTTCACGCCTTCCGATCAGTTCGATGTGGGTGGCGTGTTTGTGAAGGAACACATCACCAAGGATGGCCTGGGCGCGCCACTTGTGGCCATTGGAAAGAAAGAGAACGAAGACGAACGTGAGAACTTCTATCTGCCACGCACCTACTACGGCGTGACGGCGGTGGTGCGTTTCCAGGGCTCACGCGCGGAAGTGGCATTCTCTGATCCATTGGCCACGGAGACTGTGGAGGTGGGCAGGCATACGTATCCTCTTGCGGCAGACTTCTCCACTCCGGTGGCAGTCTTGCTCGCCAGCACCAAGCCGGAGAAGATGGGGCTCGCCCGCCTCATCAATCCCGAAAAGTATGCGCACACGGCGCGCATTGCGCGTCTGCAGCCCTATGATCCGAACAAGACGGTGGTGCTTGTGATTCACGGATTGAACTCCGCACCGCCGACCTACACTCCGATGATCAATGCGCTGCGCGGTGATGAGAACATCCGCAAGAACTACCAGTTCTGGTTCTACAGCTATCCCAGCGGCTATCCGTATCCTCACTCCGCGGCCATTCTGAGAAAGGAGCTGGATGCCATTGAGAAACGGTATCCGCTAAAGAAGAAGATGGTCGTGATCGGCCACAGCATGGGGGGATGCATCAGCCGCCTGCTCATCACGGATGTGGGCGACAAGCTCTGGCTTCAGATGTTTGGCAAGCCGCCGGAGCAAGTGGAGATCTCACCCGATACGAAGAAACTCTTCACGGATGCACTCATCTTTGAGCATCGTCCGGAAGTGGGGCGTGTGATCTTCATCTGCGCGCCGCTGAAGGGCGCGGACATGGCCAGCGGTACGGTGGGGCGCATCGGAGCCAGCTTGGTCAAGGCTCCTCGCACGCTTTTGAAGGCTGGCAAGGAAGCTGTGAAGCTGGTGGTACTCCCAGGAGACGCCATGCAACTGAAGCGCATTCCCAACAGCGTGGACACACTTGCGCCAACCAACGGATTCGTGATGGCCATCAACAAATTTCCCCTCACGCCGGGCATTCCGTACAACACCATCATGGGTGACCGTGGCAAAGGCGGGAACAAGGACAAGACCAAGCCAGCACAGTCCGATGGCATTGTGCCCTACTGGAGCAGCCATATGGACGGTGCCGAGAGCGAACTGGTTGTGCCCACACACCATGGCGCGCACCAGAATCCCGCCGCCATCAAGGAAGTGCGCCGTATTCTGCTGGAGCATGCAGGGGTGCAGTAAGGAATGCGCCCCTCACTGCACGAGGTGCTTTGGGAAATCCGTCACTCGCTCGCAGGCGATCTGTTCCATCACCTGCTGAAGCTGGCGCTTCAACATGGTGATGGTGTGCGCACCACCGTATTTTCCAAGTGCACCTACGCCGTACATGAAGGTGCGGCCCATGAAGGCAAACTTCGCGCCGCAGGCGAGTGCACAGGCTACATCCGGGCCGGAGCGGAGGCCGCTATCAATCATCAGTGTGGTGCGATGGCCAAACTTCTCTGCGAGTTCTTGCAGCGGCTTGATGGTGGACTGCCCGGCATCGAGCTGGCGGCCACCGTGATTGGAAACGATGAGGCCATCCACACCAAGGCTCAACGCCTTCTCAGCATCTTCCTCGTTCACGATGCCCTTCACCACGAGCTTGCCCTTCCATTTCTCGCGGATGGCTGCGATGCGTGAGGGACTGAGTCTGCCGGAGAAGGTCTTGTTCATGAAGAGGCCCAGGTGCTTCATGTTCGTGCCCTTGGGGATGTACCGTTCCAGAGTCCTGAATTTGGGTGCACCTGCGCGGAGCTGGCTGAAGGACCACGTGGGATGAAACATCATCTGCAGGATGTTCCGAAAGGTCATCTTCGGCGGGATGGAGAGGCCGTTGCGAATCTCCTTGGGTCGATAGGCGAAGGTGGGGGTATCCGCCAGGATGACGAGCACGGGAAAGCCTGCCTTCTCGGCACGTTCCAGCAGTTTGTCACGCAGGTCGTCCTCCGTGGGGTGGTAGAGTTGGTACCAAGCCTGTCCCTTGGTGAGTTTCCCCACGGTCTCAATGCTGGCGGTGGCCACTGTGCTGAGGATGAAAGGCACATTCGCCCGGTAGGCCGCGCTGGAGAGAATCTCCGTGGCTTCCGGCCAGATGAGACCCTGCAGCCCAATGGGCGCGATGCCGAAGGGTGCGTCGTAGGTCTTGCCAAAAAGTTCGGTCTTCAGGTCGCTGCCGGCGTAGTCACGCAGGTAGTACGGTCGTAGCTGCACCTCGCGGATCTCGTCAGTATTTCGCCGCAGGTTAATCTCAGAGAAGCAGCCGCCTTCCAGATACTCCAGAACGAATCGAGGCAGCCGCTGGCGGGTACGGTTGCGCAGATGCTCGACGGAGGGATAGAGGAAGCTGAAGTAATTGGGGTCCATGAAAAAGGGGCGGCAAGGGGCGAGAGAATAAGGTCTCTGTTAGGCAATCCTTTCGCGTCCGCCACTGCGGAGTTGGCGCGCGGGATGTCGAGATTGCGGATTTTTGGGCCAAGCCGGAACGGTGAGGCGCTTATTTCCCGCTCGACTCCCGGGGTATTGGGAGTAGGATTTTCTCCATGCGCGTTCTTTTTCTCCTCACAGAATCCGGCGGAGAGGCCAGTACCGTGGCGGACATGGAGCTCCCGATGGTGCCCCGCACGGGAGACATGGTCCAGGTGCGACTGCCTGATGGCCACTCGCTGCAGCTCACGGTGAACAATGTCCTCTGGGACCTGCGGACCGAAGAGGCTCCCGTGATCTACGTGTGGGGGCTGGAGGACAGGCCGGAGAACGGTGCCACCGGAGAGTCTTGAGGAAGCAAACTCGCTCAGGACTCCGTGCTGCATTCGTGGCTATTGCGGAGGTGCCCCAAGAGCTGGTCGCAGCAGGCTGCTGGAAGTGATCTTGTGTCGAGGGCTTCCCGCGGCCGCATCGCGACAGGCGGCAATGGCGTGTTCGATTCGGGACCAGAGTGCAAAGGCATTCACGGAAGCGGACGTGTCGGCAGTTACGAAGTCCTGCACGGTGCGTTCCAATTCCTTCATGGGAGCCTGCAGCCATGCCAGGCCTTCGCTGGCAGATTGCAAACTGCGAAGCAATGCCGTGGCGAACGATTGCCCAAATCCAGGACGGCATCCTCTCAAGAAGCGTTCCAAAGCATGCAAGTCTTCAAGCAACTGGTGAGACAATGTCCTGTTCATGGAGAAGCGTGGTATCGTGGCACATCGTATCTCGTCGTGCCTTTGCGTGACCCAACGTGATTGGATTGGGAACTGTATCCGTCCCGATGTCTTGATCGTGGCAACACCTGACCATGATCCTTCTGGCAGGATGCACGAACAGGCACGCGCCGTTGGTTCAGCCATCAGTGAAGGCCCTCCGCCTTCCAGGCGCACTCACACCTCGTCATCCCCCTGCCTTCACCACTTTCCGGTGCGAGCCCATTTGCGGTAGTGTATGAAGCTCTCTTTGGAGGGCCAGACGGAGCTCTTTTCCAGATAGCGGTCGCCGAGTTCCTCGAAGTATGCTTTCGCAGATTTATTGTCGAAGGCACAGGTGGCCAGGAGCGCAGCGTAGCTAAGGATTTCCAGAGATTCAGGGTATTTTTTGCGCAGGATGTCGAGACCTTCCTTGGTTTTTGGCCAAGAGGCTTTGGATTCCCTGAAGACATTTTCGTGGAAGTCCACCATGCGCATCATAATGCGGGCGTAAACCTCCATGCCGGGGCCGTCCGGGCGTTCAGCGGCGGTGACGGCAAAGGCTTCCCAGTCCCCTTTGTTCCCATACCAACGGGGGAGCAGGGAGTAGGCTCGGGCAGTGTCATAGCCCCAAAAGGTGGGCTCTGAAGCATGGGCTTCCTCCAGAAGTTTGTCATAGTCAGGTTTATCGAGGCCCTTGCCCAAAGCGACGTAGAGGGCAACGAGATGGAGCATGGGGTCTTTCTCTGGCAGTTTGAGGGCGTCGTTGAGGACTTTGCCTGCTTTGGTGAGACGTTCATGCATCAGCCTCCCGCCCTCACTGGTAACTGTGTCGGCATAGCCAGTGCCTCTGGCGTGCCAGGCGTAGTTGGTAAGGAAATCGGCATAGGCGATGCGGGCAGTCACGGAATTTGGAAAGGCCTTCAGCCAGGCATTGTGCGTGTCCTCCGCGACGTTCCAGATGCCTAGCGCATCCTCACTTTTGCGCTCGAAGGCCTGATAGAATTGGACGATCTTCCACGACCCATTTCCAAAGACTTCCTTGCTGGCACGGGCGGCAGATGCCTCCTTCTCCAGTGCCTCGAACTTCTGAGCGTAGAAGAGCTCAGCCATCTGCTTGCGATAGGCTTCGATTTTGTCCGCTACCGGATCGGTGACGGACTGCAGACGAATGGCTTCAAGTGCCTCTTCCTTATCGATGTTTTCCGCAATTTCTTTGGATCTTGAGCTGCTCTGGGGAGCGGCGCTGCTTTGTTCGGAATCGCAGGCCGTGAAACACAGGAGCGGGATGAGGGCGATTGAGAAGGGGCTCAGGTTCAATCGAAGCATGTTCGGGGATTTGGTTGAGCGCACCGTATAAGGTCACGAACGTCGACACAAGCCCCGGTGCGGCAAGGATTCTTCAAACTTCGACGCGTCGCTTTCGGTAAAGAATCGACCAATTTTAAAGGTGGCATTACTTGATTCTTACGAGACGTGATCCTGACAAGCTGCTTGGGGCCTCAAGCCCTTGACCCGTTTGGTGGGATCGGCGAGGAGAGCGGTGGATGCCGCTGCTCCTGCTCACCCTGGCATTGATTGCGCTTCTCGCCCTCGTCGCGCTTGCGTTGCCTCTTTCTATTATCAGTCGTTACCGCGCAGGCACCGCCCGCCGACGTGCCCGGCCGTGGGTGGCCTTGTTGAATGTCATCAGCATCGGTATCTCCACCTTGCTCTTTCTCGGGACTGCGGTGTTCAGCAGCCTTTGGGTTTCGGGTGCATTCAAGTACAGCGCCGTAGGGGTTGTGTGCGGCATGGTCCTTGGCCTCGTGGGACTTCGACTCACCCGGTGGGAAGCCACTTCACAGGCGCTCCACTTCATTCCCAACCGATGGCTGGTGCTTGCAATCACCGTGGGCGTCTTTCTGCGGCTCTCTTTCGGCTTGTGGCGTGTGTGGAAATCGTGGCATGCCTCCTCAGGTGACCATTCGTGGCTGGCTGAGTCCGGCCTGGCTGGCTCGATGGCTACTGGAGCGATCGTGCTTGGGTACTATCTCACCTTCTGGTTCGGCATCTGGGCACGCGCGCGAGCCGTGGTAGGCCCATCGAAACAACAGGGATGAACTCGGCTCAGGAATCTTCTTCATTCCAAACCAAACAAGTACCTGAGACAGGACTCGAACCTGCACTAGTTTCCCAACCAGATCCTAAGTCTGGCGCGTCTACCAATTCCGCCACTCAGGCATGAGTGAGTATGTGACGGGGAAAGTGGCGGTGGGGTGGCGAGGTGGCAACGAAATTCTGCGGGCTGTCCGCGGTTGTTCAGCGGGCTTGGGACGGTTTCCCGTCTTTGCGCCAGCGCACGATCAGCAGCACCACGGCACCGGTGAGCAGCACAGCGATGAGTGGGACGATGCCTACAATGGGGCTGACAATGGCGCGGCAGGTGTTCTGCGTCATCCAGGGCGTGAAATCCCCATCGCGCAGGGCTTTGGAGGTGAAGACCACCCCGCCAAAGTACTTCATGCCGGAGACCCATCCGGCATGCAAGCCGATGGAAAGCCACAGACCTCCCGTCGATTGCCGCGCGCGACCGAGCACCCAGCCCACGGCAGCGAGCAGGAGGAACTCGCCCACAAAATTCTCCCAGCGTCCGAATCCACGGAAGAGCTGGCTGATGACCCAGAAGCCGCTGGTCCACGTGACGGATGCATCAGGAATGGCGCCATCGAGGGGGGGCTTCAGAAAATGCACGAAGGCGAAGATGCCGGTGGTCCACCAGAGTCCGGCGCGTGTTCCCAGAGAGCGGCAGAGGATTCCGAGCACCGCCCCGCGAAACAGGAACTCTTCAATGATGCTCACCGTAAACCCTGACAGGAGAGGCTTGTGAAAATTGTACCACTTCGCGTTGGGATGGATGCGGCAGGCCTCAGCCCACCAGCAGAAGTATCCCATGATGGCGATGAAAGCCAGGGCCGTGAGGAATCCCAGGGCCGTCTCACCTGCACCACGGGACAGGCGTGTTTCGCCCACAACCTCATGCCACTTCATGCGCATCGCTTTCAGCAGCGGCCACAGGCCCAGTACGGCGGCGAGCAGCACCGCGCGGTTGAAGTAGCCGGGGAATTCCTTTCCCTCCAGTACCCCGGCCAAGGCGCTGTCCGGCGAGTTTTGAATGACGCTCTTCGCGGCGAAGAAAAGAGGCGGGGCCAGCAATGCTCCCAGCAGCAGCACTCCCAGGACATAGCCGAGGATGAGCAGCAGTGTGCTGGAGGACTTGGAAGCGGTGGGCATCTTTTGCGGTAGCGTCGCAGCAGGGGAAAGACAAGCGGGATACGCGGGGCGGGGAAAGGTTGGAAGAGTGGTCAGCGAGTGTTTCAACTTTTCATCATTCCGGGGTTCCAATATTCCATCATTCCGTCTTTATAGAGCCATGCCTCGCGTCACAGACCTTCACGTTGTCACCAATACCGCCCTGCCTGCACCCCAGGAGATGGTGCGGGAGATTCCGCGTACTGAGGTGCATGCGGAGTTTGTGGCGAAGGCGCGCGGTGAAATCGAGAACATCCTCAGTGGGAACGATGAGCGCCTCCTGGTCATCGTGGGACCGTGCTCGATCCATGACCTGAAGGCCGGGCGTGAGTATGCGGAGCGGCTGGCCACGCTGGCCCATGAGGTGAGGGAGCGTATGCTTCTGGTGATGCGTGTGTATTTCGAGAAGCCGCGCACCTCCCTTGGGTGGAAGGGGCTCATCATGGACCCGCATCTGGATGGTACGAATGACATTCCCGGTGGCCTGCGCATGGCCCGCACGTTCCTGCGGGATGTGCTGGACTGCGGTGTGGCCACCGCCACCGAGATGTTGGATCCCATCACACCACAATACATCGCGGACCTCACGTGCTGGAGCGCCATCGGTGCACGGACGGTGGAGTCCCAGACACACCGGCAGATGGCCAGCGGTCTTTCCATGCCTGTGGGGTTCAAGAACGCCACCTCCGGCGCCGTGCTTCCTGCCATCAATGCCATCAAGGCGGCGACCCAGCCGCAGACTTTTCTGGGCATCAGCGAGGACGGACGTGCGAGTGTGGTGAATACCACCGGAAATGCTGCAAGCCACCTCATCCTGCGTGGTGGTGAAGATGGGCCGAACTTTGACGCGGCCTCTGTCTCTTCCGCACTCGCTGATTTGGAAAAGCACAAGTTGCCTCCCGTAGTGATGATCGATGCCAGCCATGCGAACTGTGGCAAGGACTGCACGCGCATGCCGGATAGCTTCCGCCAGATTGTGCGTCAGCGCGTGACGGGCACACGCGGCATCATCGGCGCGATGCTGGAGAGCAATCTCGTCGCCGGCGCACAAACGCTCGGCACCTCACGCGAGGGCCTGGTCTATGGGCAATCCATCACGGACCAGTGCATGGATTGGGAGACGACGCAGGAGCTCCTTTGGGAGGCCGCGGGCTGCCTGCCCTGCTCCACCATCCGCCAGACGGTGTTTGCTTGAGTCGCGAGGCAGACGCGCTACCTCTGCGCCATGGACTGCCGCCCCTCACGCACCCAGGATCCGGATGAGTGGATAGCCACGTGCCCAACCTTCTCCAAGCCGCTGTGTGAGGAGGTGCGCGAGTGGATGTTTCGCTGGGAGCCTGACCTCACGGAATCCATCAACAGCAACATGCTCTGCTACTCGCTGAAGAAGCGTGTGGTCTCGCTGGGTGCCTTCAATGATCATGCCGAGATCTGCTTCTATCGCGGTGGAGAGCTGAACGATGCCGCGAAGCTTTTCAACCACGGCGAGGGCAACATGGGCATCCGCGGCATCAAGCTCAAGTCACTCGATGAATTGGACAAAGCGGCGCTGCGTGCCCTCGTGCATGCCGCCGTGGCGTTGGATGCGCAACCTGCACTGCCACCACCGCCCAAGGTGAAGCGCGAAGCCTGGCCCATGCCACCACTGCTGGCGGAGGGACTGAAGAAAAACAAAAAAGCCGCGGCCTTTTTCGCCAGTCTCAAGCCCACGTATCAGCGCGAGTACATGGTGTGGGTGGGCACTGCCAAGCGTGAAGAGACGCAACAAGCGCGGCTCAAGGAAACGCTGAAGGCATTGGCCGCCGGGAAGAAGTGGGCGCAGCGGAAGGAAGTGTAGGAAAGTAGATTCGGCTTTAGCCGAATGGAAACGTCCCCTGAGTTCGGCTTCAGCCCAATGCCATGAAGGGAAGTTGGCGAGGAATGGCGTAAAGGATGTTGCGTTTGAGATGGTTAAGTCTAGTTAGATAAATGGAGTCGCGGAAGTGGTTGTCTGTTTTTTTCTGAGTTGAGCGCGCAGCGTTTGCGCCGGGTGCGTGAGCGTTGTG